>QMRH01000005.1 GCA_003650675.1 Thermoprotei archaeon | reverse complement strand
TCGCATTGCCCACACCACCACATCTCCTCGGCTGTCACCACGTCTCCGGGCTTCACCCACTTGACAGCCGACCCTGTTTTCTCCACTATTCCACTAAACTCGTGGCCTATAATACACGGGAATTTCGTCAGCCCGGGATAGATCATGTATCCCTCTTCATCGGTTTCGATGAAGTGTATGTCGCTACCACAGATTCCGCACGCCTTAACTCTGATTAAAACTTCGTCTGGCTTTGGCTCTGGGATTGGTCGCTCCTCGAGTTTCAGTGAAGGGTTTTTCCATACCCTGTTCCCTTCACGAACCTTACGTGTCTTCAACTCGGCTTCAGTTAACTTATATCCAGGCCTAGGAGAGAAATCGGCGTATACCACCGCGGCTTTCATAGTTTTAGGCAATAGCTTCACCATATATATTTTTACAACAAGGGTTATAAAAGACTTTACATGAAATACACCATAAATAGTTCTAGAAGCCTTGATAAAGATATTTACTGCAGGCTTATTAGAATCATAAAACTCCTACTTTGTATGACTTGATAAAGTAGTAGTTAGTGGGTTAACTAAAGTCGATGATTTCAAGGACTGCCCTTAAAACAGTTTTTTATCAGAGGTTTCAGGGTGCTACCTGTTGTTTGGAGGACTTTTTCTAGGGAGGGTTTAATCATGACTTCTGCCGAAAGATATCCGTTATATCCCGCGTCTTTGAGCGCCGTTAAAATCGCATGAAAATCAAGGTGTCCCATGCCAGGTGCAAGTCTATTACTGTCTGCTACGTGGACGTGCCCTATTTTCCTTGAAGCCTTCCGTATCGATTCCTCTATTTTAGGTTCTTCGATATTCATATGGAATGTGTCTAAGAGAAGTTTAAGCACAGGGGATTCGACTTCCTCCAAGACATTTAAGCTTTCCTCTACCGTATTTATCAAATTTGTTTCATAACGGTTTATGGGTTCGAAGAACAACTGTACATCCTTCTGCTCCGAGTATGCGCATATTTTTCGGAGACCCTTGATCATGAGTTTATAGGCTTCCTCCCTGCTTTGCCCCTCCTCGATACATCCTCTTATAAGTCCGATTACAACGCCAGCCTCTAATCGTTCCGCTAAATCAATAAACTCTAGTAGGCGTTTTACTGCAAGTTCTCGTTTCTCTCGGTTTGAAGAGGTGAGGCTAAGTCCTAAATGAATGTAGTTGAGACCTGTGCTAAGGGCTGGTATTTCAAGCCCAGATTCTGCTAGAATTTTCTTCACGTATGTGGTGTCTAGAGTCTTTGGATCTATGATAGATATCTCTATTCCATCGAAACCATACCTATTGACTAATGTAGCTACTTCTTCTAGGGATTTAGCTTTGGCAACCGCGTTAAAACGAGCCTCTTCTAACGTAACTGCTACCGCTAGTTTAAACAAGGGTCCGCCGCCTCCAGTCAGGATCTCCCGGCTTTGAGTAAAAGGATCTTAATTACTGTTGCTAGATGTACGCTTTACTAGTCTTTTTATCAAAGATGTGTATTTTATCCATGTTGAACCCTAGTTTAATCTTTTCACCCATTTTCGGCGCCTTATCCGTTGAAGTTAAGGCCCGTATCATCGTTTTATCTCCAACATTTACATGTACTATTACGTCTTTGCCTAATGGTTCCACGACGTACACCTCCCCTTCTATTTCTCCTTCCCCTATAATCACGTCTTCGGGCCTGACGCCGAATATTATTTCTCCTGAAGCACCCTGGTTTCTGAGAATGGTTGCAATGTCGGCTAGAAGTTTAAGCGAAAAAGGTCCAAAGTCTACCACTATCTCCTCTTCCCTTTCTACTAGGCTTCCCTCTATAAAGTTCATTGGGGGGCTACCTATGAATCCGGCTACGAAAACGTTTGCAGGCTTGTTGTAGAGTTCGTTTGGCTCCCCATATTGTTGTAGCTTCCCCTCGTTCAGTACAGCTATCCTATCGGCCATAGTCATAGCTTCCACCTGGTCGTGGGTAACGTATATGGTGGTTATTCCAAGTTCCTTCTGGAGTTTTTTGAGTTCAGCTCTCATCACAACCCTGAGTTTCGCATCGAGGTTGCTTAACGGTTCGTCCATTAAAAATAATTGAGGCTCTTTTGCTAGAGCACGGGCCAGTGCAACCCTCTGCTGTTGTCCACCACTTAACTGGCCTGGCTTCCTGTCGAGGAGATTCTCTATCCTCAGGAGGCGGGCAACCTCCTTTATCTTCTTATCTATTTCCTTTTTTGGGAGCTTCTTTAATTTCAGGGGGAAAGCAATGTTATCATATACCTTCATGTGCGGGTAGAGGGCGTAGTTCTGGAACACCATTCCTATATTCCTGTCTTTAGGTGGAAGGTCGTTTACTATATCTTTATCAAAGTATATGTAGCCAAATGTCGGCCTATATATGCCAGCCACCATTAGAAGGGTGGTTGTTTTGCCGCAGCCGCTGGGTCCTAGAAGTGCAACAAGTTCTCCGTCCCTTATCTCGAGATTAAGGTTGTCTACCGCCTTTACCTTCCCGAAATACTTCGATAGATTCTCAAGTTTAACGCTTACCATTTTACATCCTCCCCTCTAAAAAAATGTCTAATTTTCCTTAAAAAATTAGTCCATTTAAGTAACAACCTATGTAACATGTCCCTTCACCCACCTCATCTTCTCCAATACTTTATCCAGCTCCGCGACAAAAAATCCTATTGCATAGTCGCTGACCCCGCCAACCCATATCAGCAACTCCTTGTACTTTACTAAACCGTCTCCGAAGATCACCAGCGACCTGTCGCCGTATTCTTCCGTAAGCCCTTGAGGCGAAAGAAGGTAGTTGCTGACCGCCAGCAATTCTCCCTCCTCGCTGACAATTGCGAATCCATCCCGGTACGCGTAGTCCGTCAATATAACGCCATGCCATCCTACCAGGTACTCGTTGCTGGAAAGCTTAACTGTGTTGGTGGACCACCCAACCTTTAGCTCCCATTCTTCGTAAACTAGTATAGGTTCGAGGGTTTCACCGTCAATGGTTAGATCGGAGAGCCGTGCTACACACCGCCAGCAGACGTGTTTCCCCCTTATTTCTGGTCTAGTTAGGAGAACGGCTTTATCACCCTCTATCTTAATAAACGCACTATCCTTGTTTGATTGAGGGATGAAGGTTTCGTTGCCCTCTGATATGGTAAAGTATCCTTTCCTAAGCAGTTTCCAGCTAGAATCGTACTCCACAAACGCTAGCACATCCCTTCTATAGTAGTTCCTGTCATCGAGATAAAACCCTTTTCCGGTGTACAGCAGGTAGTATGACCCCTTGTTGTAGAATGCCCTTGGATCCTCGCTTCCAAGAAACTCCCATAGCCTCCTGGGCCACATTAGGATACGGGCCTCTATAGGTGTTTCAAGGCTGTTGTCGAGTAGATCATCTATTTTTATCTCGACGAAACCTATACTTGAGACGTATTTATAGTAGTCGAATATCATACGCGGGAACAGTAGAAGCCTATCGTTATGTAGTAGAGCCCCGGGATTGAAGACGGCTACAGGTTTAGTCCGCTTGTAGCCAGCAACTTTGAAATCTTCTGGACCTAGATAGGCCACCCTTTTAAAGATGTCTTCGACCAAGGGCTTCCTTACGCCACGTAGCTTTCTAAGCATGTTCTCCTGTTTTCTGTATAATTTCTCCTCTATCATAGCCTACCCTGCCTTAATTTATCTAGATTATTATCCCTTTACAGCGCCAACCAGCTGTAATTTAAGTAGGGTTTTCTGCGCCAATGCATAGAATATTAATACTGGCAACATGTAAAACAGAGCTACCGCTGCCAGCAACCCCCAGTCCACGTAGACGAATTCACCGATCACGCTGTATAGGAACACTGAAAGAGGATAAAACTCTTTTCTTTTAATGTAAGTATAGGCTATTAGGAATTCACCCCATCCGCCCATGAACGAGAATAATGCTACCGCAGATATACCGGGAGCAACGATGGGTAGTAGTATCTTCCTCCACGTCTGGAACCTTGTAGATCCATCAACCATGGCAGCCCATTCAAGCTCCCATGGTATGCCATCAAAAAATCCCTTTAGGATCCACGTGTCCATGGGTACTCCTAGCCCCGCCTTGATTAAAGCTACACCCAGAAGGGTTAGTAGACCTTTACCGTAGAGTCCTATCCTGTTTAGGATGTAGAAGAGAGCTATCAGGAGGATTACTCCGGGGAAGGCGTGTAACGCAACTATGAGCTTCATTGTCGCCATCCTACCTCGAAACTCCATTCTTGAGAGCACGTAGCCGGCAAGTGCAGCTACAGGTATTTCGAAGGCTGTTGTACCTAGCGCCAGTAGAAGCGAGTTCATTACCAAAGGCCAGATGTTCGGATACTCCGATAAACCGAATCTTATAGGCGCCCAAAGGAACCTGAAGTTCTCCAAGGTAAAGCCGTTAGGTATTATGCCAATGGCAGGGCCCTTGCTGATACTTTGTGCCACAAGCCAGCCGACCATCAGTAGGATAGGGGTTAACGGTATCAAGAGTATTGAGTAGACAACTATTATTGTTATCCATCTTCGTATACGCGCCCTCCTAATCTTGGATTTGTAGCTTGAATTCCCGTTCATCATGTCTACACCTCCACCTTTGATGGCTGCATCATCCTCTCGAACCCGAATATCTTGAAGAATATTACAATGAAGACCAAACCTATTATCACGAGGAATACTGAAAGGGCTGCACCGTAACCGTACTCCGCCGAATAGAATGCCCTCGAATATGCGTAGAGTGCCCACACCTCTACCCCAGCAGCCCTAGCTACACCAGCCCCGCCTGCCCATAAAGCTAGTATATGTTCATAGGATGATATCAGGCTTAAGGTTTGCCATACCGTGACAAAGAAAATCGGCCACTTTAAGAGAGGCACTATTATGTGTCTGATGACCTGTAGATCGGATGCACCGTCTATAGATGCAGCGTAAAACAATTCTCTTGGTATGGATGTTATGGCCGCCGAATATATTATCATTCCAAAGGATGCACCGACATAGCCGTTGACAACTATCATCAATATCTGCGAATATGGTGCCGTTAGAAGCCAGTCATGAGGGGCAGGTAGATTAAACATGCTGAGCATCTTGTTTAAAAGACCTATCCGCGGATCTATAAACCACCTCCATAGTAGGGCGTATATTACTGCTGGGGTTATCCTTGGTATCAGCCATGCTAACCTAATGGCCGCCGCTACACTTTCGTTTCTGACGAAGTATGTTACTAGTATTGCCAAGAGTAGGCTGAAGAAAGCGTTTATCATAAGCACAGAAGAAACATAGAGCACTGTTACCCGGAGAGCACTGAAGACGAATATGTCGCGTGTAAATATCCTGAAGTAATTTTCAAGCCCAGAAAACTCCATCCTGGTTATAGTCCATTGAGTTTTAGTAAACGATAAAACGATGGTAATTATAACTGGCGCTATCCATGTAAGCATTATATAGCCGAAAAATGGAAGTATGAATATATATGGTAATGCTTTCCTTAAAAAGCGTACAGGAATTTTAAACTTAAGTTCCTTTAGTTTCCTAACAAATTTCTCGAAAAAAGGAGGGAAAGAAAAAATATTTGACATTTTTTAAACCTCTCTAGACCTTCTACTCTCTCACCAGTAGCTGGTCTCCGAGCTCTGCCTTGGCAGCGTTTACGATTGCCTCCACAGCCTGGTCAGGTGTTACCTCTCCCTTCTCAACTTTCACTAAATATTCTAACAGTATGTCCTTGAGTGAACCCCACTTGGGATGGAGTACTGGCTTGCTTACTCCGTATTTTGAGGCGAAGGTGCTTACCTTGTACAGGAAGCCACCTTTCTCCACGAAGGGCGGATAGTTTACCGTTGAATAGCGTACTGGCAGGTGGCTACTTGTTATAGCGTGGTTGGTGTCGTATGGTGGTGTCGATGCAAAGAAGCAGAGCAGGAATGCTATCTCCGGGTATTTCGATGTACTTACGACATAGTATTTCCATGGACCGACCGTGACCAGAGGGGTACCGCCCTTCTCCAGTGCCGGGTAAGGTGCGAAACCTATATTCTCCCACTCGTATTCCTCTGGAAGTTTTCCAAGTTGCTCATGGTACTCTACTTTCTGCCATTCACCCCAGTGCCAGCTTCCGCCAAGCCAGAATAAGACCCTGCCGTTTACAAAGCCCATATGTATTTCTCTCCAGCTTGTACCTATCATAGTGGTGGGCAACACCTTGTATTGCTGTGCAAGCTTATAGAAGAGGGTGTACATGTCCTTTAACGCACTTTTATCGATTACAAGTTTACCTGTTTCTAGATCATAGAACTCGCCGCCAGCCAGGTAGTAGGGTATCTCTAGACTTGTACCCCAGTTCGGCCTATGATAGAAGCCCCACTCTACAAGACCTTTGTCCATAGCCTCCTTAGCTATGGCAGCAAGATCATCCCATGTGATTTCTCCACTCATTATTTTGGATGGCAGGGCGTTAATCTCGTCTTCGCTCCATCCAAGCTTCCTCAACACGTCCTTTCTAAAGTAGAATACTTGGCTTGCAACGTCCTGGGGAACACCCCATATCTTACCCTTATACTTTACTGCATCCCAGAGATGACTTGGTATGTCGGCGAGAAGATCCTCATACTTGTTTACATATTCATCTAAGGATATGATCCAACCGGCTTCGGCAGCTTCAACCATATCGATACCTGATATTATGTCCGGGGCTTCACCGGCTTCGAATGCGGCAACGAATTTGCTCTTCCAGGCACCCCAGTCGGACACATGTTCATAGTATGAATCGACTTCTATGGTCACGTTTATGCCTAGTACCCTAAGGAGGTTTTCAAGGATTTTAGCAGCACTCTTCAGGTTTTCGGCTCTATAGTAGTCTACTGGTGACCCAGCGCTCCATGCTGTTATTTTTATATACTTGTTTTTAAGGGATTGAAGCTCCTGTGTAAGACTTGTAACCTGGCTTTTTAGCTGATCGTTTTCGCTTTTTAGGGCATTATACTCCTCTAGTGGAACTCCTTTAGGTGCTACAGCGTATCCTATTGCAGCGCCAATAAGAATACCGACAATAATCCCGATAATAAGGTAGGTTGTTTTTTCAGACATAACTTGCCCCCTTTTTTACTATCTTTATAGTAATATTTCTTCTTCCTTATAAAAATTATGCAAAACATTTAATAATGCAAAATGACGATGCCATAATCCAAATAAACTAAATAAATGATTTCTAAAACATTTGTAAAAGATTTTTGGAAAATTAAATTATTAGCGGTAAGACTGCTACTTTTATTTGAACAATTAGATGCTGTTGGTAAACGTTTTGGATGCTGAGAGATTATATAAAAGTGTTACTGGCTGGGTATGAGCGTAATTCTCTCTGTTTCAAAATCCTCTAGAACGCATCTTCTTCCTCCTAGAACGTATTTCCTGCCGTCATCTGTTACAACTGTTATATTATACACTATCTTGTCAGGTGACTCATACACATCTGTTATCCATCCCTCTAACGTCGTCTCCTTCCTATCGTCCCCTATGAATCTTCCAGTCGCCTTTACCTTGACTTTTATACCCCTTGAAAGAAGGAATTTAGCGTCTTCGACCGCCCTATAGTATAGACAGTAGGTTCGTGGACGTGAAAGAAGGTCTTCAGGGGAGGTTACCGGCTTACTTGGATACCATAAAAAGTAACGGTAATATGTACCTAGTATGGGTAGAAATTCCTCGTTCTCTATGAGAAGAGCCGTCTCCCTCTTTTCTTTCCTCCCCCTATAGAGGTATTCAGGAATATAGGCTATACCTATCCTGTCGTCAGCTATGAAAACAGAAGGCGCCATGACGCTTCTAATCCTTATCATAGCATTGTTTTTGAATTTATTTACTAGGGATGTTGTCGCTGACTCGTTTGTACTGTAAATGACCATCGACGTATTTACACCGCGTTGTACTGCATTCCAAATGTTTTTATTCAGTGTTGTTAAAAAGGTGTCTATTGAGGCTGCTGCAAGGGAGTATGATGCGTCTTCTATTATATCCTTAATTCTTTCTATAATGCTCTTTCTACCCCGTATCGTCCAGAACGATCCCTTTCCCACACTACGTTTTTCCGTGGAAAGTCTACTTATAAAATGTAGCGCCTCTTCCTTCGCCTTAAAGTATTTTTCAGTTAAAATGTATAAGGCTTTTTCAGGGTCAATCGCCCTATATAGTTTCGGTCTCCCCCCTTGGGTCTCCACCAGCCCCTTTTTCTCCAATTCTGATAAAATAAAGTATATTCTTGAAATTGGAATCCCAGAGAATGTGGCTATATCCAGTGGTGCTGCGACATCAAGCTCCAGTAGTGCCTCGTATGCTCTAGCCTCGTTTTGGCTCAAACCCAGCTCCATTAACTTGCCTATTATCTTTCCTCTAATTTTCCCTAAGGTGTTTTCAGACAACTGTCTAACCCTTTTAGTATCATTTAAATAGTTATCAGATAGTAAAATATTTCCCTCACCGACGACTTCACAGAGGTTTCCATGACAATAAAAACAACTGATATATGGGAAATCTTATAGTTAAGACCATATGCAAAAAACTTTAAAGATTTTTCGAGGGTAAAAAAGTGGTGTTCATTTTGTTGCTAGGCGTGGACCTTGGAACAAGTACAGCGAAAGCCGCTATCTTCGATGAGGAGACTGGACGTTTAGTTGCATACGCCTCGAGGGAATACCCGACATATCACCCGAAGCCGGGATGGGCAGAGCAGGACACCTCAGACTGGTGGACCGTCGTCGTAACCGTCATAAGAGAGGCCGTCGGCAAAGCTGGTATAGACCCTAAATCCATTAAAGGAATATCTGTTAGCAGTCATAGAGAAGCCGTAGCATTGGTAGATTCCGAAGGCAAAGCATTAGGGAGAGTTATAATATGGCTGGATAAACGTTCAATACCACAGGCTCAATGGATTATCGAGAACTTTGATATTAAAGAAATATACGAGAAAACCGGGCTTGTGGTAGACCCCACGTTCACGGCCACGAAGCTCCTATGGTTGAAGAAGAATCTGCCTGAAGTATTGAGAAAAGCTAAATGGGCTCTGCAGCCGAAAGATTACCTTGTGTATAAACTTACTGGTCAACCTACTACAGACATGTCTGTAGCGTCCCGAACGCTTCTGTTTAACATAAAAAGGCTAAAATGGGCTGACGATCTCTTCGAGGACTTTGGTTTAGCCGAATACCGACACTTGTTCCCAGAACCTAGATACTCCGACGAGATAGTGGGTGAAGTAACCGAGGAGGCTGCCAGGGATACTGGGCTTGCGCCTGGAATCCCCGTAGTAGCTGGTGGTGGAGACCGTGGATGCGAGGTCTTGGGTTCAGGGGTCTTGGGTCCCGATAAAGTTGAGGAATCTACTGGAACTGGATCCACGACGGCAACCACGATAGACGCACCCATAGTTGATCCAGAAATGAGGGTGGTTGCGACCGTGCACGTGATTAGAGGCAAGTGGAGCATTGAAGCCGGTATGTCGACTGCCGGAGCCGTGTTGAGGTGGTTTAGGGACCAGTTTACCCAGGGAGAACGTATGCTCGCTGGCTTAACGAGGAGAAGAGCCTACGAATACCTGGACATGGAGGCTGAATACATTCCCCCCGGATCAAATGGTTTAATAGTGGTACCGTTCTTTGCAGGTGCTCGTTCGCCAAGATGGAAGCCGAAGGCCAAAGGCCTGATATTCGGGTTAACGGTGTATCATACTAGGGCCCACGTCTTCAGAGCACTTATGGAAGGTATAGCCTACGAGATTAGGAAGATCCTTGAGGTGCTGGAGGAGCTCGGTGTGAAAAGCCGGGAAATCAGGCTTCTGGGTGGTGGCGGAAAGACCCCGACATGGGCTAGAATAAAGGCCGATGTCACGGGAAGAAAAGCTGTTCTACTGGAGTTTCTGGACGCCGCATTAATCGGCGACGCCATACTAGCAGGAGTTGGAGCAGGCATTCTTGACGGTTACAAGGATGGTGTCCAAAGATTCGTGAGAATAAGGGATGTCATCGAGCCGAACCCCCAGTACGTCCAAATCTACGACAAATATTACCGTCTATATGAACGTCTAGTAAATGTTATAGATACATTCTACGAGGATGTAGATAAGTTAGTTGAACAGCCGCCGAGAAAGGTTCCCTGGGACATCGATGAACTCATACACCTGCTTTTCAAGCTTGAAAAATAGCTTTTCCAGTAAGGCTTCAATATACCCATCTCTATATTTTCCATGGTCTCGTGTGTTGTGCAGGGTAAAGTTAAAGTAAAAATTTTAATTAATGAAGAAAAAGTATTACTACATGGTGTGTAAAAAATGTTCGCAGTTAATGTCCGTAGAAGAGATTTAGATGCGTATTGTATATACACTTTTCCATGGAAGATCGGCATCGTAGCCTTCATGGCGAACCCGGCTTTCCTAAGAGGCGAGCAGGTTCGCGAGACTTTAGAAACACTTGCCAGTGACCCGTTTTTTGACGTAATTGAACTTAGCCCCCTTAAACCTGAACACTGGAAAGTTGCAGAAGAAGTTAAGGAGAATACAGGTGTAGAATATGCTTTAGGCGCCCAACCTATAATAGTGATACAAGGTGAAAACCCAAATGCCCTAGACGAACCTACGCGTAAAAAGGCGGTTAACGCCCTAAAAAAGGCTGTCGATGACGCCGCCGCCCATGGAATAAAGAAATTTGCATTTTGTAGTGGTCCCGACCCAGGGGCTGAGAAGAGGGAGAAGGCTAAAAATGCTCTCATAGAAAGTATCAGAGAGATAGTAGAATATGCCGGGGACAGGGACGTTTATGTAATTTTAGAAACCTTCGACAGGGAATGGGACAAAAAGTTGCTTATAGGTCCTCTAGATGAAGCCATAGAGGTGGCTAAAATTATCAGGAAGGATTTCAGCAACTTCGGAATACTATGGGATTTAAGCCATGCCCCCATGTTAGGCGAGAAACCCGAAGACCTGAAGAAATTCGCACCCTACCTAGCCCACATCCACGTCGGCTGTACTAAAAAGCTAGCCGATGGCTCACTAAGAGACTGGCATCCGGGCTTCTATAGGCCTGGAGCAATAAATGGCGTAAAGGAGGTTGCCGACCTTGTAAAGGTACTTCACGAGATAGGTTACAGGGGGGCCTTAGGTTTCGAAGTTAAACCCGAGGAGGGCCAAACATGGCTTGAGGTGGTGCATGCAGCCAAAGGCGTGCTTTACACGGCTTATGCTAATTACGTTTCAAAACTCAGGTGAGCCATATGGCCAAGATAAAACTCGTCTTCGAGAAGGCAGGCGAGGTGATAGTCAAGTTAACCAATAAAAACCCTAAGACCGTTGAAGCAATATTAGCTGCAACACCATTTGAGAGCAAGGCGATGCTCTGGGGCGATGAGGTATACTTTACTACACCTGCTAGAGTAGGTGAAGAAAACAGTCAGTCGACAGTCAATCTAGGCGATGTAGCATACTGGCCTCCTGGCAATGCTATATGCCTGTTCTTCGGCCCTACACCTATAAGTGGACCCAACGGGATAAGACCCGCTAGCCCTGTCAACGTTATAGGCAAGGTTGTCGAAGGCATAGATGTTCTAAGGAAAGTAAAGGACAGCGAAAAAGTTAAAGTGGAAAAACTCTAATAAACTAGTTCTTTATTTTACAAAAATGGCGCCAGAAAGCCCCCTGCTTTAGTGGGGGGGGTGAATGGCGTCGATGGGGTTAAATAGAGGAGTTTCAAACAGCATTTTCGGGGGATGGACACCCTCCGTAATGGAGGCATGTCCATCGGGCTGGCGGCACAGCCATTGCTTCAATGAATCCCCCACTTAAGTAGGAGGAGTGTCAAGGTTTATATGCCGATAGTAAGTGTTCCAGCGGGACCCTCTTTTTTAAGTAAGTTACAGCCTTATTTCCGAATAACCACTCGTCGAGGAATTTTTCGATCCGTGTCCCACAAACTTCTACTATGGTTTCTTTAAAATCTCCTAGAGTTGCTGGTTTCCTACTGTAATGTTTAAGGAACCTTTTAATCGCTTTTTTGAAGTACTCGTCTCCTACAATTCTATGTAGGATGTATAATATCCAGGCGCCTACGAAGTAAGAGGCATCGGTGACCATATATTCGCCGTAGCTGGCTACCGGAATTTCAAGTAAAATAGGATTCTTTTCAGCCATCTGGATAATCCTTCTTCTAGAAAACTTCATTTTCTCTCTAAATTTTTCCTCACCGAGAAACTTCCTTTCTGCCAAGAGCTGAAAATAGCTGGCGAACCCCTCATCGAGAAACCTGGATGGAATCTTCTCGCCTGAAGGGACATTCCAGAGGTGAGCTAGCTCGTGGTATAGTCCTCCAACCTCATTTTCATCCCTAAAACACCTGGAATCTAACAGCATTCCACATACGTCTGCCTGGCCACCCCATCCCTCAGGTATTTCTACGACCGTGTAGCCCGCCCAGAAAACAGGTTCACCAAACCATTCCCTATAAAATGCCAAACACCTCTTCAACTCATGCATGATTCTTTCTGCATGTACATAGTCTTCTTCAAGTGCAAACACCCGTAAATCCTCTTCTTTATCGAACAACAGCTTAAACCTTGCAACTGCTATATCCATCCTCCAGCTGGGTAGCTTACTGACATAGATATATGTCACCATATCCTTTTTCCTTCTGTAGCCTAGAAGTCTCCCGATATTGGCTACTTTAAATCCTTCGGGTACGGTTATCTCAAGCCTATAGTTAAAACGCTGGGAGGGTAGCAGTGAAACCAGTTTCTTAAATTCTGGAGCCCCGACCACAGGATAAGAGAACACGTCAGTCCTGATAAGCGAAAAATTTTCATCTATCTTGTCCCTAGCGTAAGTAAAAACCTCTTCGTAGCCCTCGACTTCTCCCTCATATGCCAGGGTTATCCAGGTTGTGTCACCGGGCTTTAAAGGTCTTTCAAAATGTATTTCGATTAGATTCACCTCTATTTCCTTCAGGTCGGGGAACTTGCAAAGCCTCTGTGTAAAAATTACTCTTCTCCCAGACTGTTCGACGGAACTTGCTTTCAAACCCCTATTCAACAATATTTGAACTGTATTCTCAGGCTCAGCACCTAAATTGGATAATTTAACCCTGCATTTCGCCTGCAGAACTCCCTCATTAACAAGGACGTTGGCGGTGAAATAGTATTCTACTGGTTTAATGCAGCTCAAGCCATCTTCACCGCCATAAATTACTGTACTAATTTACACTATTTAACTACAAAAGCCGAAAGACGGTAAGAGGAAAGCAGGGAACATTTCCCGACAAGTACTCCTAGACAAAATCGGTGTAAACATACGAGATATGCATCTACTTTTTACATACTTATATTCCATGTCTTGAGTGATTATGTTTTCAAAGTAGATAAATATTTAAACCCCCCTTTTCTGCAAAAGCCTTGGAGACGATGGGAAAACAGGATATAGATGTGGATTCCAAGTACTTTGATGTACGTGTAGAAGACGGTTCGAACAACATTTTATCGAATAGAGTTTCAACGTTAAAGCTGAAGATAATAAATAAATCTGATAGAAGTTTTGAGGGCATCTATATTTCACCTCCACGCACCCTACTCGACCAAAGGCTAGTAAGAGGATTGGTAGATCGGCTTGAGGTTATGTGGGGTGGTGGGCGGAGGGAGGGCTACCTGTTGATGCTACCGGGTGACAGAGATGAAATTAGACCTGGCGAAAGCGTTATTGCATATTTCTTTCTCTATTACCCCTACAGGCAAGGCATGGAAGTAACTCTCCCCCTCCACATCCACGACAGGAGAGAAGTATTCGGCTCAGTCCGTATCCCAATAAGCGTCCACCCATTCAACCTCGAGGGATACATTTATCGTCCAAGATACAAACCTATGTTGCACGGCGGGATGCGCAGCGAGGTTAAGAAGATTATAGAACATTATGGAGTACCGGAAATAAAGACCTTTATCTGGCAGTTTATTCCACGTGTACACGTATTCTTCGATGAAAGGGAGATAGCAGTAGTCTCCGGGGACTTAGGCAGCGGTTTAAGACATGTTTCTGGAATTAATATAAAGAACGACCTGTTCATAGGAAAGGCATCGGATCTGGAAGGTAGAAAGAGATGGTACTGGGTTGTAAGAGTATGGTTTTTCTGGCTAAACAAGAACATTTTCGACGAAGTACCGGATGTAGAGAGAATAGAACTCTGGGTGAATCCAGATAATTTAACAATAGATTGGTTGATTACAGACCGCCATTGGAGGGAGGTGGTCTTCCGGGGTCCCGTCGAAAAAGCAAAAATAAAGATAGTTGGCGGAGCATTCACACATCTAGACAGAATAGTACGTTCATATCATCCACCCATACCCGTAAACATGAGAGAAGCAACCGTCACCCCCGACCCCAGAAACCCGAATGCAGTTATACAGTCGATATACGATGTATGAGATTAACGAATAACAGGGCGATAACTGTTGTGTAAGGGGGGACAGTAGGGATTAGAATTGAGGATATTATATGAAGTGTCTTCAGTGGGTTTAGGGCATGCTGTAAGAGCGAAAGCCGTATCGAGGCGGCTACGGGAACTAGATGGAAACACTACCGTGGAATTTGTAGCCGCCGAACCTGCACTAAGTTACCTTAAGTTCTGGGGAGAAAAAGTACTAGATGTATCGGAGCGGTTGAAAAGTCTGTCACCTATAGCTGAAGCCTCCTATAGTGAAGGCGGGTTGAGAATAAGTCTGTCTCTAGCATTAAGGGAATATTCGATAATAAAAAATGTGGAAACGTTGTTCGAAAACATAGACCTAGAGAAATACGATATTATAGTTGGCGACGAGTTCTGGGAACTCCTTGCAAGCAACAAAATAAACGCCCCGAAACCAAAAGTGTACATAACTGACTTCATCTCCTATCTCTATAAAGACCCCCTAAACCTTCCCGCCGCACTAGCCATAAACAGGTACCTTAAAGCCAGGATAGAGGCATTCGACAAAAACTATACGTCGGCTTCAAGCAGGCTATACCGGACCAAAAATGGTACCTGGTAGCTGGGGGCAGTGTACGGGAGTGGGCTAATAGACAATTCACGTTTATAGGGCCTATACCAAGCTTCACCGAAAAAGAGCTACCAGATAGAGTTGAGGCGAGGCGAAGACTTGGTGTCGACGACGAAACCAAGGTAATTCTCTTCTCAATCGGAGGCACCCGAGCTGGCAAAGAACTTCTCGATGCTACAGGAGAGGTTGCAAAGGAGATTAGAAAAAAATTTAGAAAAACAAAGATACTTGTTGCCCCAGGGCCTAGGGTGAACATTAAAGACCAAACATCGGCAGACGTAGAGGTACTCGAAGAACCCTACACGCTTTACAGGGTTATGGCGGGTGTAGATTGCGCAGTCACCCTAGCTGGATTATCCACCATAACAGAATTAATGGTGCTTGGAATCCCGGCCGTACTCCTACCACTCAAAGGACACTACGAACAAGAAGAAAACGCCGAAACAGTAGCCAGCATCAGGAAAAACTTCCTGGTAGCAGACATAGGCAACACAACACCCCATAAACTAGCAGCATACATTAAACACCTACTAAACTCCCCAAACCAAAACCCATGAAAAACCTATTCAAAAACAGTATAAAAGTAGCTTTAAACATACAATTATTTACAAATATGTGAAGTGGCGTATTATATATTGAATAATTCCCTAAAACTAGCTAATTCCTTTTTGAATAATTTATATTTCTCGTACTCTGTAAATTCAAGTGATGATAGGAGCTATTTTTAATCTGAGAAGCAGTAGTCATCCACACTTTAAGAGTGTTACTGAAGAAGGGTTATGGGGGTTTCCAAGAGACCGCCTTGGAATTAATGAACGTAGATGGAGAATATTAAGGCCGGGTATGAAAATTCTCCTATATTTTGAACACAAGGGCGTTCGTGGAGTTTGGGTGTTAGCTGAGATCGTGAAAACTTTTAGAGGGGAAGACAGGGTTTCTTACTGGCATGCCGATGCCCGTCTCTACCCCTTTAGAGTGATTTTCAAACCAATTTTTCCTAAGGTCAAGAAAAGGGGCTTAGACGTGGATATGCTTGATAAGGTTAAACCTATTACGAGGGAAGAACTGTCACATTACATACCGGTGTTTAGAACTCCTGGAGATAGATGGAGTCTCTTCATCTTCGGTGAAACAAAAACAAGAGGTGTGACGTATCCTTATGAAAAATTTAGACGTATCTGGATCGAGTTTGAAACCAGAAACTCTAGCTTACCTACAGTCGACAGACTTACACATGACAATCTTGTTGACATAATTTTCAAAATTGGAGAAATGCAAGGTAGGTTCCCAGAGAAAGAATATCCACTTGAAGAGAGCAGAGTCGATGTCGTATGGAGGAGAATAGCTCGTGGAAACCCTTACATTGTATTTGAAGTTAATTTGAAAGGAGGCGACTTATATCGAGACTTAGTGAAATTGAAGCATGCTTTCGACTTATGGAACGCCATTCCAGTGCTTGTAACAACCAAAGATAAGATAAAACAGGCTCAACAATGGATTCAAGGCAGCTTTCATGAAATTGAAGAATTCTTTAGAGTAGTCTCCGTAGAGGAAATAGTTACACTATACGAGAAAAAGAAGGAATTTAAGGAATTCGAGAGAAAACTCAGGCTATTTTAATGAAATATAAGCACGTTATCTCCGTTTTCTTAAGAATTTAATAATGAGAAGCAAGGTAGTCACTATTATTGTGCCTATCGTTAATAGAATATATGTTCGAACAGGGTATTTAGTTTCGGGGTTAAACCTGGGTTTAATTATCAGAGCTAGTTGTTGTGTCATGTTTTTTATCTCTATTGTTAATGTGTTGTTTTGAATACCTATGATGTATAGTTTACCGTTGGTGACCGTCGTTTCATAGCCTCCGGAAAGCCGGGATAATGTCTTCGCGATATTCTAATCAGAGCTTTTATATCCACGGCGTAGAGGTAAGTGAAACAGTGGTCGTCCCCGGAGCAAAATTTGGTATAGCGGCGTTACTGCATTATCTAGAGGAGATCACTGTAATAGCTCCTTACTGGTCTGGATATAAGCAGATCGCCTCATTAACTAACACTAGACTGAATGTTGTGGAAACCAAACTAACGGATGGATGCCGAAGGTAGATGTAATTCACGGCTCCCTGATACTAAATTATCCGAACAACCCGACAGGAGTAGTAGCGGAGAAAAACTTGTAAAAGAACTCTGTGAAAAAACCAGCGGCTATATACTTTCCGATGAGACGTATATTGATATCCACTTCGATAAAAAACCTATATCGATAATAGATGTATGCTTTGACAGATGCGCCTTAATCTATAGCTTCTCCAAGACATTCGCGTATCCATCTCTGAGACTTAGATACGTCGTAGCACCTAGGGAGATAGTAAAGAAGATCGTAGAATTCATTAGAGCCACCATAACTTGTGTGCCCGCGTTCATCCAGAAAGCGGGTGTCACGGCCCTAGATTTGAGAAAAGAAGTCGCCGAGAAAACCAGAAACATCATCAGAGCAAGGGCGGAAACCTTCGTGAAACACCTCGACAAAAACTTTTTTCATACGTGAATCCACAGGCTCATTTTACTGTTTTATAGACACTAAACAGGATGGATTCACATTCGCAAAAACCCTGTTACAATATGGTGTATCTGTTTTTCCTGGGAAAGCGTTCGGAAATTACGGTACATATATACGGGTTTCGTTAACTGTCCGATAAACAAGATAGCTAAAGCAGCTAACATAATAAATGAGGTGGCTCTGGAATTAAGCTCGGAATAATAGGATTAGGAAGAATGGGAATTATGCTAGCAAAAGATGCACTAAACGCCAGATACTCTATATTTGCATTTAATAAATACCCTAAAAGAGTAAATTTCGGCAGCCGCCGGTTAAAGCTTGTTGGTTTAAAACACCTTATTCAAAGATCTGATATTATAGCTGTGGCTGTACCGTTAAACGACGCACCGAAGGTTCTGGAAAGGGTAAAAACATTGGTTAACGTGGAGAAGCATCCATTTGTATTCGACATAGCTACGATCAAGAAAGGACTGGAAGAAATCTACCGTGAATTTCCTGAAAATGTAATGGTTGCCAGCGCCCATCGCATGTTCGGTCCCGGGGCAGGCACATTAAAGGAAGAAAAGTACTTGTTCTTCCAGTTAAGAGTAGAGAAGGAGGAGCATATACACTTAAAGAATTTTTAGGTCTCTAGGATGTAAAGTATATTTCACGATTTTAAAACACATAACACTGCCATTAAGTATACTGTCGGGCTACCCTACTTTATGGCATTATTGCTTCTACAGGTTTCCTCCCCTCGAAAAGAAGAATTGACGCTGCATTCCGGTAAATCCTATAAATATCTGTGGTTGCCCGTGCATGGTATTTTGGATATTTTTGATATTATGGGAATTTGCACGGGCTTCTCCCTCAGCCACTTCATCTTATCGGTGGTTCATCGGGAGCTACATTCCCGCACACCACAGGGTGCGGGTTACGGGGTTGTGCCGTCATCGGCAAAGCCTGATGGCTTCGTCACCCATAATTGTAGAAGAGAAATATAAACGTAACGTTTCCGAAGTTTTCAAAATATCCTAAGTACTCAAACAAGCGAACAGTCCACCTATGCTATGTCGATCCTAATAGATGATGATCGTTTTATTTCAGAAATCTTATCCCACTCTATCGAAGCCATACGCACCTTCGTTAAAACAGCAGAAGAGCTTATGAAAAAGATAGAGGAGGACAAAGAGGAAATTCTAGAGAAGATGGATAGAAAGGGAAGTCGAGAAGCATATGAGTCCTTTTATAAGGCTATAAAATCTATGGAATAGAAAAGGCGCTGAATTAACCCTTTATGTAAAATTGATGGAAAGACTGAAAACGCCTATTTTATCCTTAAACTTCACGTATAATTCTCCTTTTTCGGTATTATAACAGTAGCCTTCACCCGGTTCTTTAAGGCTTTTAACCTGTTTAAGCATCCTTCCATCCTTTTCCACCTCTATTATATTCACATCTTTGAGCCCATGTATTACTATTACCACAGTGTCTCGTGGAGGCTTATAAGTTCCCTTTGTCACTTTCGATTCAATTGTGATTGCCTTCCCATCTGTTTCCGCGGACAACAGGGTCTCCCGGCATTCTCCCCTACGGTAGTTCAATGTTACGCCATCATCCTCGTAGAGGATGAAAGTGTTTTTGCCAGTTGAGGGATAATAGTGTATGAAAAGCGGGTTAGGATCTTTTTCACCTACATAATTCATCGGCGGCCACATGGGGATTACAGCCCCTGCTTTAACGTAAAGTGGGATCCTATCCAATGGTGCTTCGGCGTATGTCCAGCCGGTTTCTTCCAACATTTCACCGCTCCAGAAATCGTACCACAGTGAAGTTGAGGGAAGGTAGACCTCTCTTCCTCTGGCTCCCTCCCTAAGTATAGGCGCAACCAGCAGGGCTTCTCCCAGCATGAACTCGTCGTCAATGCTGTACGTTTCCTCGTCATCTTGAAATTCGAAGAAAAGGGGTCTTACAGGAGGATATCCCTTCAAGTAATGCTCGTAGAAGAGCGAATAAATGTAGGGGAGAAGCGAGTACCGTAGCTTCAGCATCTCTCTAATAATAGTTTTAGTTCTCTTCCCGTACATCCATGGCTCATGGTCGTATGTTCCCATCATTTGATGATTCCGGCATAGCGGCATGAATACTGCAACCTGATACCATCTTACAAGAAGTTCTGGTGACGGTCTTCCCGCGAACCCTCCTATGTCGGCCCCAGTGAAGGGTATTCCCGAAAGACCTAGATTCAAGACCATCGGTATCTGCAACCAAAGATGCTCCCATGTTGACGCATTATCCCCCGTCCACTTGGCTGCATAACGTTGTATACCTGCAAAACCTGATCTAGTAAGTATAAATGGCCTCTTATTGGGTCTTAGCCGTAACAAACCTTCATATGTGGCCTTACATTCCAAAAGAGCATACACATTATGGATTTTAGCGTGGAAGCCGTCCTTATGAAGCACGTTTAAATCCATTGTTTTAAAATCGGTGAAAATAGAGGGTTCATTCATGTCGTTCCATATCCCATCTACACCTACGTCTGTTAGTGTTTTATGCAGGTCTCCCCACCATTTTCTTACATCGTCCCTAGTGTAGTCCGGAAAAACGCATAATCCTGGCCACACTTTACCTACATACAAGTCTCCCCTAGGCGTTTTACAGAAAAAGTCTCTTAATACACCCTCTCGAAAAACATGGTATTGTGGATCCAGTTTCACGCCCGGATCTACTATAACCACTAGTTTGAAACCCATTGCAGATAATTTCTTCTTTAGCCTGTATGGGTCAGGGAACCTACGTTTATTCCACGTGAAGACCTTGAAATCCTCCATGTAGTGTATATCGAGGTATATTACATCGCATGGTATGTGTTCAAGCCTGTATCTCTCAGCTATTTGAACTACATGTTCTTCGGGATAGTAGCTGTAACGTGACTGCTGATGGCCCAGTGACCATAAAGGCGGAAGCGGCATTCTACCTGTAAGTCTAGTGTATCCCTCAACAACATCCTTCACCTGAGGCCCATATATGAAGTAGTAGTCCAGTATCCCTCCTTCAGCTTCAAAGGAATAAAATTCTTCCGATGTGTGCCCCATATCAAAAATAGCTTTAAAAGTATTGTCGAAGAATATCCCGTATGCGATGTTCTTTCTTAGTCCTATAAAAAAGGGGACGCTTAGATAAAGAGGATCGCTTCCACTTTTATAACCCCATGCATCGGTATTCCACATAACAAGCTTTTCTCTCCGCTTGTCTAATGTTCCTGCTTTCTCCCCAAAACCGTAGAATCGTTCATCCATAAAGAGCTTTTTCCAGCATTTAACATGGTATCCCTCCCATTTACTGGGTTTCCAGCCCATTCCCGCAGGCCAGTAATCCTCGTTAATTACTTTCCCTTTCCTATCTTCAAAAACTATTCTACATGGATTCTTGAATACCCTGACTACTACCTCTCCGGTATCCACATGGACGAATTCCCCCTCATCAGAGACACTGAACTCTCCTTCACCGTCCCATATAACCGCATACGATTTCTGTGGAAATGAACTGCCTGCCGGGGATAACCGCACTCTAACTATATTTGCATCCAGAACCTTTAATTCCAACATTGAATTATTGCAGTCGAATATTAGAGATCCCTTACTCTGCTTAAATCCCTTTACATTCCCCACTAAGGTGAAGTATTCCATACGCTACACCGTTATCCAAGGTCAAAGCAAAACAATTACCTTTTATTTAATATAATTTTAAGCCACTGTTTGAATTATAACATGCTTGAAAACAATCACTTTTCACAGGAATTAATCCATGTTAAGTAAAAGTAGAAATTCTTCCCATAAATTCAATAAGCTATCGTTTTCAACTGAAATTTTCTAAAAGTTTCTCGTCGACCCTGATTATTATTAGAGCGTCTTTTTTCCTCAAAATATTTCTAAGGTATTTAAATGAGAGATCAAGGAGAAAGAGGGGGTTTTTCCGTAGAAAATCTATTGCTTTATCCTCGTCGCCTATGCCCTTTCTAATCTCTATTAAAGAATTCTTGATTATTTCGTTCGTGATGAAACTCATCATACAGTACTCCTCTTTTTCGATAAGCGTCTCCATGATTATTTTTCTAAGCTCCTCTATGTAATCTACTTCATTTTGAACTCTTTCTAGAAAACTGGCTGGTATTCTATCGGGTTTTCCAGCTCTCTTGTAGAACTCGTCTTCAGCAAAGACCAACCGCACTCTTCTACGCCATTTATTGAGCCATTTTACAAGCCAGTCCTTTAACTCCTTGTCCTGGGATTCATCCCACCGTAGAAGCATTGAAGCAATGAAATCGCTAAATTTCCTTTCTTTACCGGATTCGGAGAACCTATGTTTAGTTTTAAGATAATTTAAGTAGTCTTCAAAGGCTATATTGGCCATAAAGGTTGTTTCATCCCGGGAAAGAGAAGGCTCTATGGCTGAGAGGGCGTTTACCACCCGGTTTCTGAGCAGATACCTCAGTATTCCGCCACTGTAGAGTCCTCCAAACACCTGTATGCATCCCCTATGTTTATGCCCCAGAGATTCGATTTAAAGGTTACTCTTCGAGAAGCTGGCTAATGCTACCAGCCTTTAGGTGTCTTCTTATATTGATAATCTTGTCCTTTAACGAGTAAAGCAACGACTTTACTTCCCCATCTCCAAGTCTTCTAAGATCAAGATACATAAAAACTCCATAATAGTTTATTATCAGAAAAGGATCTATTCTGAATATTAGATCTGTTTTAAGAGCCAGTTTAAGGAAATCCTCTTTCGATTCAAGTTCCATGAAGTCTCTCAGAGTTCAACGCCTCCTCCCACAGTAAACCGTCGTATTAACTTAGTTTCATCGACCTTTTCTACACCTAATCCAGGCACCTCTGGCACCCTTCTAATACCTCCAGGAGCGATCGAGGCTCCACCTTTCTCAACGAGAAATTCGGCTTGAAGCAGGTCTGCATCTAAATCCACCAGCATCACGTTTTTGATCGCCTGTGCAAAGTGGACCCCCATGCTGATGCCTATTCTAGATTCACCCATACATCCAACCATGCATGGTATACCATAGCTTTCAGCGAGATGGGCGAGTGTAACCGCTTCAGAAACTCCTTTAGTTTTCATCAACTTTATGTTAATGAAATCTACTGCCTCCATTTCAATGGCTTTCACCGCCTCTACCACCCCATGTACACTTTCATCAAGCATTATCGGAATGGGTGATTCCTTTCTAAGCCTCGCATGTCCCTTTAAATCCCCTGCTTCTAAGGGCTGTTCACATAACTCTACATCGTAATCAGCTATTTTATTCAAGACGTACACCGCATCGTCAAACTTCCATCCTTGATTAGCATCCACACGTATTTTAACATCAGGGCCCACAGCCTCCCTAATGCGTTTGATACGTTCGACATCTTCCTCAGGCGATACCCCTAACTTGATCTTTAGTATTTTAAATCCCTTTTCAACAGCCTTAAGCGCGTTTTTCGCCATCTCCTCAGGAGATCTAATGCTTATAGTAAAGTCTGTTACAATGCTGTCCCTATATCCTCCCATAAAACGGTAAATTGGTTTCTGTAGTTCTTTTCCCATGAGGTCTAGGAAAGCTGTTTCAAGAGCTGTTTTCGCCGAAGGATTCCCCTCTATTTTAGCTAAAATTTCCCGAAGTCTCTCCAATTTAAGTATGTCAAGCCCAATGATCTTTCCTGCAACGCTTTTTATAGCCTCTATATTCGATCCAACGGTTTCTCTACTAACTCTATAGGAAGGAGATCCTTCACCCCACCCGGTCCGCCCATCCTCATCCACGAACTTGACAACCACATTGTGGCTATAGGTGCTTGTACCAGAAGATATCGTAAACGGTTCTTCGAGTTTAAGCTTCACCTCGTAAACTTCTAGCCGTCTAATGCGGGTCATAGTAATTTTATTCTCTCTAAGTTAAATAAAAGTTTACCAAAAGACGTACTGTCTTCCCGAAGTGCGAGGCCCTAAGAATTCTCCATGAAACATCCACTACTTCTATCGTTTACTAAATTTTCAGTCCGGGTTCGTTTAATCATCAATTCTTTAATCGGCCTTCTCATCATCGCTAATTTTAATTGTATAACGATTAAAAGAGGTTTTCTTTAAGCCTTGACGTCTCCTCCTCTAACTTCCTTAAGGCGTCTTCTAGAGCCCTCCAATATGTCCTTAAATCTACAAGCGGTCTTCTACCCCTCCTACGTAGGTAATTTCTTTTTATAACCTCTTCAAGCTTGTTCAAAGCAGTGTATACCTCTTCAATAGCAGCCTCAAGGCCCTCTCTATAAGGCTTCGGCGTCTTCGCAACCGCTTCACGCAGCCGTCTATCCTCTAGGCTTATGGTTCTTCTAAGAGCCCTAAGCCTAGTGGCCGCCTTAGATCTCTTTATTTCTCCTTTCTCAATGCTTCTTAGAAGATCGATTTCAGCTTCAACAATACTTACGAAGTCTTCGATTCTATCTATTACTGGCCTCAACCTAGCTTCCTCAAGCACCCTAACTTTAGCCTCCTTTAATTGTTTAACTCCAATAAACCTATAGGCGACCGCAATTGCTGACGCTATTAACGCAAGAAGTATAAGTGAAACAATGTAAGGTTTATAAAGCTCGAAAAGGTCGAAACTTACCTTAGCTTCCACTAAAACCTCTTCTACAGGCATTATATCGGGGATATTTGGTACACCTTCATGCAGGATGAAGGCATGCTGACCCTCCACTATTTCTACATGTTCTTTAACCCAATTAGTTATGATAGAAAATCTATCAGATGGAGAGAATTTAACTTCGAAGCCTAGTAATGGTATACCTGGGTTATGGAGGATTGATGCTACGACGCCTGTTTCCCCTTCAGACAATGGTATCTTATATTCTACGATTAAATGCGTTTTTGATTGCCTATTAATGTAAACCGGAAGATAAATTGTTACAAGTGTTTCATTGGAGTTTTTCTTCACCTTGAAGCCGCCGTACGTTGATCCTCTGAGAAACTTTACTATCTTACTTCTTACCTCTATTATGGAAGCCCCCTTAGGTAGCTTGAGTTGAAGTTCAGATAAAGTTCTCAAACCATAGTTTTCCAGCTCCAGCTCATCTATTATCAATAGAATACCTGGCTCCAATGGTTTAACGATTCTTTTAAGGTACGCTACAGGCCATGATTCCTGGTTCTCCACGTCTATTTTAAGCTGGAAAATCGCTGTTTGCCCCGCGTCCAATAATATGTTTGATTTATTGTAAGGATACATTAACGGTGTTTCATAACCGTTAATAGTCAGGTTAATGGAGCTGACGTTTCCTATCGTGTTAGCGTCCACGACTAATGCTGCGTCGACTCCAGTCTCTGCTGGTGCAAGGGGGAGCTCGATGCCAAAAACCAGTTTGTTGTCGTCTGTAATTTTTAGCCCTTCATTTACGTATACGAAGTATAAGGTAATGTTTCTTTGACCTGTTGTTGAGAAAGTAATTTTACCTCCATTCCATGCCTTAGCTAAAACTTTACCGTCCTCCCCGAGAGCAAAGAAAAAGGATACATTTACCGGTAAATTGAAAGTAAGTGTTGAAGGAATGTTTCCAGAATACAGGATTTCCTTCGCAACCACGAATCCCTTATCTACTTTAATGTTGATATTAGCTTTAATGTAAGGGCTGGCTGTTACATGTAGCTGTCCGATGAGTACAATAATGCCTGTTGATAGAAGGATTATGAGCCCGATGGATCGAAAGATTTTTTTCATGCTATCTCCCCTTTATTAGGCTATCGTCAACTTAATGAGATAGAAATTAAAAACCTATCGACAGGGAAGGGGAAAGTGGCTAGGATATATATTGAAACCTATGGTTGCTGGCTTAATAAAGCTGATAGTAGGATAATGGAAGATATAGCGCGTAGAAAAGGGTTTAGGATAGTTCACCATATATCCGATGCGGATATCGTGATTCTAAATACATGTACTGTGAGAGGGGATACTGAGAGAAGAATGATTAGACGTATAAGGGAGCTTGAAGAGCTGAGACGGAAACATAACTTTCGCCTACTGATAGCTGGTTGCCTCACCCCTATTCGGGGCGCCACTATACACAGTATTTCCCCCACTGCGAGTCTCATAGGGCCTAATTCGATAGATTCTCTATCTCTTTTCCTTGAAGGCAAGAGAGTAATAGATGTCAATCCATTTAAACCTAGAACATGTCCAATACTGCCAGAATACGATCCCTTACGCGATGGAGTGGTCCATATAGTTCCCATATCCGTAGGGTGCTTAGGTTCTTGTACTTTCTGTGTGGAAGTCTATGCTAGAAGGAGGCTCACAAGCTACGACGCAGAAAAAATTATAGAAAATGTCCTTAAAGCCGTCTCTAAAGGTGCTAAGTTAGTGGTTTTGACGGGACAAGACGTCGCCGCCTACGGAAGAGATAAAGGAGGGAGGTTGACGGATCTTTTGGAAAGGTTACTTAAATCAACTGCAGGCAAGGAAGTATATTTCAGGTTAGGTATGATGGAGCCAAGCCTAGTATTAGATATGTTGGATGACTTGGTTGAAGTGTTCAACGACCCCCGTATAATAAAGTACCTTCATTTACCCTTACAGTCTGGGGACAACAACGTGCTGAGTATGATGGGTAGAAGATATACTGTAGAGGAATTTAAAGAAATAGTCTCAAAGTTTAGGAAACGATTTCCAGATATTTTTCTAGCCACAGATATAATCGTTGGGTTCCCTGGAGAAGGAGATGAAGAGTTCCATAACACAGTTACCGTGCTTAAAGAGATAAAACCTGACAAGGTTCACGTAGCACGATATACTTTAACGCCGTTTACCAGGGGCTATGTAAGCAAGCAAGTTCCAGAACCTATCAAAAAGAGACGTTCACAGATCATATCAAGGTTAACGGAGAAACTTGCTTTAGAGATAAATAGAAAATACATTGGAAAAACTGTAAAGGCGTTAACTTTGGAAACTCTGGGTGAAAGAAACGAAACTAGAGCCCGCCTCTTTAACTATAAACCTTTAATCCTCTATGAAAGGATAAGACCAGGTAAAGTAGTTAAAGCGAAAATAAACGAAGTAACCTTCTTCGACCTACGTGGAGAAATTGTATGCTCCTAGAAGCTTACCTCTAATGCAGGTTTCTTCTCTCCCGTTCCAATGATCGATACTAACTTATTTTATTACTAATACTCATATTAATATGATAGGTGTCCTAGGTTCCGGGTTCCCAGCTTTCCAGATATTTTTTCTGCTCTTCGGTTAGCTTATCTATGGCTACGCCTAGGCTTTCGAGTTTAAGTCTGGCTATTTCTTCGTCAATCATCCGTGGAAGATTGTAAACTTTAGGTTTAAGATCTAGTTGTTTTTCAACGAGGTATTTTACTGCGAGAGCTTGGTTTGCAAAGCTCATGTCCATTACCTCGCTTGGATGCCCTTCCGCCGCAACGAGATTAACCAGCCTTCCTTCGGCAAGAAGGTATATCCTTCTACCGTCATTTAAAGTATATTCTTCCACGTTTTCCCTTATTTTTCTCTTCGACCTAGATAGTTCTTCAAGCTCCCTAATGTTTATTTCAACATTGAAGTGGCCTGCATTGGCTAGAATAACACCATCCTTCATTTTCCGGAAATGCTCACCTCTAATAACATCCTTGTTTCCGGTGGCTGTAATGAATATATCTCCGACCTCGGCCGCCTCCTTCATAGACATAACTTCAAAACCATCGTAGATCGCCTCCAATGCCTTAATCGGATCCACTTCGGTTACTATAACATGTGCACCGAGTCCACGTGCTCTAAACGCTATTCCTCGTCCACACCAACCGTATCCTGCAACAACAACTTTTTTCCCTGCAATCAATATGCTGGTGGCTCGCATTATTCCATCCAGAACACTTTGACCGGTGCCATACCTGTTATCAAACATATATTTTGTTAAGGACTCATTTACGGCTATAACGGGATACATAAGTTTACCTTCCCGCTCCATAGACTTAATTCGCATAACTCCAGTAGTCGTTTCCTCTGTTCCACCTATAATATTCTCAATGTATTTTGCTGCGTCTTCTCTTATGCTTCTTCTAACTAAATCCGCATCCTCATCTTTTACCCTCCAATATATTTTATGTAGAGTAGAGATTACGTCTGCCCCATCGTCCATCGTTATGTGAGGTTTAAATTCTATAGCTCGGCTTATCGCCTCGTAATATTCTTCGCGTTTCATGCCTCTCCAGGCAAACACGTACACTCCCTCCGAGGCTAAAGCAGCAGCTACATCATCTTGAGTGGAAAGTGGATTGGAAGGTACAAGCACTACTTCGGCGCCACCCTTTTTTAGGGTTCGAACGAGAACCGCCGTTTCTTTAGTTACATGGAGCGACGCGCTTATCCTTATTCCCTCTAGGGGGCGGTCCCTAGAGAATCTATCCCTGATTTTCAATAGCACCGGCATGTGGGCCTCTGCCCAATCTATTTTAGCAAACCCCTTTTTAGCAAGACTCAAATCTCTTACTTTAAACTTCATTTCCCCTAGCCACCACTTCACTTACCTTGGAAAACATAACATAATATTTATTGTGGTTACCCTATTGTCGGCAGGGCTCCACCTCTGAATCGAAAACTCTTTTAACCGTGGTTCAAAAATCATAGGATAAAAACATTTTGTATTTGATTAAAGAAAAGCAGTTTTCAAAATCTCCTCGCATTTACAGCCCTTGGTTTCAGGTACTTTAGGTATAACGGAGTAAAGTAGTTTCTTAGCTTTTTCAACGTTTTCCTTCATGACTTTAACGACCTCTTCTGCTGTTACGACTCTTTCAGCCCAGATATCGTAGTCCGTCACCATGGCTATCAACGAATAACATATGCCAAGCTCCCTTGCAAGATTTATCTCAGGTATAAGAGTCATACCTATTATATCGCATTTAAATACATCTTTCCATATCCTAGACTCGGCCTTCGTCGAGAACCTCGGCCCTTCTATACAAATGTAGCATCCTCCATCATGTATTTTTATATTGTGTTCACGTGCGGTATCCAATACTATTTTTCTTAATTCAGGGCAGAAGGGTTCAAGACCTATCTGTATATGCGCCACCTTCGGGCCATCATAGAAAGTGTATGACCTATTTTTAGTCATATCGACAAATTGATCGGGAAGAACGAAGTCTCCTGGCTCATAGTCTTCCCTTAGGCTCCCCACAGCCGACACGGCTATTATTCTTTTAACCCCGAGAGAGTGAAGAGCCCATATATTCGCTCTATAGTTTATTCTATGGGGAGGATACTTGTGCCCTCTCCCATGCCGTGGCAGAAAAGCTACGGTAACCCCCTTAATTTCGCCTATAAAGATGTTGTCTGAAGGTGCACCGTAGGGGGTATGGACAGTAACTTCCTTCACCGACCCAAGTATCTCGGGATCATACAGCCCGGAGCCGCCTATAACCCCTATATATGGTTTTCTTTCCTTAGACATTTTTATCAGTATAGAGTTTTATCTACGGTATTTTAAGTTATCTTATCTTAAGACCTGTAGAATCAAATCCATTGAATAGAAAATAAAAGAAAATAAATTAATTATTATTATTATAAATTTATAGAGAGCTGGTAGCCTTCTCTAAGAGTAGGAGCCTTTGCCACTGTTCTTCAATATCCTTCTTAAGTTTATCTAGGAGCCATTTATTTTCAGGTAAAAGTAGATGCCTGAATCTTCCCTGTAGTTTTAGATACTCCTCCAATGGTTTAACGGTCCTTGGCTTAATGTTGATCTTATACTTGCCGTTTTCCACTTCATATATCGGGAAGATTAAAGTTTCAGTGGCTAACCTAGCTACCTCGACCGTGACTGCAGGATCATACCTCCAACCTCTAGTGCAGGGTCCCAATATGTGAAGTACTGCTGGACCCTCGACTTCTATAGCTTTTCTAACCTTGTTTATCAAGTCTATGGGGTACGCTATGGAGGCTGTAGCGGCGTATGGTATGCCATGTGCAACGGCTATGGCTATAAGGTTCTTTTTACGCTCAAGTTTTCCAGGTATAACTCTTCCCGCAGGACTTGTGGTTGTTGCAGCTCCTCTAGGGGTGGCACCAGACCTCTGTATACCAGTATTCATGTAAGCCTCATTATCGTAACAAATGTAGACAAAGTCGTGGCCTCTCTCAAGGGCGCCGGAGAGTGCTTGTAAACCTATGTCAAATGTTCCGCCATCTCCACCAAATACTATGACATCGTATTTTGTACCTTTACCATATTTCTTTTCAAGTATCTTCAATGCCTCAACAATTCCACTGGCTACTGCAGCGGCGTTTTCAAATGCCACATGGACCCATGGAACTTTCCAGCTGTTGAATGGATAGATCGTTGTGGCAACCTCCACGCATCCGGTTGCATTGACGACGATTGTGGGTCCTCTAATTGCTTTAAGAACTAGCTTCACGATTATTGCAGGCCCGCATCCGGCACAGAGCCTGTGTCCAGGTAGGAGGTATTCCTCCCTTGGTATATCTTTAATTGTTCTTATGAACGTCATCCAGCCTCACCTCACTCCCTAACTCCCACCCATATCTTCTTTTCCTCAACACGGCCGGTTTCAAGTATTTTCAAGCCCCTTCTAAAAATCATTTCAGCATCCCTCGGCGTTAAATCTCTCCCGCCTAAACCATAGATCACGTTCATCATTAACGGGGTTACGTCTGTACCGTAGAGCGTTGCAGCTGTCTCCATGAATAGTGGTCCTCCAACAGCTCCGAAGCTGACCGCCCTATCCATGACAATTAATACCTTCACGTTTTCTACGGCCTTTAAAATCTCCTTGTCAGGGAACGGTCTAAACAATCTAACCCCTATCACACCCACCTTTTTACCTTCTTTACGTAGCTTCCTTGCAATGTACCTCATTGTCCCGGTAGTAGACCCCATCACGACAACTGCCACCTCAGCATCCTCCAATCCAAAGGTATTTAGTTTCGTGAATAACCGTCCAGAGATCTTCTCATACTCGCGAGCCACCTCATCCACTTTACCTTTAGCCGCCTCCATCGCTTCCTCTTGCTGGCGTTTAAACTCCATGTAATAGTCTGTTAAAGCGAGAGGCCCATGGGCTACTGGATTGTTGAAGTCGAGTGTATAGACCGCTTTGCGTGGTGGAATGAACTTAGCTACAGTCTCGTCATCAAGTATCTCTAACCTCTCTACGCTATGTGAGAGTATAAAGCCGTCGAGATTTACCTCGACCGGTAGAAGTACATCCAAGTCTTCTGCTACTTTAAAGGCTTGTAGTGTTAAGTCGTAGGCGTCCTGCACGTTCTCGGCAAAATATTGTATCCAGCCGGTGTCCCTAGCGTTCATTACATCCGAATGGTCACAGTGGATGTTTATTGGCGCGCTCAACGCCCTGTTAACAACGGCCATTACTATAGGCGTTCTCATAGAAGATGCTATGTGAAGGATCTCGTGCATCAAGGCGAGACCCTGACTTGCAGTAGCAGTAAAAACTCTGGCGCCTGTCAGTGCTGCCCCTAGAACCGTGGAAAGGGCTGAATGCTCGCTTTCAACAGGGATGAAAGCGGAGTCCAGCTCCCCATTGTTAACATATTCGCTTATCCTCTCTACTATTATTGTTTGTGGTGTTATAGGATAAGCCGCTATAACATCTACATTGGCCTGTTTTACTGCAAACGCTACCGCCTCGTCTCCATTCATTCCAACTATCTTCCCCTTTAAAGCTACAGTTTCAGACATAATCTCACTCCTCCCTTACCATTTTTATTGCCTTTACAGGACACACATTCGCGCATATTCCACATCCCTTACAAAAATCGTAGTTTATTTCAACGTGGTCGTCTTCCAGCCTGTTTATGGCTGGCTCTGGACAGTAGACCCAGCATAGGAGACAACGTATACATTTACTTTTATCAAGTATAGGCTTTAAAGCCCTCCAGTTCCCGGTCTTGTAACGTATGCTTGTAGGCTCCGGTATAACTGCACCTATAGGTAGCTCCTTCCAAGTTGCTTTACCCTTGAACGCCGATTCCGGCATCTTAACAGGAAACTTTTCACTCATACTTCTTCACCTCCTCGTAAGCCTTTCTAATGGCCTCCTTGTTCTTCTCTGCGATCTCCTTTCTAAATCTAGTTTCCACCACCTTTAAAACAGACTCTAATCCAACGATGCCTGTTACCTTTACAAGCGCCCCTAGCATAGGGGTGTTATAGAAAGCCCGCTTGAAAACATTTAATGCAATGTCATAGGCGTCAACATAGAATATTTTATAGTTCTTTTGTACTGCCTTGTCAGCCAGCACCTTGGGTATTTTTTTAGCGTTAACCACTACTGAGCCTCCTTCCTTAAGGCCTTCAGTATACCATTCTACCTCAACAACCTGTATAGGATCGATTGTAACCACGATATCAGGTGAATATATTCCAGAGTGTATTTCAATAGGTTCATCGCTTATACGTGTAAACGCCATTACCGGGGCGCCTGTTCTTTCCGGGCCAAACATTGGTGCATGCCAGACATACTTACCCTCTAGGATCGCTGCCTTCGCTAGAAGATCACTGGCTGTTACTACTCCTTGACCTCCTCTTCCATGCCATCTAACTTCTATTAACGCCATGTGTTTCACCAGAATGTGCCGAATGAGAATAAGCATGCTTCTATTTAAGTTTTCAACTAAAGATTCCCCCTGGTATGAAAGGTAGCGATATGCTTAAATCAAACACAATATACTAAAATTTAATAGCCGGGGTGCCCGAGTGGACCAAGGGGCAGGCCTGGAGCCCTGGAACAGACAGCCTGTGCTCCATATGGGGCGCGTGGGTTCGAATCCCACCCCCGGCGTCACATCTCAAGCCGAAAACATACCTTCTTAATTCAACTAGACACCACCAGAAGCTAGCCTTGTTTTCACATGTTCTGAAAGTGATGCCCTCAATGCAGATAACCGCTCCCTCAATCTATCAAGTTTTCTTTTTCTCTCTCCAGAAAGGGGGGTAGGTTCCGGGATTCATCATGACTCTAGTCGGTTTGGCTACTAACCCTTTATCCATAACCACTATCTGCTCGCTTCTAACTAATGCTTTTGCTAAGGCTACCAGTTCTCCTTTTTGCGTGAAGATTGCTACGAGATTCCCCTTTTTAATGCCGCTTTCAACACGTAAGACTCCTGGGGCTGCTAAGGCGGCTCCATGACAGATAGCATCCACCGCACTGTCCCTAATGACTATTTTGGGTAAATGTTCGACCGCTTTTTCGACAGGTAAAATGAATTTCCTGATGCATTTTTCGTAGCCTTCATCCCTCCATAGAACGTAAGCATCTAATAGGTCTTGAAGCGTTACAAGGGATTCATCCTCCCTAAATGGCCCCACTCTAGTTCTCCTTAATTCCTGCATATGCGCGCCCACACCTAGAACTTCGCCTATATCATGGCATAGTTTCCGCATATAGGTTCCACGTTCGCATCCAACTTGCATTAAAACATCCTTGCTTTCTATTTCAAGGACCCTTATGTAGTATATTCTTCTTATTCTCAGGGCTCGCTTAACGGAGGAGCGGAGCGGAGGCCTCTGATACACTGGCCCCACGAACTCCTGTATCGTCTTTAGAAGAACGTCTTCAGGAACCGGGCCGTGAAGCCTCATTAAGCAAACATACTCCTTTCCCGCACCCATTAAGGCCGAAGTTATTTTCGTTGCTTTTTCGAGCGCCACAGGTAGAACTCCGGTTACCTTAGGATATCCCCGCTCCTTTAAAGGAGCTCTAGGGTTCCTGCATGCCCGGCACGTTTCAGTCCTAACATTTTCTTTATCCAGGCTACAACTTCGTGGCTCGTGGGTCCAGCAGGCTTATCGATGTTGACGATACCCTTCGATATTAGTTCGGGGACCGTTCTCTCCTCGGGGGGTTTACCGTAGCGGGGATCCGTCTCCTCCTCTGCTTTTATATAGACCTCCCGTTTAACGTTAAACAGGTCTTTCACTTTAACCACCAGAAATTCATCCATTAATGTTAGAATTATTTCTAAAATATACTTGTGGTTGACCTAGATTATTTTGGGCTCCACCTTTACAGGTTGTCTCATTTCGTCTATTAATCCTGCAGATTCTAGTGCTTTTTCTACAGCCTCGTCGCTTGCCCCCTTCTCGATCTCTATTTTCAGGTTAGTTGGAATCAGGTGCTTTACGTTGGCTCTTCTACGCTTGACTCCTGTAATGTTTTTAGGTCCTGTTACGAGCACGAAGTTTTCGTTTATTATGTCCACTATAACGCATTTTCTACCGGCTTCTCTTCCCCTAGTCTTTACACATATTCTACCCACTTCGAATGCTGGCATAAAGTCCACCTACCCGCACATCATATACATTTATGCTTTTAAGTTTTGTGATTTCTTCTTACATAGTAGAATAAGATACCATTATTCACCTGCTACAGCCAAGAATCTAGGTATAAAATTTATAAAGAGGAATGAGGATAGCGATAAGGGATTATGGGCGAAGAATTCAAATATATAGTACGAATAGCAGATAAAGACCTCCTAGGGGAGAAACGCGTAGCCTACGCGCTAGCCAGAATAAAGGGCATAGGAGTAAACACTGCTATAGCATTACTGAGAAAACTTGGTATAGATCCATTCCAGAAGCTAGGGTCACTACCGGAATCAGAACTAAATAGGTTAGATCAAGCTGTAAGGAAACTCCATGAATATGGTTTCGATTACTGGTTCCTCAATAGGCCAAGAGATCCCCAAACAGGAGAAAACATCCACCTTATAGGATCCGATCTTATTCTAAAAGTAAAGATGGACATCGAGCTAATGAGGAAAATTAAATGCTGGAAGGGAATTAGGCACATGCTTGGACTTAAAGTTAGGGGACAGAGGACGAGAACCACGGGTAGAACAGGTATCACTGTAGGCGTAACCAGGAGGAGGAGATAGAGGGGAGTTTATATGGGAGATCCCAAGAAGCCTAGAAAAAAGTGGGAGGGTCCGTCACACCCTTGGCGTAAGGATCTTCTGCTTCAAGAGCTTGACTTAGTGGGGCGATACGGGCTTAGAAATAAACGGGAATTATGGAAGGCAAAGACTTTTCTTAGAAAGATTAGGGCTCAGGCAAGAAGCCTGCTCGCTCTTCCGCCAGGCGAAAGGGAGGAAAGAGAGAGAACGTTGGCCCGCCGGCTCTACAAGCTTGGAATAGTGCATTCACCTGATGCCTCAATAGATGATATCTTAAGCTTAACTGTGGAGGACATCCTTAAACGTAGGCTACAAACAATAGTGTACGAGAAAGGCTTAGCCCTTTCTATACACCATGCTCGCCAGCTAGTAACCCATGGCCACATAGTCGTTAACGGAAGGAGGGTAAAAAGCCCCGGATACTTTATAACAAGGGAGGAAGAGGATAAAATAGGCTTTTATCCGGGATCCCCTTTCGCGAAACGTGCTGAAGTAAGCGCGGAGGTGCAGTAAATGAGTAAAACTCCTACACATAAGAAAGCCAGATGGGGTATAGCCCACATCTATGCAAGCTACAATAATACTTTGATACTTATAACCGATTTAAGCGGTGCAGAAACAATAGCCAAAGCTAGTGGCGGAATGGTCGTCAAAGCGGATAGAGATAAACCGAGCCCCTGGGCTGCAATGCAAGCAGCAATAAAGGCAGCTAGAGAAGCTTTAGCAAAGGGTATAGTCGGAGTACATGTGAAAGTAAGGGCGCCTGGCGGCTATGGCCCAAAGAACCCTGGCCCCGGGGCAGCCCCAGCCATAAGAGCCTTAGTGAGAGCGGGATTAATGGTGGATAGAATAGAGGATGTAACGCCTCTGCCAACAGACACTATAAGGAAGCCTGGTGGAAGAAGGGGTAGAAGAGTCTAAATTAAATGTTTTTAATTTTAAGCGGGAGACTTGTTCCTGATAAAGTCGAGATCGATTTTACGCTGCTTCAACCATTCGTTAAATCTACTTGATACCACCAGAGGTATTCTCCTTAAATCTCTTAGACTTGAACAGCCGGTAAGGAACATCGTTATCTTGAGCTCATCTATGAGTTTCCGAAGGTACTCTTCAACCCCCTCCACTCCTCCATTAGAATACGATCTGAGTACTGGTAATGCTACACCCGCTAGATCCGCTCCTAAAGCTAAAGCCTTTGCCACTTCTATGCCGTTTCTGATGCCCCCTGAAGCTATCAATGGAATGGACGTAACACTCCTTACTTCACATATAGATATCGCTGTAGGTATACCCCAAGTTACAAAGGATCCTGCGATCCTTGCAGCATACATATTCCCTTTTCGTAGCGCACGGTAATATTCTACTAATGCGAAGGAGGTTCCTCCAGCGCCTCCGATCTCTATACCTGATATCCTAGCTTGCGCTGCTTTTAACGCCGCCTCCTTCGAGAAACCACAACCAGTCTCCTTTAATAAAACTGGTACACTTAAGTTTTCGGCGAGCTCTTTAACTCTTTCCAGCACCCCCTTGTAGTATGGTTCGCCTTCTATTTGGACACATTCGTGAAGTGGATTTAAATGTATGGCTAGGGCGTTTGCATCCACCATCTCAACCAGTTTTTCCAGCATCTCCAGATCATATTTTTCCATTACAAGCTGGCTTGCACCTATATTGCCTACTATGAATGCAGTCGGAGCATACTCCCTGACCACTGAAAAAGTATCCTCGAGATCCTTGTTCTTTAAAACTGCCCTTTGACTTCCAACGCCCATCCCTATACCTAGCTTCTCTACAACTTTAGCTATAGCCATGTTGACTTTCTTGGCTTGGGGGTGTCCTCCAGTCATCCCTGAAACGAAGATAGGGGCTTTGAATTCATGGTTTAGGAAAACAGTTGAGGTATTTATCTCATTAAGGTTTATTTCCGGTAGGGGGTTATGTAGTAAAGTTATTTCTTCAAACCACGTTGAAGCACCTTCAGGCTCAACCTTTTCCCTTATACATATTTCCAAGTGCTCTATTTTCCTTTGATTAATCAAATCCCGTGCCTCGTATACCATTCAGCTTCCACCTTCACGTCCTCTCGAAAACTATGCTTGCATAACCCACTACAGTAGCCTTGTTTCCAGAGATATCCCCTGAAGTAGCATACTTTAATACTTTGGCTTTAAAGCCGTCGAGCTTCCAAGCCACATACATGAGCACCATGACAGGCCCATAACCACACATCGTTATGTCATGGGTTACTACAGTTTCATACAATTTGCGGTGTTCTAGACTTAGTATAGCGTCGATCGCAAGCTTATCCTTCCTCCTAGCCTTCTCATAGGATTCATAATGTGTAAAATCACTGCTAGCTATTATCACGAAGTTTCTCCCTGAGAGAGAATTAATTAAAGCCTCCCCCAACTCCTCACATGCGTAAACGTTTTGAGAGAGCATTGTTATTGGTAGGATTCTAAATTTTTTGCCGTAAATATACTGGAGGAAAGGAAGTTGAACTTCCAGAGAATGTTCAAGGAGATGAGCTTCTCTATCCAGCTCTATTAGACCCTTTGCAGCCTCTGCTACATTTTCGGCGATCTCGGCATCTACCTCGACCTCTCCAAGGGGTGTACGCCATACTCCTTCAGGGTACACAGATATCGGTGCTCCTATACCATGGTGGTTTGGTCCTATCATGACAACTAGGTCCGGTGCCCCGTCACTGGCCAGATAATAATATCCATGGGCTGCAATCGGCCCCGAATAGATGTATCCTGCATGCGGTGATACTATGCCAAGGACTTTTCGAGGCCCCTCTTCAACTAATTTAGGTAATTTACCCGGGCCTAATTTATGGAGGAAACACCATTCTAAACGTTTTAGAAGACCCTCTCTATCACCCTCATAAAAATATCCTGCAACTGATGGGTTACGGACAGTAGCCATACTTAAATCAGCCGTAATACTTGTAAAAACACAGGTTTATAAGCATGCTATTTCCCTAAGATACTTCAGGGGTTATTTTGTCTAAAATTTTGTCTAAAAGATTGCCGGAGGAATGGGTTGAGAAGGCCGATGTTCTAATTAGGGAGGCCGAGAGACACTGTAGAGAAGGAATCTACTGGCTAGCATGCTTTGAAGCTCAGTAAGCCGCTGAACTATACCTAAAAGCAATTCACGTAGCCCTCACAGGCCTCCATTCATTCACCCGCGACCTAGTAGAGTTAATTGAATCCCTTAAAGCTCTAAACATAATTCCTCCAGAGAAATTGTATATGTATGCGGATGCGTTACCTCCCCATTATACTATGGTTAGATGCCCTGGTAGAAAACCGATAACTTATAATCAGGGTACTGTTTGGAGATGTATAGAATATGCAAGAGAGATCATTAAATGGGTTAAGAAAACAATTTCTCAGGAGGAGAGCTGAGCTTCTGAAGGATGAAACAAGACTCTTAGAGGAGTATATAGCTAGGATTAGGAGAATTCATCCTAGATGCGCTATAATCTTATATGGATCTAGAGCCCGTGGAAATCCTCTTCCCTATAGTGATTATGATGTTGCGATAATAATTGAAAAAATCGACGATAAACTTAAAGCCATAGAGGAATTTAGGAAACTTAAGCCACGTGGCTTTTCATTGGACCTGATTGTACTAGATATCAGCGAACTTTCTGATCCTATTATTAGAAAAATGTTTGAAGGAAGCAGGATCCTATACGATAACATTAACATCCATAAATATATAAAGTAACAAAGATATTTAGAAAACAACCATTAGTGAACATCTTGACTGTAATTTAATTTATCGGCCCGACATCAACGAAAATTATATTTTTAAATCATTACTGCTCTGGCTTCGAAGGCCTCAGGTCCCTCCGGAAGCTCCTCGTCAGGTCTAAGCTCTCCTCTTTCCCTTAAAACCTGGCGTGCAAGAAGCCAGTAAATTAAGGCTAAGGATTTTTTACCCTTATTGTTAGCTGGTATAACTAGGTCGACGAAGCTCGGTACATTATCGGTGTCACATAAAGCTACTACTGGAATACCCTTTATGGCAGCTTCCCTTATAGCCTGGGAGTCCGAGCGCGGATCCGTAGCTATGAGAAGCTTTGCTTCAATGTAGTTTTCGAGCACGGGGTTCGTGAAGGTTCCCGGCATAAACCTGCCTACTATCGGTATTACACCCGTGTATTCGGCGAACTTTAGTACGGGTTTTTGGCCGTAAATTCTGGCGGATACTGCCACAACATCCTTAGGGTCATACTGTGAAATGAATTTAGCCGCCACCCTAATACGTTCATCTATCTTCCTTACATCTAGGAGAAAGAGCCCATCCGGCCTAACACTGTATATGAAACGTTTCATAAACTCGTTTTTTATGTGGGTTCCTATTCTTACGCCAGCTGCCAGATATTTTTCTAGTGGAACAAGTAGCTCCTCTTCCTCTTTTTCCACGCTACCCTCGTTCTCCATATTTTTTTCGGGCTCAGCCACTTTCTCTAACCCAAGCCATTTCACAAGCTCCTCTATAAAATTTTTTCCCAGCATGAACGCTACCACACATTGTTTTTCCTCATAGACCAGCTATGCGATCACTGCGACAAAAAGGCGGATCGACCAAAAACCTTAAAACCTAATTATAATAGGATAAATAGGAGGGTGCTGTTTTGTCATGATAATCCCTGTTAGATGCTTCACCTGCGGAGCTGTCATAGGAGATAAATGGGAGGAGTTTGCACGGCGTGTGGCTAGAGGAGAAGACCCGGGTAAGGTATTGGATAGCCTTGGTATAACACGGTATTGCTGTAGAAGAATGATTTTATCCCACGTAGAATTAATAGACGAGATATTAAGATATGAAAAACCCCAAGAACCCCGCTACCGGTAACTTTTCTGTCTCTTTGCTCTAGCAGACCTTCCGCGAGGCTTCTTGGGTTCCGTCCTTCTCGGATCCTCTACTAAAAGCCGCCTATCATATTTAAGGAACAGTTCTCGAAGACGTTCATTACCTGTCCATTCTACAAGAGCTCTAGCTATAGCGGTACGTGCCGCTGATGCCTGACCCATCACTCCCCCGCCTTTTACATTAACATATATATCGATTCTACTAACAATCTCTTTTCCCGCTAAGAGAAGGGGCTCCATTATCTTCCATCGGCAGAGCTCAGGTTGATAGATTTCCAAAGGTATTCCATTTATTCTAATTCTGCCTCTACCCTCCTTTACTACGACCCGTGCTACAGCTGTCTTCCTCTTAGCCGATGCAAGTACAACTTTCATTCTTTTAGACCCCCAATATTCCTCGAAATCTCTGCTAATGTAACATACTTTTCGTTGACCTTTCTAGGTTTCGCATCCTCAAATATTATTTTTTCTACATCTTTGAACTCTTCTGGTAAACCTATGTAAACCTTCAGCCGTTTAAGTGCCTCCCTTCCCCTCTTCTTTTTCCTCGGTAGCATTCCTCTTATCATCCTCTTTAAAAGTCTATCAGGCATCCTACTCCTCTTTACTCCCCGTCTCTCAGGATTATAATAGGTCCTCCATTTAAGCCGTCTCTTAAACCTGTTTATAACACTCATTTTCTCGCCAGTCACAAGGGCTTTCTCGGCGTTTACTATCACCACTTCTTCCCCCCTTAAAAGCATTTTAGCCACTATGCTTGCCAGTCTTCCGGCTACAAGCCCACCTGCATCCACAACTATACGTTGCTTATCTTTTTCCACATTAATCACCTCTATCGCATCACCTTAACGTTAGATCCTTTGGGATTTCCTTCGACGAGCTTAACTATAGAGATGGCTTCTCCTCCTGCATTTAAAATCTTCTCTTTAGCCTTCTCCGAAAACTTCCACGCTGCAACGGTAACTGGGTGGTTGAGGGTTCCAGCACCCAATACTTTTCCCGGAATTACGACAACGTCTCCCTTTTGAGTATACCTGTTTATTCTGCTTAAGTTTACAGCTATCCGCTGTCTCCGCGGCCTTAAAAGCAGGTCAGCCACATATCTCCATATGGGAGCCCCATGTAGTCTAGCCTGTTTTCTAAGGTAACTTGCCAGTAACCGTAGATGTATATCTGTGGGTCCCGTCCGCCTCATCGCAACACCCTATCCGATTGAACTAGAGCCATTTATTAATTTAACTAGTATCCTGGGGGGTGTCCCCACCTTCTATCAGCTTTCTTAAGGTTTCTTTAAACCTTCTAATCTTGAAGGACAAGACTTTAAGAGCTAAAAGCACTACTTTTTCTGGCGGCATCACACCTATTCCCTCTATCTTGAAGATAATGCTGTTTTCGTCGCCTTTAACGGTTATCGCTGATGCTGGACATACTTCCACACAGCTCATGCAGAGGGAACATTCAAGCGCCCTTTCTATCTTAATTTCCTCTCCTTCTTGCTTGAAGATCTTCTTAGGGCATTCTTCGATGCATAGTCCACAGAGGATGCATTTTTCTTTATCTATTTTTATTATAGGCATGTATTTGTACGCTGACACGGATACTGGTTGCCATTTTGCATGCTGCTTGCCCAGTCCATAGCGAGCATATGCTTCCAATAAAATTCTCTGGCCTTTACTTAACTTTACCAAGGGTATTTTATTACTTACAGGCCTTACAATCTCCTTTACTGCCACACCCTCAAGAGGGGATTTAGGTTTAAGATCCCCTGAATAGACTGTGACTTCATCGTCTTCAGCAACGACGTCGAGTATGAATCCCACCTCCTTGTTCTTGAATTCTTCAGGATCACTCTCCAGTATGCTTTCTATTTCGTTGACATCGTTTACAAGAGGTACTAGTCCTATCCTGTGAGCGAGTATTTCGTCGTAGAGTATGGAGTTGTTTTCAAGTATTACCACTTCGTCGATCGCCATAATCGGTGTTTCAGATAGTATTGTTCTCCGAATAGAGTTTGCGAAACCAGGGGTTACGCCTTTAGCTAGAAAAACGAGTCTATCACCTTTCTTCTCCACTAGCTGTACTTCTATTTTCCCATGCTCTTTACCCAGTGCTCCTCACCTTGTAGAAGAGGGGTAGAAATATAGTTTCAGAGACATATATTAACGCTTTTCTATCAGCGTACCGGTTTTTGTTTTTTGCCTTGAAGAAGAGCCTTCAAAGATACCCCGTTAACTTTTATTACTCTGAAACGAACCCCTGGAAGATCCCCGTACGCTCGTCCCTCGGGCCCACCTATACGTTCGATGATGACCTCATCGTGTTCATCCACGAATTTTAACGCTCCGTCTCCCGGCAGGAATGCTGTAACTTGTTTCCCGTTCTTAATCAACTGTACTCTAACACATTTTCTTACAGCACTGTTGGGTTGTCTACTCTCTATACCTACTTTTTCGATAACTATGCCTCTAGCCATGGGTGCTCCTTCAAGGGGATCTGCCTTCTTAGCAATGCCAAGCACTCTACGCTTGTAATGTATATCACTCATCCTGAATTTTTTTCTTTTAAGTTTTAGCTTTCGTGCTGCAAATAGTCCTTTAGGAGACTTAGACCCAGGCATACATATCCCACCTTCTTGCTGTTAATTTCAAATTTAAACTTTTCCTTGCATATAAGCTCGACATGAACTACAGGGCTATCCATCATACGTATCCTAACCTAACAGGTATGTGTATGTGGTTGCCCGTGCATTATTTTTGAAACTATGGGAACTTGTGTGGGCTTCTCCTTCAGCCGCCTCACCTCTAGTTGGTGGTTCATCGGGTGCTACATCCTCGCACACCACAGGGGCGTGGGTTACCGGGGAGATTGTTGTCATCGGCAAAGCCTGACGGCTTCACAAACCATATCGAAAATGCAGGGTAAAAATATAGTGTTTCCGAAGTTTCCAGAAGACCTCAAATACTCAAATAAGCGAATAGCCTAATATTGAATTATTTACAGTAAAGAGTAGTATAATTCATGTGGGTTATCGGTTGGGGAGACGCTTTACTATTAGATTACAACTACTTTTTCAATATCGAAGTATCGCTTGGCTATTAACCTCGCTCTGGAAACGTTCCTCCCGTCTTTCCCTATTGCCAGACCTTTTTCGGCCGGAGAAACCGAGATTACAGCAACCTTCCTATTGTCAGCTGTAGTAGTTATCTTGACGGTTCTCACATTAGCGGGGTAAAAACAGTTTTTGATAAGCTCTTCGGGGGTTTCAGCATATTCTATTATCTCAATATCTTTGTTTAATATTTCCCTTAGTCTCTTAACGTTTATTCCGTTGCGTCCTACAGCCAGCCCTGCTTGCCCAGGTTTGATTAAAAATATTATCCTGTTTTTATCGTCGTCGACAACACAGTCCATAACGGTGGTATTTGTGAGGCTTTCAAAGAGGGCTATGTAGCGCATTTCACGGTCCGTTAACTTTATTTCAGGCATCCGTGTTACTCACCTCCCTCGCTTTCAACTAGAGCTAATATCGAGCTCTCGCCTGGATCTATTATGGCTAATGATGCCACCATGAACGGTTTCTTGCAGACGGCGCCAATCTCCCAGCTGGATCCGGGAAAGACGTAGATAGGTATGCTAGATAACTTTGAATAATATTCTATCTTAGCCCTTATATCTTCGGGACAATTCGCCGCTATCATTATCATTTTCGCCTTCCCGTACATTGCCGCTTTTAGAGTCTTTTTACTTCCTATAACCACCTTACCGGTATCTAAAGCCACCTTCAACTCCCTAACGACATCAACCATTACAACCCCCTCATTTTCTATCCAGATACGATTAAAAATTTTCTGTTGTAGCCGATCTTTCTGGACATCATTCCCCAGACTTCTCCGAAGATGTTTTTGTCTCTTTGCCTAAACTATAGTAGCGTGCTAGAAGCTCCACAAGCCCGGTGCCTAATGGCATCGACGAGGAACCGACTATAACGTTTTCCGTTACACCCTTTAAGCGATCCACCTCCCCCCGCGCCGCGGCCTCCACGAGGTTTTTAACCGTAACCTCGAAGGCTGCCCTGGCTAGGACACTCATTTTTTCGCCGGCAACGCCGTGTCTACCTATCTGTCTCACCCTTCCAGTAAGTGTCATGGCGTCTGCGACAAGTATGATGTGTCTGATGTCGACGTCGAGTGCCTGTTCCTCAAGAACGCTTTTTGTTTCCCGTATTATGACCTCTCTTGCAGCCTCTATCCCCAGCACCTCGGCTACCTCCATTATGTTGTTTGATATAGTCCTTGTTGGATCAACCCCCTGAATACTTAGCGCTGCAGCAAGGTTTGATCCTTCGGTTATAATATACCATTCACCTGTACGCCCGTCCTTTCTGACTATTGCCCTTAGAACCCCCTTCTTTCCCTTTATGGGTACGGAGGGGATTCTGTCGTAAACCTGCTTAAGCTTCACTAGATCTGTGACAGGTGGATAAAGGATAACGGAGTTCCCTTTAACTTCGATATTACCCTGCTTACCCTTAAACTTGCCGAGAGCTTTAACCACATCGTCTACAACCACTCCCCTGTTTTCCATCATTTCAGGATCCAAGTTTATTATTATACAAAAGTTGAAGTAATCCAGGTCTATAGATTCAGAGATATTTTCTATCGTAGTTAACTCCAGCTCCTGGGCAACTTTAATAGCTTTCTCCTTATCGTATCTGTGTTTTTCATCTAGGTAAACGTACATTAAAGGAGTTGAAGGGGTTCTACGCGCATCCACTATCTCGATCAACCTTGGTAAGCCTAGAGTAACGTTATATTCCCTTATACCAGCAAAGTGGAAGGTACGTAGGGTCATCTGTGTACTGGGTTCACCTATCGACTGAGCGGCCACTATACCTACAGCTTCTCCCGGCTCCACCTTCGATTTTTCATACTCCTCGTAAACTCGTTTTATTATTTTCTCCACTAGTTGAGGATCCTGGATTCCCCTCTTCTCTATCTCCTCTTTAATTTCATTTAATATAGAAGCTGGAAGCCTATCCTTGTAGGCGTCCAGTAACACCTCTATCTCCAAGCTTCCATTATCTTTACTCATTTTCAGCTCCCTCCAATAATATTTGTTCTATAATTCTGCTAATGTTGACAGCCTTACCATGCTCGCTTCGGGCTGGATCCACTCCATCGTCACCGTACCGAAGCTGAACCACCTTATTGTGAGCTGTACGGACTGTGCCATCATATGCCACATAAAGGTCCTGTAAAGCGTTTATTAACCTCCTTTGCATGTAGCCGCTCTGTGCTGTTCTTACAGCCGTGTCTACTAGACCTTCTCTTCCACCCATTGCATGGAAGAAGAATTCACGGGGGTCTAGCCCTTTAGTAAAGCTTCTGCAGACAAATCCTCGGGCTCTCGCCCCGAGGTCCCCCCGCTTAAAGTGGGGTAAGGCTCTTTCAAGGTACCCTCTTTTGATACGTTGTCCCCTCACAGATTGTTGTCCAAGCAGCGCAGTCATCTGCGTTATGTTCACAATATTTGCCCTTGCACCGGTAGCCGCCATTATAACAGCCTCGTTTGAAAGTCCTAGGTATTGGTTTACAAGCCTGCTGGCTTCTTCTCGTGCAGCTGAAACCTTCTCCATTATCCTGGCCTCAAGGGTTTCCTCCATCGTTTTACCTATAAGTTGCTCCATTTCACCCCGCTTGGCAGCTTCAATCAGCTCATTAACTTCGTTTTCAACCCTCTTTACAAGCTTATCGATCGCCTTTCCTACCTCCTCCGGTATTTCAAGGCAGTCGAGCCCTATCGTAAAGCCTCTCAAATCAAGGTACAGTAGCAATGCCTTAAACAAAGCATCCATGAACTCCCTTCCCTTACCGGTGCCGTGATCCCTTATAATCAACTGTAAAATATTTTCGGGTTTTTCTGCACCTATGCTATTCTTGTCTATTGCGCCGGATAGTAGTTCTCCCTTCTGTATAACCACGAAAGCATCGTACGGACATTCATATTGGTTGCAAACCGGACATTTAGCACATATTGAGGCAATCTTCTTAAAGTAGAGGTCCTTTGGAAGGAATATGCTGAAGAATTGTTTGCCGGTCCAGTATTCTCGTGGCCGCTTTATGGTAGGCTCAGGGAGTTCGCCCTTATAGCCTGCGGCATAAAGTAATGCCGCGACAGTCTTTCTATCCAATAATGTCCCCTTCTTAGTCAGCAGAAAAGCTGCAGTAATGTAATCGTGTATAGCCCCTATTATTGGTCCACCATATCTAGGGGTAATGATGTGCTCCTGAACCTGCATTAAAATACGTGCCTCTGCCCGTGCCTCCTCATTTTGAGGTACATGCAGGTTCATTTCATCTCCGTCGAAGTCGGCGTTGTAGGGAGGGCATACCGCTAGGTGTAACCGGAAGGTTTTGAATGGCAGTACTCTGACTTTATGCGCCATTATCGACATACGATGCAGTGAGGGTTGCCTATTGAATAAAACGATGTCTCCATCCCTGAGATGCCGTTCCACAACATATCCCGGGGCTAGAGTTTCCGCTAAAGTCTTCCTATCCCTCACGTAACGTAGATCCACACGGCTACCATCAGGTCTAATAATGTAGTTTGCTCCTGGATACTTCTCTGGACCTCTTTCCACGAGTTTTCTCAATTCATCTATGTTCCATTTAGTAACCTTCTCCGGTATAGTCAATATTTTAGCTATTTCGATGGGTACTCCCACCTCATTAATGCTTAAATGGGGATCGGGGGATATCACGGTTCGGGCTGAAAAATCAACTCTTTTTCCAGAGAGACTACCCCTAAACCTCCCCTCTTTACCTTTTAATCGCTGTGCTATGGTTCTAAGTGGCCGGCCTCCCGCACGATGCCTTGCGACAGGTATTCCTGGAATCTCGTTATCGAAGTACGTGGAAACATGGTATTGAAGGAGATCCCATAGATCATCTATTATTAGTTGAGGTGCACCGGCCTCTATGTTGGCCCGTAGACGTTCGTTAATCCTAACGATGTCCACAAGCTTGTGGGTTAAGTCATCCTCCGACCTTATACCTGTTTCAAGGGTTATGGATGGCCTGATCTGTATGGGGGGTATAGGCAATACGGTTAAAACCATCCATTCGGGTCTAGCCTCTTCAGGATCGAAGCCCAATAATACGAGATCCCTATTGGGGATTCTTTCAAGCCTGCTTCTCACGTCGGCTGGAGTCAGCTTGGATATCTCCCCTTCCCCCACCTCCTCAAAGAAAGTATACGGTTTCTCAAGCTTAATTTTGTATTGTGAAGTATGGCAGTGAGGACATTCATTGGTGTTTATGGCCTCTTTTCGTATTTTCTCCACCAATCCATGGTATAGTAGCGGCCATCTCTTCGAAAACTTCTTTAGACGTTCATAATATTTTTTGGCCTTATCTTCACTTATCAATATCCTACCACATTTTCTGCAGGTGGCTCTTAAAAGAGTGTATATTATTTTGATGAACTCGACATGTATTACCGGCCTAGCTAGCTCCAGGTAACCGAAGTGTCCGGGACATAGTTGCGGTGGGTTTCCGCAGGTTTCACATCTAACTCCCGGCTCCACCGTCCCGAGTCTTCTATCCATTAAGCCTCCTCTTACCGGCGTTCCGTCCTCATCGTAGGTATCTGAGGTTATAACGGCCATCACGCTTAGTCGGCGGATGGTTTCAGGGGAGAGTACCCCGAATTTTATTTCCTTAATTGTTTTTAATTCACTTTCCTGGAAGCTCATTAAACCTCACCTGGTTCACCTAATACGAGCCTAGGCGCGATACCCAGGCTCATTAACTCCTGTAGGAGAAGTTTAAACGCATAAGGCATCATAACGGGATATATTTCAGCCTTGTCTCCGCAAAGCCTGCATACAGGTCTTCCTCTCCTTGCATCGTAGTACGCTATAAATCCACAGTTCTTACATACATATATAATGGTTTTATCGGAGCATTCGAGTAAACGTTCTCTTAAAAGTATTATAGATCCGTGGCCCAGGAGACAGTCTCTCTCCATTTCTCCGAAACGTAGTCCTCCTCCACGCGCCCTACCTTCAGTGGGTTGTCTTGTAAGGATCTGTGTTAATCCTCTTGCACGTGCATGCATTTTGTCTGCAACCATGTGGTGGAGTTTTTGATAATAAACGACGCCTATGAATATTTCGGCCTCCAGTTTTTCGCCTGTGATTCCATTGTACATGACCTCTCTACCAGTACTCTTGAAGCCAAGCCTCTTTAACGCCTCCTTAAGCTTCTCTATTGGTTCGCCCTCAAACGCCGTTGCATCCACAACCCTTCCTTGAAGCGCCGCCACCTTACCTGCAATGGATTCAAGCAGCTGTCCCACGGTCATTCTTGAGGGGATTGCATGCGGATTTATTATGAGGTCGGGTGTAATACCGTCCTCCGTGAAAGGCATATCCTCCTGAGGAACTATCATTCCAACCACTCCTTTCTGACCATGACGTGAAGCAAACTTGTCTCCCAGTTCAGGGATTCGGAGGTCTCTTACACGGACCTTCACGAGCCTGTTGCCTTCAAGCGTGTGAGTTAAAACCACCATGTCGACCACTGCTGTTTCGCCGTGCCGTATAGTTACGGAAGTATCTTTACGCCTATAGCCGATTTCCCTACCGTATATTCCGTAGAACCTGGGTGGACTTGTCTTCCCTATAATAACGTCTCCTCCCTTAACCTCGCTCTCGGGGGATATTATACCATCTTCCTCCAAGTGTGCGTAGGCTTCCTCAGGCTTGTAACCACTTACCTCCGGGCTCGGCCGTTCAATCCTGTCTTCAAGCCCTCCAGGATACCTGCGTTCCTCCGTCTCATAGGTTCGGTAGAACGTGGATCGCGCTAAACCACGTTCCACCGCCGCCTTATTGAGGATAATGGCATCCTGCATGTTATAGCCTCCAGAAGTGGCGATAGCTACTATGAAGTTTTGGCCTGCAGGCCTCTTGTTGTATCCAATGTACTCGGTGACCTTTGTGGTTACAAGTGGTTTCTGGGGGTAATGTAGTAAATGCATTCTAGAGTCGAGACGATACTTGAAGTTCAAGAGAGGTATTCCGAGAGACTGCTTAGCCATGGCGGCTTCGTAAGAATTACGTGGAGATTGGTTGTGTTCTGCAAACGGTATTATAGATGCTATGGCTCCAAGTATCGCTGCTGGAACTATCTCCATATGAGTATGTTCCTTCGTTAACTCCTCCGGGTTAACCGCAATATACGCATTTTCTTCCTCTTCAGCATCAAGGTACTCTACTATACCATTTCTAACTAGAATACTCCATGTCCACTTACCTGTCTTAAGCTTCTCTATATGTTCAGGCTTCAGTAAAAGTTCTCCGTTCTCGACCACTAAGAGAGGTCTCCTGAGCCTACCTTCATCGCAGTTTACGTATACTTCGTCTAGATACTCTGTCTTATAGTGTGCCACATTAACTTCCGGAGAAATCTTGCCTTCCCGTCTAAGCTTCCTAATCTTTTCAGCCAATTTTCTACCATCTCTATGGATGCCAATTAACCGACCGTTTAGGATGACCTTTGACCCCTTGTCGCCCCTCTCCCTTGCAATGGATATTGGCACGACATCTAGTTGATAAAGGAGGTCTTCTATCTCGCGGTCATTTATTCCCCGGGAAACCTCCGCTAGAAGTGCAAGGTTCTTTACAAGTCCACAGTTCTGGCCTTCTGGGCTCTCGCTTGGACACAGCCTCCCCCATTGTGTTGGATGTAGCTCTCTGGCTTCAAAGTGTGGTTGAGACCTGCTTAAAGGAGAGACCACTCTCCTAAGATGACTTAAAGTAGAGAGGTGATTTGTTCTGTCAAGTATCTGGCTGACGCCAGTCCTACCTCCAACCCAGTTGCCTGTAGCCATGGCGTGTAAAAGCCCACTAGTTATTACATCGGCTCTAACAAGCGTCTCTAACTTTATCTCTCTACTTCTGCTCCTAATTCTTTCCAACTGGTATTTAAGGTCCCTTACAAACTGTTTAAAGACTGCACGGAACTGCATAGCTAGGAGGGTTCCGTCCAGCTTCAGCCTTTTATTTGCATAATGATCTTTATCGTCGGGTTTCCTTCTACCTAAAGCCAGCTCCAAGAGTTTTTCAGCCATTTGGCCTAGAAAATACGCCTTCGCTCTTCTGGCATCAGGGGTTGTACCTATATGCGGAAGGAAGTACTGGTCAAGGATATGTTGTGCCCTCCTTAACCTCTCCTCCCTTGGTTGCCCGATGGCGATCCTCGAACCCACGTAATCTAACGCCTCCTCCACGTTACGGAACGCCGCCACTTGGTTGAGTGAGGGTATCAATTCCTTCCTGATTTCAGGGTCTCCGGACACTGCGTCCATTATCTGCTTGTCTGTGGTAAGCCCTAAGGCCATCATTACAATGGTAAGCGGCACCTTTGCGCCGAGATATGGGAATGAAACATACAGGGTTCCATCCTTATGTCTTTCAACTGTAACGGGGACCCTATACCCCGTGGTGGCGGAAAATACTTTTGCGAAATGGGTTACAGTCGAACCGCTTTTACCGTAATCGACGAGTATCCTGTTTGTCGCAAGATCCTCCTGTATTACAAGAATTCTTTCCGAACCATTTATTATAAAATACCCTCCAGGATCCCCAGGATCCTCGCCTACAGATATTAGCTCCTCCTCACTCATCTTCGATAAATAACATTTAGAGGATTTCACCATGATAGGTAAATGTCCGATATAGACTTTCACAGGCTCCGTTTCAATGTCGTCGATTACCAGGGACATGGTTAGATACATGGGCGCCGCATACGTTATGTTTCGTATACGTGCCTCTTGTGGAAGCACCTCCGTCTCCGATCCATCAGCCTCCCTTACCTTAGGAAACCCGACCTCTATTTTACCAAGCTTCACGTAGAATCCAGGTATACTGGTTTCAACTATAGCCTGCTCATCTATTATCTCCTGCAACTTTCTCTCCACGAAATCGTTAAAGGATTCTATATGTTGATGTATAAGCCCACGTTCCTTTAGGAATGCTTCGACTAGAACCCATCGATCCTCCGGCTTTATTTTGCCCCTTCCCTTTCTACCCTTCAAGATTCACTCACCTTCAACCCGGTATAACCAATCTAAATGCTATAGACTCCCCTGCTGTTTGACTTTTACGGATTATCAGTAAGACATCGCCCGGTTTAGCTCCAGCCGCACGCGCTGCAGGATCTGAGGAGAGAATCCAGGGGAGTTCGGAGAGGGATATGTTTAAATCCCCCAGGATTCGTCGAGCCTCCTCCCTCGACAACCTTATATGTTGTGGGACATATTGATGGTTTAACACATTAAACTTTCTACCCATACCCTTACACCAGAATTGAATCCCTCAACCACTAGTACTGTAAATATGGCTACACTACCCAGCCTTATAAATATTCTCTTTGATACAAAACTATATTTAGAG
>QMRH01000004.1 GCA_003650675.1 Thermoprotei archaeon | reverse complement strand
GTCACACAAAAAATCTTAATTAAAAAAGAATTGAGAGTTGCTTACCATTTTCGATACATGTAGATATGATTTCTTCATAACACAAATTCTCAATTAAAAAATTAAGAGTTAAAGCTAGGTGGTATGCAATGGGTTGAATATTGAATAAACACAAAAATCTTGTTATTTATAGATCTTTTGTTAGGAACGGCTTGATTCTGTTTACTATGTTTTTGGGTATTGTTGTTCTGACCTCTTTCTTTGGGTCGACTACCTGGTTTATGTTAAGGCATTGCTGGGAGAGCCCCCTCGACGAATACAGGTAGGTATAGTTTGGTTCCGGCGCACAGCTTCTTCACATCCATGTTGCCTCCATGTCGGCCTAGGGAGCTGCAGGGGGATCTCCTCGCTGGCTGGTGCAACCCCTATGGTTCCTATCATGGGTCTCGCTTTTACCTTAATCCCGTTGAAGTAGATGAATCCGTCTTTGATCCTGTCGATCTTCACCTTTGATTTAAACGTCTTCTTTTCTCCCAACGCCCCGTGTCCAGGTACAACGACCATTACACTCCTATCATCGACCTTTATGTCGAGGACCTCCACCACAAGCGTGTCACCTGGCCTTGCATCCTCCACGTATACTGGCCCTGTGGAGCCGTTCACTTTGCCCCAATCTATTTCATCCAGCACGGTGTCCTCGTCCTTCACCTGTCCTCCTAGGGCATCTATCGTCTCGAAGGCCACCAGCTCCCCTGGAGGCACCTTCTCCACGGCGACGTTATGTGGGCTAAACTTGTAGATAAGTTTCGTCTAGATATACGCTTCATGTATTTACCAACCTATGATAAATACACTAGCTATTTAGCTTTCAAGATCTTTGAAATACAGCTTCTCCAGCCACAACAACATCCACTTACTGCTTGATTGTAAAATAACGCTTGCCTTTAAACTATAAATAAGTAGTGTAACAGCTTTTATTCGATAAAGTATGTTGCATGTGGAATCTGGGGGGATTGTGGACAGGGAGGGTAAGCGGGTTCACTTGAAGGGTGTTGCGCTGGGTGGATGGCTTAACATGGAGCATTTTATATTAGGTTACCCTGGTACCGAGACCGCCTTCAGGAACGCTGTTAAATGTGTCTTAGGGGAGGATAAAGCCAGCTTCTTCTTTGAACGTCTCCTAGAGAACTTTATCACCGAAGATGACATCGAGTTTATAGCTGGGCTTGGATGCAACGTGGTTAGGGTGGCGTTAAACTACCGGCTTTTCGAGGACGATGGAAACCCGTTTTTCTTCAAGGAGGAGGGTTTCAGACACCTGGATAGGGTGATCGAGTATGCGCGGAGACACGGGGTCTATGTTATAATAGATTTACATGCGGTTCAAGGCTGGCAGAACCCCGACTGGCACTGTGACAACCCCTACCAAGCCACCCTTATATGGAGCCACAGCCAGTATAGGGAGAGGTTCTACAGCCTGTGGAGATGCATCGCCAGAAGATATAGAGATGAGGAGACTGTGGCAGGATACGATGTCATGAACGAGCCAGTCACAGGGGATCCAAAGGCCCTCAACGAGGTGTACAATGGGGTTTTAAAAGCCATTAGGAGCGTCGACACAGAGCACATAGTCTTCCTTAAGGGAAACCTGTGGGGAACCTCCTTCGAGGAAATAGACCACCCAGACGACGAGAACATCGTCTACAGTGTACACCACTACGTGCTCCCAGGCTTGGTCGACGCCCCCTATCCAACCAAACTTGAGGGCAAAATATTCGATAAACACGTGTTGGAGGAGGAGTATGTGAAGAAAACAATGGTTCCCAGGAAAAGGGGAACGCCCATATATGTAGGAGAGTTTGGATCCATATTCTATGGAACCGGAAACGACGTGTACCGTGTGGCCGTAGACGAAGACTTGATGAGCATCTTCAACAAGTACGGCGACCACTGGACCCGATGGACCTACAAGGACATCGGGGTCATGGGCCTAGTCTACCTGAGTGGGGATACACCTTGGATGAAGTTCACCGAAAGAGTGAGGAGGATTAAAAGGATCCTAGGAACCGACGAATGGGGGCCCGGGTCGCGGGAGGGTTTCAGCAGCAAGCTAACTAGAAGTATATTAGAGGAGTTGAAGAACACTTTGAGGAACGAGGGAGTAGAATACCGTGATATCTCGATAGACTATGAGGGTAGAAGGCCACCAGAAAAGCTTAAAGAAGCATACAGTTTCTCAAGGAACCTGAAGAAAGCACTCTCAAACCTGCTTGCATTGTACACCCTCCATTTACTGGCAGAACAGTTTAGTAGACTAGACTACAAGGAATTAGAGAAACTGGCCGAAAGCTTCCATCTCTCCAACTGTATTGTAAGGAAAAAGCTTGCAGAAGCATTCAAAAAATACTGTAAATAAATAGGGTGCCTAATCCTTAACCAATAACACCCCATTTATCTTCTTAGGTATAAAGCCATCCCTCACCATCTTTGGGTTTTCTCGCGAGACCCTGTCGGCTTCAACGGATCTATATTTTCCTAGGCCTTGACCCAAACATTATTTATTCCATGTCTTTTCCTAGTTAACGATATATAATTTAAGGTAGTATTATTTTTAGCTGGGTAGAGGAAACTTGTATCCCACGAAACCTTATGTAGTGTTAATTTGGCTCGACTGTGTAGCAGGAGACGTTTTCGTAGACATGTATAAGAGGGGGAGACTTCAAAACCTCTCGGAGTTCTTCAGTGAAGGTGTTTTCATCGAGAACGTTGTATCCTGTTTTCCAACAGTTTCGGAGTCCGTTGAAGGTGGAGTGATATCCGGCTTCTTTTCAGGAGAAACAAACATGGTTGGGGAACGTTACTTCTCGAGGAAACTGCAGGCCGTGAGACACTACAAGTTTAATGCTAAGGCTAAACTGGATTTCAACCCCAGGTTAAGAAGCAGAACAATAGATGCCATCGTGGGCAGGAGTGTAGCCATGGGCAGGATAATAGACACTTCAGGCGAGAACATAGTGGACCTTAAAGCACTTAAATATGAAAGAGAGGGATCACTTAAAATAGTTGGGAGGAGAATAGAGGTTGCATCGAAAATCGTATACGAGAAGAGACCCCGGTTGCTCTTCTTCACCATATCTGGAGACCACGTCTCCCACGTCTATGGGAGGAATGGAGAAGCCGTTAAAAACCTTATAAAAGAATTCGACAAGGAGTTTCCCGTCCTAGCAGACTCTTTGAACAACGTTTACGGTGAGGGAAAATACCTTTTATTTATATTCTCTGACCATGGATCAGCCAACGTCTCAAGGCATCTGGATCTCCCTTCACTGCTCTCGGAGCATGGATTTAAACCGGCATCAACAGAACTACTAGTAAGGGAAGACTACATTGACTCTGCTGCATTATCAAATGGACGTAGGATGGGGCTCCTATACTTTGCACATCCAGAGTATGGTTGGCGTAGAAGACCAGGCTACAAGGTGTTAAGAAGCTATCGCTTCAGGGGTAGAAATATAGATCTACTAGGGTTGTTCGCACAGCAGGAGGGTGTAGAGCACGTATTTGCGAAATACGACCAGAAATCTGTCATAGTGGTATCTAAAGAGGGGGAGGGGTTGATACAATACGATCCAGCCAGCAATAGATATAAGTACTCTGTACTCCGGGGCTCGGATCCCCTCAAATATGGGTTAGAGCCTAGATGGATGAGCGAAGAGGAGTGGCTTAAAGCTACGCTTGAACACGAATACCCGGATGCCGTGGTGCAAGTATATAGCATGTTTAAATCCAGGAATTGTGGAGACATAGTTCTTAACGCATCCTCGAGCTGGGATTTCTGGGAACCATGGGACATCTCATATCCAGGCTTGAAAGCTGCACATGGAGGTCTATCAAGGGACGAAATGATGACGTTTATATTAGCTAAAGTCCCCGGCATAAAGGGGGCCGAGGTCGAGTATGCTCGAATCATAGACATCTACGCAACCATAGCCACATGCTATAATGCTAGAGACCTTATGGCTGGAAGCCATGCAGTCGAAAGAATAATCTCCCCTCCTAAAACATCCGGCGGCTGAAATGTTCCTGACACCGGTTTATCCAAACCCATAGGGAAAACTTCATGCCGTAGACACGTCGATTAAACTACACTAGGATTACTCCATGTAATTGGGTATATAATTTTCTCAACATTTATATATACATGAGAATTAATAATTCACAAGATTTTTATATACATGAGAACGATATTATCTCATGTATGGCGGTATATTGCCGAGGTTTAATCCCTGGTGGAGCGGTAGAGAGGATCCGCACCTAAAGAGATGGAGGCAACAGAATGTTAGATGGATTCCTAGGTGGATTGACAGGCTTTCTCTTAAACCATTCTCCCTCAACTTTATCCTTGGCCCTAGGCTTGTCGGGAAGACCACCGGCATCAAGCTCCTTATAGATAGGTTACTACGGGAAGTGGATTCTAGGAAGATACTGTATGTAAGTTGCGAGGTTTTCCCCGAATACACGATGCTTTCAAAGATTTTATTAAAATACCTTGAAGCAATGGAGAGGAGAAGGGAGCCAATATATATTTTCCTAGACGAGGTGACGGCTTTAAAGGACTGGTGGAAGGCGGTGAAGCCTTTGATTGATGCCGGAGTATTAGAGGATACGGTCGTTACTGTAACGGGGTCGAGTACCCTAAAAGTCAGGGGGGATGTCGAACTTTTTCCAGGTAGAAGAGGAGAGGGAGTTGTAGTCGAGGCTATGCCCCTCACCTTTCCAGAGTACGTTAGTGTCCATGGTCTTCACGAACCCGAACTCTACCCTGGAAAAGTGGAGGAACTTTTTGCAAGATACCTTTCAACAGGAGGATTCCCACCAAGCATCAACGAGCACCCCTACAGCGAGATCCTCTCCGCCTATATTGGCGAGATCGTGAGGTTTGGACGGAGTCTTGAAGTAGCAAAAGAGGTCTTATCAGCGCTTATATCAGCCTCCCCCTCCCCCATGAGCTATAGATCTCTAGCAGCAAAGACATCCGGATACTCTTATAAAGTTGTCCAGAATTATATAGAGTTCTTCAGGGACCTCTACTTGGTTGGCGTAGCTTATCTTAAACAAGGTGGCAAAATCCTTTATAGACGTGAAAAGAAGTTTTTCTTCCGAGACCCTCTTCTCCTCCACTTGTTCTCCGACTGGACTGGGACGCCGAGCCTTGAGTCTGCACTTTATGAACAAGTGGTGCAGGAGCACTTATACCGAAAATACAATGAAATATATTATTATAAGAATGCATATGAGATCGACGTCATTGCAGATGGCTTAAGGATAGAGGTTAAGGCTGGAAAACCCCATCGTCGTTACCCTAGGCGCGTCCAAGTGGTGGACAAAGATCAACTGCCCTTCTTTCTCTTAAAAATAGGAGAATATTCGTCGGGAAGCAACCTACCATAAAGCAGGGACTAACCATGACGAAGATACTTTAACAGTATACTTGACTAGACCAGGTTTCAAGCAACCTCAATTACCGATTCTGCGACCCGATTTAAGGGCGGGTTGGATCAGTATTGTGCTATTATACTAGGAATGTTTAACTAGTTTATAGCGTTCGTAAAGCAGTTCTACCCCATCTTCTTTGAAACGGAATTCGACTTCCAGTTTTCTCACCCCCGATATCGTGTAGAATAACGCTACATTATCCTCCTTTTTCTCAGGGAAAAGGGGTATTTCTCGTGCCATGTATTTACCCTTAAACCCTAACGTAAGGTATCCGTTCCTTCTCTTGACCTCGGCCTTAAGTGTCCCTTTATAAGACTCGTAGACCCCTTCTAGCTTCTTCAACAGTCTCTCCATTTTAAGGAAGGGTAGATCCTCTGCTTTCAATCCAAGTATTAAGGCTAAGGTGTATAGTCCGATATAGGATGGCGGGTACCCGTTTCCGTTAGCTAAGACCGCTACCCCAATCTTTTCTTCGGGCATGTATCCCACATACGCTGTGTAGACCAATACTGATCCACTATGGGACACCAGTTTTCTTCCATGGAAATCCGGGGTAATGATCCACCCGTATCCGTAGCCCTCTCCTCCAAACATCCTAAAGGGTACTTCAATGTAAGGGGTTTCCATCATATCTATGTACTCTTTAGCGACTATTCTTCTGCCCTTATATTCACCTTTATTAAGGTACATGGAAATGTATTTAGAAAGGTCTACCACGTTGCTGATTAGCCCGCCATCCGAGGTTATTCCATGGGGGAAGCGGCCTACAATAATCTTCTTGTCCTCATCTATGATATATGGTGTAGCTTTATCCGGGTCGCTTTGTGCCTTATCTCCGTAAAAGAAGGTCCTATGCATGTCCAGTGGCTTAAGTATCCTTTGAACCACATAGTCCTCGTACTTGATTCCACTTATTTTAGATACTATGTAGCCTAAAAGAACGTAGCCTTCGTTAAGGTAGAAGAATTTTTCGCCTGGCTTTGCCACCGCCCATTCCTCTGCATCCTTCATAAAGGTTAATACATCCTCAGGCTTGGCTACAGGTAGCCATGAATTAGGGTCCCCTAGGAAACCTCTTATAAAGGCTTCAGCGTAGGCCAATGCCGGTATACCGGAGGAGTGTGTGAGTAGATGATGTATTCTGACCGGCTCTTTGAAAGGCCTTAACTTCAATGGAACATATCTTTCAACTGGATCTTCTAGGCTTAACTTACCCTCCTCTACCAGTTGCATTATAGCTAAAGCTGTAAACGACTTGGTTACAGATCCTATACCGTAAAGAGTGTCTGGAGATGCAGGTAACCCCGATTCAATATCCCTGAACCCGAATCCCCTGGCATATATCAACTCGGAGTCCTTAACGACAGCTAGGCTTACACCTGGAAGCCTAGTCTCCGAGATTTTATCTAGAATAAACGACTCTAATTCACTAGCTTTATCCATAAGACCAACCATAAGGGACACCTCCTACAAGTATTAAATGATAACTAGAATTAAAGGCTAATGCTACAGCATACTGGGAATCCCCTATTTCACCCATAACACATGGTTCGTTGCTTGATTCTCCTTTCATGGCTTATTCTAAGCCTTTACAAAAATGGCGCCAGAAAGCCCCTGCTTTGGTGGGGGGGGGGTGAATGGCGTCGATGGGGTTAAATAGAGGAGTGTCAAGCAGTATTTTTGGGGGATGGGCACCCTCCGTAATGGAGGCATGTCCATCGGGCTGGCGGCACAGCCACTGCTTCAATGAATCCCCACTTAAGTAGGAGGAGTGTCAATGGTAAAGGACCAAATAGGGAAAGTAATTTGAGTACAATGGGCTTATAAACCGTTTTCTCTCTTTTCTATAGCATTTACAATCGCCTTTGCCGCATCTTTTGGAGGGATAGCCGAGGAAGGGTTTCTACTCCGGTTCTTTTGAAGAACTCTGTTTTAGTGGCGCCTGGATACAACGTTTATCAGGTGGATTCCCCTTCCTTTAAGCTCTTTCTCCAGGATTTTAGATGCGTAGTGGAGACCTGCTTTGGCTACATCATAGATAGGTATCTTGGCCATTAGCACGTGCACTCCAGCTGTAATGACGTTGACTATTCCTCCTCCAGGTGACATATACTTATGGAGCCTTGTTATAAGCTGTATTGGCCTAATCATGTTTACGAGTACTTCTTCAATCTCTTTCCCAGAGTGTTCGATAATGGGTTTCCCGAATCCAAAGCCAGCATTATTGACCAGTATGTTCAGTTGTCTAATCTTCCATGGATCTTAGTCTTTATTATTCCAGGGACTCGCTTTTTGAAAGGTCTGCTACAAGGGGATGGAAGTTTGGGTGAAGCTTTTCCTTTAGTTCCTCCAGCCTTTCCACCCTTCTTCCCACACCGATAACAGTACACCCTTTCCTGCACATTATCTCGGAAACATGTTTTCCGATACCGCTAGACGCCCCCGTTACCAATACGTTTAACTCTTTCAAGGCCACCATCATACTTCAGCTATGTTTAACGTCTACCGTAGTTTTATTTTTACTTGAAGCTTTTAGCTTGGATACCTAGGTTCCATAAAACTTCTGTGCATCTAGGGCAAAAATAATACGATTTAAAATCCGTATCATATATACTGTTACTGAATCTCATTACACAACGTGGTGTCGCACAGTGTTTTAAACCCAAGGTGTGTCCCAGCTCATGTACAGCTTCTTTCAGGCATCGCTCCAGGAAAACCCGCTGGCTTGCAGATGTACCGTAGAAGCTGGGTTTAAGCCTGGCTAGATATATTACCGCGGTTTTTCCACCCAGTTCCGCTTCGCCGAACACGAAGTTGAGGCCTGGGGTGTATGCATCTGCATCCATTATCCCTAAAACCTTATCGTGGATGCAACGTGTGTCTTCAACCCATCTCCTTAAATACTCTACTATAAGAGGCGAAACGTATTGCCCTCTTTTCCTATCATAGAAGACTTCTGGCAACTGTAGAGGCTTGCTGGAGACATGGAATTCAATATTAGAGTATACTTCTCTAAGGCCGCTAGCTACATATTTAAGGACACTTGTATCCAATGAACCCAAAGGTTGAAGAAGAATCTTCATGTCTATCAACTCCAAGGATTTCTGCGACCTCGCCACTTCTCAGCATTTTCTCTTTTTTCTCCATATTTACTAATAATACTAAAATTGCCAAGCATATATATAAATATATGTAAATCATAACAGTTTCGATAGGCGAGATAGGCGATGAAACTAAAGGTCTTTTGAGTATTAATACATTGTTCTTCTCGCCTTTATATCCGTAGATGAGATTTATGGTTATGGGTAGCTTATTAAAACTCTTTTTCGGCTATCCTTTTGTCTTCGTCTTCACCAATATTAGTTGGGGTCCTTGAAGAGTATAAGGTAATATAAAAATATTTTATCGTCTTTGGGGATTCTCATTCCATTCGGTTAAAACTACGGGTTCTTTTCCCAAGTATTCGGCAGCGGTCACCAGCCTTACCCCCTTCCTTTCAGCGGTCTTCCAGACCTCCATGGTATGTTCTCTAAACTTTTTCTCTCTCGGTAAATGGTGGTCATATATTATTAGGTCTGCAGAAGACTCTTCCACTATTCTAACAGCGTTTTCAACGGCTCTACTCAAGTTTATTAAATTAAGGGTGTAGCCTAGCATGTAGGTCATTGGGCCGTCTAAAACAATTATATCGGGTTTCTCTTGTATTATCCATTCAGCATAGTCTTCGATTATGGGTCCATTGAGGTCGGAGGAGTAGAGAAGTTTACAGCCACCTGTTTCTATAACCACACCTACAACCCATCCGACTCTAGAGAACTCTATGCCATGGAAAAGGGGTTTAGTAAATTTTATTCTAACCCCCTTATGTTCAATAACCCTATTGTCTGCGAAGAGAAGCCTTGTACATGACTCTTTAAATTCATATTCTGGGATCCTCCTCCAACTAACCCATTTCTCTGCCCTTCTTTGAAACCACTTTAAACCTTTATCTAAAAGCTCCCTCCTCCTTCCCTCATAGTCGCCATAGTTCCTGCTAGACGACAGCTTTAACTCCGTTAACGGGTTTGGGTACTCTTTTTCCCTAGGGTTCTCCATGACGGTGGTCAAGTCTAGTCCACCGAACTCATCGAAAAACCTGCTGTAGAATCGTAGTGCTCTTTTTCTCTGAGAATCATTAATGTATTCGTTCGGGTTCTTGGCTAAAACAATTTTACCTTCGTATATTTTTCTGTTAAAGTCTGTGAAATGGTCGTAATGGTAATGTGTTATGATAATTATATTTGACTCTTTAGCGGCATCAAGGATCCTTTTTCTTCCAATCCTTGTCCACTCCACCTTAAGTTCTTCCGGTGCAGGAAAGGAGGGATGCATTATTGCGACGCCGGGGTCTATTAATATACGTATATCTTTTTGTTCTATCAATATGCTTGAGGATTTAGCCCCTAGGGAATCGAACCATACTGGAGTAAACCGCATTGAAGACACTATACATTTATTATATATAATGTATTTTTAAACTGGAACATAGAGGAATGTTTCCCAATGGGAGTCTGTGAAACTTTTCACATCGAGCAACAAAGATATGTTTTTATTCACTAAGGGAAAAATATCATTGGGATTATAATGAATAAACTTGTGTTGATCATATTAGGAATTATAGCCTTAATTGCCGTTTTGGGAGTCCTCATAGTCTACTATTATTATACAAGCATAACGCAGTCGCCTAAATATGATTTAAAAAATAGTAAAGTATTGATAGTGATATTTTCGGGCTACAATAACATTGAATACACTACGACAAGAGATTATTTAAAGTCCTGTGGAGCGAACGTTACTGTACTTTCAATGCATAAAAACGTAGGAACTAAATATGATATCTATATAGGTGACATTAATGATCTAAACCTGCTTGCCGACCAATACGATGTAGTGGTCTTTATAGGTGGTGGCGGGGTCTACGATAGAGTCGTAGGGGCTATAAAAGATGGATCCGTGGAGAAGGCAGCGAAAATAGCAACCCTCTTCTATAATAAGGGAAAACTTGTGAGCGCCATCTGCGCTGCACCTGGAATATTAGCTAAAACCGATATTATTAAAGGAAAAAAGATAACATGCTACTCTGATAAAACACTCATCAACATGGTAGAGAAGTGCGGAGCCACATACACAGGGAAAAACGTGGAACAGGATGGAAGAATAATAACGGCTATTGGACCTGATGCGGCCCGCGACTTCGCCGTAAAGATCGCTGAAAATCTAGCTAAAGGCTAAAGCCTCCCACAACCACACCCCGATAAAGGCAGTTTCGCCGCCAGTCCTTTAACTGTTTCTTTAATAAAACAGATGCAACTATGGTGTTTTGTAAGCCTTGAGATAAATCTGTACGAAACTTTACCACATTCTTCATGTGCTACTTTCTTTAATCTCCTAATCAATGCATGGTGAGGTTCAACATATTAAAGGAATCTATATACTTTATTTGGGAAAATGAATAGACTTGGAGAATTAAAAGAGAGAATAGAATTGTTTTTCGAAGTAAATGGTAAAACTCTATTAGATTCTAGAACGGCGTTCTTGTTAAAGTGTATTGAGGAGGAGGGATCGATTTTAAAGGCAAGTAGACAGATAGGGATACCTTACTCTAGGGCCTGGGAGTCCATAGCCAGAATTGAAAGAATCCTTGGAAGCAAGATATTGGTTGTCAAGAGGGGCGGGAAATCAGGTGGCGGAGCCCAATTAACAAAATTGGGTAAAGAACTTCTTAGACTCTACTTGAATAGGCTTCGTCAACTTGGTTTAGAGGAGAAGACAAATATGGTGGGGTTGGTAAAACCGCCTGAACTCATTTTTGCTGGAAGCCATGATATCATCGTGGAACATTTAATACGGTTGCTGAAAAATAGGGGGGTGAGGGACGTAGATTTTTCATGGATTGGTTCAGCAAACGGCCTTGCAACCCTGATGTTGGAGGAGGCGGACGTTGCAGGTATACATCTTTACGATCCTTCAACCGGTACCTATAATACACCTTTCCTAGAAAAATACTATCTAAAGAATAGGGTTATTTTGCTGAGGGGGTATGCTAGAGAACTTGGATTGATATATAGGCCTGGACTGAACATCAAGGGATTGGAGGATCTGTTTACTGGCAAATATACATTTATAAACCGCAACCAGGGTTCGGGGACACGGATAATATTCGATTACCTTTTGTCTAAAACAGCTGCCTCAAAGGGTTTCTCGTTAAAGGAGGCTATTAAAAGGATACCAGGATATAATAACGAGGTTTCAACGCATCATGAGGTTGGGGAGGCTATATCCACGGGGGAAGCGGACGTTGGTTTCGGCTTAAAGCTTATAGCTGTGTCCCGCGGTTTAAATTTTATTCCAATGATAACAGAGGAATACGATTTCGCGGTGTTATATGGGAAAATGGAAAAACATGGTGTGAAGGTCTTTATCAAAGCACTAAAGGATATAGAGTTGAGGAAACTAGTAGAAAAAATGCCGGGCTACAAGTTGCTGGGAGAGATAGGCGAGGTAAAGTATAGGCCTTCAATATAGCGATTACGATTAAATGTAATAAGAATTTTATTTCGGTGCTGAAACTAATATTGGGGTCAAGATGTCATCAGAGGTTCTCTTCCTGAGGTTCAGTAGAAGGGTTCATAATATAGGTAAGGTTATGGGTAAAATACTTGAGGCTACAGGTTTTAGGGAGGGTCTTAGAGAAGGGGAACTCGTTGCCATAAAACTACATTTTGGGGAGAGAGGGAATATAAGACATTTAAGACCTCAGATTGTGAAACCAATAGTAGACTATGTTAAGAGTGTGGGAGCGTTACCGTTCCTTACGGATACTACCACTCTTTACTCGGGATTCAGAAGAAACGCTGTTGAATACATAGAGACAGCGGCCTTAAACGGCTTTACGATAGGCAGTGTGGGTGCACCCATAATAATAGCCGACGGATTAACTGGAGACGACTACATAGAAGTAGAGACTAAGGGCGCCCTGGGTAGCGTGGCTGTAGCTTCAGCCATAGCCAAGGCAGATGCCTTAATAACGTTAACCCACTTTAAGTTTCATTTATCGTTTGGTATCGGCGGTGCATTAAAGAACTTGGCTATGGGTTGTTGCGCCAGAAAGACGAAGTTTGACATGCATGCAGCCGCGAAACCTAGGGTGGTGGAAGAGAAGTGTATTGGATGCGGCATATGTGTTAAACGCTGTAGATGGGGTGCTATAACAATAGTAGATCGTAAAGCCGTGATAGACTACAGTAAATGTGTTGGATGTGGGGACTGTGTTGCAGCGTGCAGGTACGGGGGTATAAGTATATCATGGAGGGGAGGAAAGGAAATTGAAGAAATGTTAAGGCGCGCCGCGGACGCTGTAAACGGAGTGCTAAGTACCTTTGATGAAGGAAAAGTGCTTTTCATAAATGTTCTAGCTAATATCACAAGGCTCTGTGATTGTGCTACAAGCCTCGAAGCGCCTCTGGTACCGGACATTGGTATCCTTGCATCACGGGATCCTGTGGCAATAGATCAAGCGTCCGTAGACTTGGTGAACTCGACTCCAGCCATAATACCGAAGGATAACGGTGAGTTGGAATTCGTTCCCCCGGGTAGAGACAAGGTTGAATTGCTTTATCCAAACATAAAATGGAATATATTATTGGAGGAGGCAGAAAAACTAGGAATAGGCACCAGAAAATATCGTTTCAAATACATTTTTGCGTAAAATTTCTGGTATTAGCTAAAATTTATTTATTTCCAAAGACATATAAATAGAGGAGGAGAATTTTACGTCTATCGGAAAAATTATTGCACGTACTGTGGTGGATAACAGGGAATACAAGAGGGGATTAATACCAGCGTGGGGTTTATCCCTATATATAGAACTCCATGTAAAAAACAATGTACATTGTTTTTTAATGGATTGCAGCGGTTCAGAGGCGACGTGGATTCATAATGCCTATAAATTAGGTATAGATCCCCAGAGAATAGAAGCAATCTTCATATCACATTGGCATAGTGATCATGCAGGAGCGTTACCATGTATCTTAGAGCTCATAGGTAGAAAAAGGACACCAATATATGCTCCACCAGAACCCTCAATACCCACAGTAGCTATCGAAAGAAGGGGAGGGGTTCTTATACCATGTGATAGCCCCAAAGAAATATTTCCTGAAGTATATACCACTGGAACCGTTTACAGGAGGGTCCCAGAACATAGCTTAATAGTCCATGTGCCTGGAAAAGGGCTAGTAATCTTTGTTGGGTGCTCACATCCAGGCATTGAGAACATATTGTATAGAAGTATGCAGATTACTGGTGTACATAAGGTTTATGCTGTAATAGGAGGTTTCCATATATCTTCTAGAAGTAAAGGATATGAACTAGGAGTCTTGTTTAGAAAATTGGGACTAGTATATGTATCTCCCATGCATTGTACTAGTGATGAAGCTAGAGAGGCCATACGATCTGTTATCCCAGAGGCTTTTATAGATAACGGCGTGGGCAGAATCTTAGTTATAAATAAAACATAAAATATTAGTGGATATAGTTTAGTCCAGTATACTATACAATTTTAGTACTCATCAATGCTTGCGGTATGGTTAAGATATAGTATACTAGACTAAACTATCCTTTATCGGTCTCTAACACTATTAAAGTTATTTCAGGTGGAGATAGAAATCTTACCCAAAAAGAGGTGCCGAGCCCTCGGTTCACATATAGAAGAGTGTTATTTAAATGGAAGATTCCGCTATGATATTTCCTATATTTAGGTGGTAATGGTATAAATAGAGGACCTATAAGGGGGAGAAATATTTGTCCTCCATGCGTGTGCCCTGTGAGAATTAAATCCACTTTCCCCGATGCTGAATCCACTATTTGAGGTGAATGTGATAAAAGTAAGGTAAACCCGGAAACGTTGAAGTCTAAAGCTTTTTCGAGGTCAGCGTTACCTGTATAAGGATCATCTACCCCCACTACAATAAGCAAGTCTTCTCCTCTTTTTAAAATAACATATTCGTTCACCAGCACCTTTACGCCTATATTTTCAGCCATTTTCTTAAAGTAATTTAAATTAAAGCCAGACCAATGTTCATGGTTACCGTAAACCATTATAACTGGCGCCAATTGTATTAAATTTCTAAGGTACTCGATTGCAAGCCTACCTTCATGGCTTCTTTCAAATAAGTCACCTGTTACGACTATAATATCAGGCCGAAGAGAACGTATTATATCTAGGGAATAAGATTCCCGGAAACCTATACCCTTTAAATGCAGATCGGAAATGTGGACTATCCTGAAGCCGTCAAAAGATGATGGAAGTTCCCTAGATTTAATGTGTAGTTCCTCCACTATTATAAAGTTCGGTTCTATAAGAACCATGTAAGCTAACATGCTGAGGGACGATCCTATTGTAGTGAAAAATATAAGTAAAAGGGGTTTAGCGGGCTTCAAGGTAGCCCCCTTTTTCAGCCTTCATCCTTAATTTCCACCTCGAAACTTAATCCTTCGGTAACTCTCCTTAAATCCTGTAGATAATTCAAAACACTCTTATTCCATACTAGGCGTATACTGTAAAACCACCCGTAGTATCCAGGCTTAAAAGCTCGAGCAAAACTAGTCTCTCCTCTTGCTGGGCCAGAATAGTCTAGGCTGCCTAAAAGCCTGTCTGTAAAGTTAAATCTCACCCGATATACGGGGTTTAAAACCTCTACCTTATTACTGGTTTGAATCAATTTGAGGCTACTTTCATTAAATTTAATGTTACTACCATTGTTTACAATCCAGTAGGCTGCCGAAGATCCCGGAGGCAGGTTCACCGGGAAGGTTATCACCGTTGAGTGTATGTAACCGCTTTTATAATACACTGTTCCCCAAATAACGTATGGAATTGCTTTCTCATCGTCCCTTAGGACGCCGATGTCTTCCTTTTTGTGTTCTCCGTCCGCGAAAAAGAATGTAAATGATATAAGGTCCTCGAATTTTTCTCCAAGATTATTTACAATCCTTATTCCTATGGTATTTAAAGGTGGACTACTATTGATGACGGTTTTCTCGCCTTTATTAGTAAATATGCGAAATAGGTATTTTCTAGCGCTCCGCCATGGATAATATATTTGAAGCAATCCAACTCTACCGGGTTTTAAGGTTTCAGGTTTCATGGTCCATGAAAATAGGGTTGTATCATTGATGCGTACCTCCTGTACTGTCATATTCTCTGAAGAAGGATCATAGAGTGTTATAGTAATTTTTCTCAGCATGTTATAACCCAATGTTTCGAAACCGAAGTTCACGTTTAAGGCTTTTAGCGGGGCCTCTACACTAGTGTCATATAAATTAAAGCAGAATACTGATACAGCAAGGAGTATGGTTGCTGAAAGTACTGCAACATACCATTTCAGCTTAAGCATCTCCACTTCACTACTTTAACAAGGTATTGTCGCTATTTAAATGTTAAAATACATGTATATGAGATCTCCTTAGATTATTACACTTATTTTATAACTTAATTTTAGTAAAGTATACTAGACTATACTTTTATACAACACTCCCAAGTTTCTTCACGTGTATCCTGTGGGGTTCAACTTCTAGGACTGATGGACTTATACCATAATATCTACAAGTAAAAACAGTGTATAATCTACCATTGAACATCGATCTAGCTCCAGAGGATACCGGTTCATGGGCTCTCACTATAAGGTCAACATCATTTTTCACCATAAATTTCTCAACTATTTTCCTTCCGTAATAAAAGATACCTTCCCCACGTATATTGGGAGCATAATCTTCTACGTCTTCTAAGGGATCGTTCCACAAAAGTTGAAGTAGGGTCGGGTCCTCTAAAACATCGACGCGTTGTCTAATTTGGGATATTTCATTGAGAGAGGGAACTTCTATGGGTATTCCTCCGTGAACAGCAAAAATCTTTCTCCCTCCAGTGTTAATTAAAGCCGCTACTGGTAAGCGTATGTAGATATCTAGAATATAGGTCTGATAAATCCGTAAACCCTTTAATCCAAGTTTGTGCCTAATATCCATCAAAAATCCATAATTATAATTCATCATCGGATCTTCGTGGTTGCCTCTAAGGAGCAAAATTCTGTCTCCAAGAAGCTTCTTAAGAAGCAGTACACCCATTAAGGTTTCAAGCTGATAGTAGCCTCTATCAACGTAGTCTCCCAGGAACACTATCAAAGAGTCACCTTTCTCATATAAATCTATAAGCCGTAGGAGACTATACAAGTCACCATGCAGGTCCCCCACAAACACGACCTTACAGTCAACTTGTTTTCTTATAAGAGGAGTGTTCTCCAGTAACTCTGTAAACTCCTTCAAAAGAGAATACCGCCCCTCCTTTAGGTCATTCACTAGGATGGATATTTCTTCCTGGAGATCCATACTATATATTTTTATGTCACGAACATAAAGGCAACGCTTCTAAACAACGTGAAAAGATATTTAAAATATATAACTGTATTTTTCTTGGATGAGGAGGGAAGTTTCGGCTGAGCGATGATGTCAATGACCCCGTCTGAAGGGAAGGGATTTTAGTATCTCACCTAATATGTCTGGAGGATAGTCGCCTAGACCGATAACCTTCACCTTTGATCGTGGCCAAATTATATCTGCTTCGCGACATATTTCATAGTTTACTTCAATTGTAGGTTCATTTGAGGAGGCAGGAGCCTCAAGCCTGATTTCAGCTTTTGGAGATAAGGTTTTAAATATCTTTACTTCATTACCATCCACAATCACGTTCTTAAGGCGTAGATACTCGTTAGATGTGTTCACTAACTTAAGGACAGCCTTCCCTTCTCTTAAGGTAAGCTGGGACACCTTTAAGTGCGGTTTTTCCTTGATCTTATATCCGTATAAACTGAATAGTGACTGCGGGTAGCCCTCCACCTCCTTTACTCCCCTGAAGAGCATTTTCATTTGAAGCTTGTAATCGACGTCGTATACCAGGATATAATTGTTAGAGTACTCTCTCAATATTCCCTGGTAGAACCTAGTTCCACCGCTGGGGTCAGTCACCTGCACAGTTACCAATCTTCCTATGCTATCCTCCAGAAAAGAATCATAGCTGGCGCCCACACTTCCCACGAGTTTAGCCTGTATTTCTTCAATGCCTTTGCGTACTTCAGGTGTTAATGGAGCTAGAACAGTTCCAGTAGTCTTTGAAAGCGTTGCTCCGATCTTATCCTTAACGTACGAAAGACTGTTGTACATTTTTCTTTTAAGCCTTCTAATGGGCGAAGGACTATATACTCGATGGAGCTCCTTCCATCTCTCCGTTATCTCCTCCTCGCTTAACACGTATTTAAAGAACATTATTCCATAGAGGTTGCCTATTTCATTAGCATATATTTTCCTTGACACAAGCGATGGAGGCTGCCAGGGATTTAGCGACACGTCTTTGAGTGAATAATCCTGCGGCAAAATCTTCCTCTTTTTGAATTCTTCTAAAACTTTTTCGGCTTTTTCGAGGAACTTCTTGTCGCCTGTCTCCCTGTAATTTTCCATCAAAAATGCTAGAAGGGCCACTGGATTCTCTACACCCTCCGGGGGGAAAATGACTTCGAAGCCGCCACCACTTCTAGGATGTATTTTCATTCTCCCATAGTAAACTTCTTTGCCAAGGTAGACGAAGACGAACTTCCCCTCGAAGATTTTTAGTACCCTATCTTTCGAAAACCATTCTGAAATGCCATATATCAATGAAAGTGCAATACCTATCAAGGAGAGGTAAATAAGGGTATAGAGTAGCCCCAGTATATCTTGAGGTAATAGTTCGACCATTTTTCTCCATTAGGCTAAAAATACATATTATATATAATTAATGTTGTTTACGATGGAGTTACATTGCAACGAGCTACTAAAAAGCCTAAGAAATGCTATAATTAGGCGCATCGACAACCTGGTGATATTACTGGATACCTCTAAAGTATATAATCCTGAGGAAGACACCTACCTTTTCCTCGATCATGTGGAAGTAGAGGAGGAAAGCAGGGTCCTAGATATGGGGACTGGATGCGGTATTATAGGATTAAAGTTAGCCCGCACCTGTAGGGAAGTCGTGGGGGCAGATATAAATCCCTACGCGGTATTCTACGCTAACCTTAATGCTTTAGTGAACGGCATAAGAAATTTCCATGCTGTGTGGTCCAACCTTTTCTCGAATATAGAGGGATGCTTCGACTACATTGTATTTAATCCCCCTTATCTCGAAGGCTTAGCAACAGATATCCTAGAGGAATCATGGTATGGTGGCTGGAGGCTGGTAGCGAGTTTTCTTAGAGAAGCACAGAGGAGGGTTAGAAGAGGAATATTCATACTTGTAACGGAGGATATGCTCCCTAAACTAGAGCTCAACGCCTTTAGGATAGAGGTTTTAGCCGAAAAAAGCATGTGGTTCTTTGAAAAAACATTACTCTTAAAGTTGGAGAAGAAGACATAAACATCTTCTTCCCCTAGCTTGGTTACTGCCATTTTATAAAGCCAGGACGCAGAGAAACATATCTGCCAAAGTATGCTCGGCGTCGAGGGTATCCACGTGTTTCCTCCTGTAGCTCCTCTATTAACTCGTTAACCGTCATTTCAACTTGTCTTCCATCCTTTCTTCTTCTAACGGTAATTGTTCTTCTCTCGTATTCTTTATCACCTACAACAAGTATGTAGGGGATCCATTCTCTTTCGGCGTCGACGATCTTCCTACTTAGGCTTCGTTCGGTGTCGTCGATGTCTACACGGAAACTGAGGCTTTCAAGTTTTAGGGCGATTTCATTAGCGTAAGGTAAATGTTTCGAGGAGACTGGAAGTATCCTTACCTGTATTGGTGAGAGCCATACCGGTAGCATTGGTCTCTTTTTATGCAACGCTGTGTCGAACACAGCATATATGAAACGTTCAATGCTGCCTATAATTGCTGTATGCAGTATTACCGGGTATTTCTCTTCACCGTTTTCACCGACATACTTTATTCCGAATCTCTTTGCATTGCCTATATCTATCTGTACCGTGCCTACCTCCCGGGGTCTTCCAAGGAGATCCAGTATATGGTATTCAATATTTATTGTCCAGTAGTAGCTCAGCCCAGATGCAGGATAGATTGCCACCAGTAACGGCTTTTTAATCCGCTGTGCAATCTCCACTATAAAGGACCTGTATCGATCGTATTGTTGGGGAGTCACCACGTTAACCAACAGTTCATAGTTTCTGCCAAGCTTTTTCATTTCATCCATTATTTTTTCATGTATCCTGAGTAGCCATTTCTTAGCTTCGTCTTCGTCCTTAACGAATATGTGGAGATCCGGCATATAGAATCGACGTAGCCTGAAACAGAGTTCAGTTTCCCCACTTTGCTCGTATCGGTACGAGTCCGCTACTTCAAAGGCCCCGAAAGGCAGGTTACGGTAGGATAGATTCCAGTCCTTTATCAAAGCAAACTGCTGGTGGCATGCGGCATACCTTAATATCATTTCACCTTTATCGGTCTTAAGGGTGTAAAGTCTATCACCGTAGAGTTCCGCATGTTCCCGTACGGGTTTCATCTTCAAGTCGAAGAACGCTGTACCCTTTACTTCAAATAATGGAACCCCTAGATCTCCGGCAATCTCACGCGAGTATTCAGAAACAAGGTCGAAAATCAACGCCGCATAGGGGCCAAGCCTCATGTGTCCATAATCAGAGAAGGGTTCCCACTCGAATTCAAATCTCTTCAGATAGTCTAGTATGGTAGACTTGCCACCCGGGAGCTTTTCTCCTAAGGCTTCTTTTCTAACTAAAACCTGGAATTCGGGGTTGAATGAAGATAAGTCAGCTTTCACAGGGTCAATTTCCCTGCCTTCAGGGGTGACTATAACGTACTTTTTCTTAACCTTGGGGGCAACGGTTTTCTCTTCTCCTTCCCCCCTAATCTCCCTCGAAAGTTCGGCTAAGGGGTGTCCTTTAACCGATAGCCTGAGGGCTTTATACCATCCGAAAGGAGCCCTATACACCTCTATGTTTTTTCCTTTAATCTTCTTCTCTAAGAGCTTTATGATGTAGAGGGCTTTATCAGGCGATTTAAGCCTGCTACTTAAATGCGCCCAAGGGTATAGGAGAATCCTCTCTGCTTTAACTTCATGAAAAACGTTCAGTATCTCTGTAGAGGCTCTTTCAACGACTTCTTCGTCATCGTCTTTCTCCACGGTTATAAAAACTGCTAAAACTTCTTCTAGTCTCCTAGAACCCTCCTTAATCTCCTCTGCTTCTTCAAGCGCTTTCTTTCTAGGCTCATATTCGATCCAGTCGCAGTGAAGCAGTAATACACGCATTCTACGCACCCTTATGACTTGTGAAATAAAACTAAAACATAAATAAATACTTTTAAATAGATAGTGGAACAGCAGTCTCCGACTTATCGGGAATCTATATAAAATATTGGTGGAAACTATTCATAGGGTAGCTCGGTGGCACAATTGCAGGGGTCCAGGAACTGGGAAAAGTACGTAGACACTTATAGTCTCATATGCTCTAGCGATGGAACTTACGGTGTGAAATTAAATAAAGATTCGATGAAAGAGGCCCTAAGAAAAATATTTTCTAAGTCTGAGGTTTTAGAATCCGATGTCGGGGGCTATTATAGGCTCAGGTACGATGACATTGAAATAGCTTTATTTGTTCCAACCAGAACGATGATACTTATAGCTCTAGAAAGTAAATATAGTGATGTAGAGGAGTTCTTGGAGAAGCTTTTTACCTGATCCTATGGGTGCTTTTAAAGACTATTTTCTCGTAGCCCTTGATTTTCGTCCCCTTGGAAACCCAAACCATCAGAATATTATCTTCTATAGTGAAGTCTCCGTCAACTATCACCTCGTTTATTTTAAAGCCTTCCGGGAAAAACCAATAAAACTCGTATGGGTATTCGCTTACAGTTTCCTCGTAAATGTTTTCATATACGTTTTCTCCTTCCCGAAGTTTACCTTTAAAGGATATGAAGAGTATCAGAGAAGGGTAACGGGGAGTTCTAAAAACCATGTCAGCGCCTAACACTCTTGGAACGACTGTTTCACCGTTTATTATGGTCTTTTCCTCCCTCAGAAACTCCTGCATGTTTTGGCGCATGGCTTCGATCTCTTCTTCTAGAGTACCAGCTGTAAATTTAGACCAATAGACTCTGCCGGGATCATAGTAGTCGAAAACAATGTTCTCCACTATAAAACCGTCTTCATGTACGTTAAAGAAGCCTAGGGCATGTATCGGCTTAATCGTTTTCCTCGTCCTCTCCCTCCTCATGGAGTATCCCTGGCATAGAGGTGCCGAATGTTTCTTCGATTTCCCTACCACAATATATGCAGAACCTGGAAATTGGGTCAAGTGGGGCTCCACAATACGGGCATCTTAAACCCTCCTCCTTACCTTTTCTTACATTAAGATACACCATGACTACAACGACGGCTACTATTACGATGGCGATCATTAAAGAATATATTAAGAGGGGGTTCAACGCCTTCTTGACAGGGAACCCCCAAGAGCTAAACAGATTATAAGCATCTCCCCCAGCTACACTGGCTACAGCATCTATAAAGTCGTTTGTACTATTAACGCCTTTACCGTTTTTTATCGCCTGAAATAGCCGTCTGTAAAAGTCTAGTCCACCGTATTTTTCACCCAGTACCTTCATAACGTAGTAGGAGGCACCGTAGTAGAGGTCTTGATCAGAACCATAACTCCAGTATATCAGGTTTCCAAGCCTATATTTTTCCCTAAAGCTCTTAGCTCGTTCTTCGAGGCTTATCTCCGTCTCTGTCGTATTCATTCCCATGAGTTTCTCGATTTGAATTGAAATGTATTCTGCTAGGCCTTCATGTATCCAACGTGTATCCTTTTTCGCTGCCACACCTATTTTTCCGAGCATTACATGCACCACTTCATGGATGACAGTGTGTTCTAAGTATCCGGGTTTGAAGCGTAGTAGTGCAAGGTTTATGTGTACTTTTCCAAGGGAAATTATCTCGCTTTCCACGTATCCCAGTGTAGAGAGATCCTGGAGTTCGGGTAGATAGAACTCGAATTCCAGGGAATCTGGGAAAAAGTTGAAGAGGTCTCTGAAGAAGGGTTGAGCACCATCCAAGGTAACCGTCATCTTGTCCACAATCTCCTCATAAATAGCTGGCACCCTAAAAACCAGCTCGATGCTTCCTCCACTAATGTACCTCACTATAGGGGTGTTCTCTATCGGGTTCTCAAGTCTATAATTTATCGCAACCCTATATCCGTAGAAGTATATATCGTTCCACCCCATTCTGAAGTACAAGGTGTTACTGTCCTTGTCCTGTGAAATAGGGGATGGCTGTGATTTAATTATGTATTTTAAGTGCGGTAAAGTTACTTTTATCTCGCTGACCGAGTTTTCCGAAAAGTATATGAGGGGACTCATGAACCATCCTTCATCCCCTATCATTAAAGAGGCGTATGGAAAAACATAGAATACCTCTATATGGATGGCGTCTGAACTATTATAATAGAATATCCTTTTATGATAGAAGTATATGTTTGGATCCTCCTCCACACTTGTAGAGACATCGCCCTCAATATTGAGAGAATAGTTTGTGAAGCGGGGTAGATACACGTAGCTTTGTCCCGGCCCCTTTGCGTCAAAAGTTATGGTAACCAACGCCGACCCATTATCCAAGACTTCTATGTTATAATGGTATGTGGGAACTTGAAGGAAACCATTCAATACACGTGTCTCCTTGACCACAACTACCGTAAAAAGGATCAGGGAAACTACTACTATAATTAAGAATAGTTTCTTCTCTCCCACCTGCACTTTAACTACCATGAATATTATTTAAAATGGATTTTATATTATTCTCTCCTCGCTCTGAGAGGTAACATCCATGTCGTCTAGAAGCCTAAGGTAGTCCATTAGATAAACTAATAAATATCACGTGAATGGTTATCTACACGGGTACACTCCACATGTTTCTTCTCTTCCTTATATTCTACACGCACACCGTTTCATTACTTGATCTAGCTATTCTAGTGCTAGCCTATTCAAAGGAAATCGACGGTATATGGCCTCCTGGTTCACGTATAATGTCTGCGGTGGGCTGGACGCTCTACATTTCACCATACATTACACTGTTTTCTGGTTATTTACGATCCCCCGCCCTTACCGTTTATTAACATGGCTTGGAGGATGGTTGGCTTACTTTTAACGGTAGTAGATGGCATTGTACTGGTATGGGCGTTTGAAACCTTTAGGTCAGCTAAAAGAGTCTTGTGGACTAGACTTGACCCCTTGATCACGTGGGGACCCTATAAATATATTGGAAACCCACAGTATTCTGCATCAACATTAATGCTTTTGGATTTCACTCTCCTCTTAAACTCCCTCTACCTCCTTTTATTCACATTCATAGAGATTGCTACCCACCACGTGTTTGCGCTCCTTGAAGAACGTACACTAGAAAGGCTCTTCGGTGAAAAATACCTAAAATACAAGCGGAAGGTACCACGCTACATACCACGTATAATATAAACACGTATCAACAAATTGCTTTGAAAACTTGTTCTTAGAGTGTAAAATAGGTTTAGGGGATTTTTATTTCATGTGCTTCGAGTATCTGTTCCTTTTCATGTGTCTTTAAGATAACCTCTAGGGTGTAAGTCGAGTTGATGCTTATTTTCCTCGAGGAAAACTCGGAGTATCCGCCTTCAAATGAAAACGAATTATCACCTATGACAACTATGTTCTTAACCGGAGGCATATTCAATTTCTCCACCATTTTACGGGCGTTTTTTAAACCGAACACTATAACATAGCCTTCGCTAAATCTATGGGGGTGCCAGACACCTTCATATATCCCCCTATCCCTAGCCTGGACAACTATATCCTCGGGGAGAATTATAGTTTCACCGTTTATTCTGCGTTTAATTTGAACGTATAGCTCCTTGTACACTTTGGTATCAAATTCCTTAACAGTTAGAGTCGCATGTAGTCTATCTCCATCTATGAATAATAGCCGTGCATTCAATCCCCTTCGTCTGATTAACACCTCTTTTACAGGAACCTTGACTAAAGGTTGCGAAGCACGTAAAAAACCTATTAAAAGGGGTTTATGGAAAAACCTGCCCCCCAGCTTAACCCTTACGGCGGGGAGATACACAACGCCTTTATCTCTTCTGAGACTTAGAAACCCCCCGTAAGGTCTCAGGTCGCATAAAAGGCAGTCCGCTAGCCATCTTCCATCAACTTCTTCGACAAGCAGTTTAACCTCCGAATCCTTTACAAAGCTTCCCATGGATAAGGGAATGAACTTGACTAGTAGCGGTGGAGGATAAAGCACCAACAGGCCTTTTTCAGCCACCATCCTTTTTTCCGCAGGCGGGCTTCTCAAAATTATTCTGAGTCGTATACAGCCTTCGATCGAGGTTTCCCAGGCCTGGACAGCCACCTCCTGGCTAAGCATTGTATGTAACTGCCAGTAGTCTATAGCCGAAAGGAATGCCGCGAACGCCAGTACATTCAGGATAATGTACAAATCGATTCGCGAGGAGAGGGGGGATAAAGCCACCAAAGTAATCGTTAACAGGATTAATATTCTGCATAGTTTACGGCAGTCCTTTCCATTGAGAACAATGGTCTGCACAGTTTTTCCACCTACGTCCTAAAAGTTGATGTATAGACGTCACGTGAGGTTACGACACGTATCACGTAGCTTTTATCCTTTTCAAGAGGATAGGATACAGGGAGCAACGCGGTCTCTGTCGAAAGCATCCAGCGGTTCCAGACACCTTCACTAGGTGTACGAGTATTGTTGACCCATACTGAAATCACCCTAACATCGGGGGCTCCCTTATTGTACACTTTAACGTAGAGTCCACTGGTGTTTAAAACCCATGCTCTAACCTCCATATAATCAAGCTTTACGTTGAATGGTGTGGAAGATGAGAAGAGTAGACGTATCATCTGTCCAGGGAAACTCAAGTTGAACCAAGAGGCCTCATTTATATACTCTATCTCCTTTAAAACCCAGTTTTCGCTAGATGAGTTCCGTGTATAAATATTGCATAGTATGCTGGTGTTTGTGTAGGCAAGTAGTCTAGATGAAATATTGTAAACGTTTTCCAAGCCCGTTATATTAAAGTATACCTCCGTGAAATACGCCTGGATCTCGCTCGGCGGGGGCCTTTCCTCATAGTAGGTGAAATTCAGCTCCACTTTATCTATCCATACCTCAAAGGTTACATTATGTTGCCCCTTAACCTCCAGCTTCACAAATAACCTTAACGTATAGTCCCCGGCTTTGTTAAAATACTCTGTTATATCTTCGCTCCAGCTATTCCATCCTGTAACTACCCCAGGCTCCTGGTGGCGAAGGTTGAAGACTGTTTCATCTCCCACCTTTTTGCCATCACGATATACCTGTACCTTAAGGTAAGCCTGCTTCACCTCACCTCTTCCACCCAGAGACCCCTGTAGACTAGCATTATATCGGAGGGATATGGTCATGGACTCCATGTTCTCCACGGATTGGAGGGTGAAGTTCTGCTGAATGTACCCTGAAATACTGTTCGTGCCATGCCCTTTCTCCCGTACGCTTCTCATTATCACATGTGAGGCATTGTCCCCTCCGTTATATGTCAGTATACTCCATTCACCGGAGTCGGATGGACTTATCTGGGTTTCCCAGTACTCGAAGTCGTGGTTGAATTCTGAATCCTGGAGTAGAAGGGTGGAGGAGGGTACCCTAATATACTCTAAATCCAGGTCCACGAGTTTCACCGCATCTATGGAGATGACGTCGTTGTCGCTGGCGTTTAGAAGGGGATTGGAGCCGCCATCCACTATACTTCCAATGGTAACACTGTAGGATACTATGCTAGCGTTCTTTGTAACCATGTAGGTGTATATGGGTGTTACCTCAATTTCTTCGGGTTTGTTTTCCTCTATTTTCTCGAGCATCGAAATCGTTAAATCATATTGGGTGCTGAGGGAGTAGAGTATTAGACTTATAACCAGAAGCGACATCGCTAGGAAGAAGACTCCACCCACCGCCGTTGCATCCGCCCTCCTGTTAAGGTGCACGTGCACGCACCTCCCAGCTGTTCCCCCTAGAGCTCACAAGCTTAAATACATACGTTCTACCACTAACAGGTGATAATGTTACATTGATCCACGAACTCGAATCCACAAGCAACCCCACCTCCCCCTCCCATGTCAGCACGTTATCCACGTATACTGCAACAACCTTTACCTCTATACTACCAGTGTTAGTCACATAAAGGCTTGCTACACTACTGTTGAAAATAATGTTTTCAACCACTAGCCTCTCTGAAAGCCTCTGTTCACCCTTAAGTTTTTCGTTTTGAAGGTTAGTGTATGTCGACCAGTATTGAGGGTAAAACCATATCCAGACGATAAGCCATGCAGAAACCGTTATAGCTAACAAGAGTAGCGCCGCAAGTACCTGAACCTGACCCCTACCTTGCATTAGCTTTCCTATCCCTAAATTATGGTGGTATGCTCTATATATAAAGGTCTTGACCAAAATCCAAAGAAAATACATTCAAAATTTGAGTTGCCGATCAACCCAGAGTTAGTCGGTATCTCCCTTTTTCAAGACGGTTCACGTAGACTCCCACAATGTAGACGGGTCTAAGCTCTCTAGGTTATAGGGGGGAGCTACTGGGCTCTACATCCTACACTTAAGGCCCGAGAATAGGAGTCCAGAGACCCAGCACTATGCTCTCTGCAGGGCAGGCAAACTCCTGAAGAGTCTTGAGTCCAGGGACCGGCGGGCATTAGGGGGAAGAGCAGCGTCGAGCTACATGTGGGCAGTTTTCTTGGGGCCAGGAGCCTTAAGTTGTCGGAGAAAACATTATATAGGCTTAGCTATATTCCCATATGGGGATTTGGGAAAATAGGAGAATTGAAGGTAGTATTGGATGATGAATTATTAAAGGCATTTAAGGAAAGGGCTTACAAGATCTTCGGCTATAAGAAGGGATCATTAAAGGCCGCGGTTGAATTGGCTATTAAGGATTTCATCAAACATGTGAACCTACCGTTTCCTCAAACCGTATCACTCTATATGTTTTTGTTTCATCGTGACACGGTTTCATTGGTTCCACCTCGCCCATAATCCTTTTGTTAGGGTTATGGGGTCATGGGTGGCTGTTGAGCCCAACGGCACAGGGCTCCCATCTAGGACGTGCCCTGTGGGGCTTGGAGCATTGCTCCCATCGCCCACATACCCACGAAAATAGTAGCACATTACATTATAAGCGTTACGCTCGAAACATAACGGTACAGAACCATACAAAAACTACAGTTTAAAGTTTCTGCCCCAGAGAGAGGATTTAAAAGTTAGTGACATAAGGGGGATATTAAAGGACCTGAAAATTACCTCTGTTAAACTGCAACATAAAGCTTTAAAGTTGTGGATAGAGGAATAATCCTCATAGATGCTAATATAATCCTCGAAGTCCTACTACAGCAAGAGAAATATAAGGAGAGCGAAGAACTTCTCGAGAAGGTTAGAAGAGGGGAGATTGAAGCCTCGATATCCTGCTTCAGTCTATATTCTATTGAACTTATAATGATGAAATATGGGAAAATTGAGGAGTTAAAGCTTTTCTAACCCTACTTTTAACATTTAAAGGTTTGATCGTCATATCCACTTCACCCATGGACTATTTGTTTATTTGAGTGTTTAGGGTGTTTTGGTAATTATGGGAGCTCGAAGCTTATGTATGGTGTTTTATCTACTCGCCTTAGATGCCGTCAGGCTTAGCCGATGACGGCACTCCCCCGTAAGACCGCCTCTGTGGTGTGCGGGGATGCATCACCCGATGAGCCACCAATTAGAGGCGAGGCGGCTGAAGGAGAAACCCACACAAGTTCCCATAATATCAAAAATAATGCACGGGCAACCACGATGTTCATATCTTGGACGTTATGAGAAGGTTTGACATGGATTTCGATGACGCGCTTAACTATTATATCGTTAAAAAGTACAAAATGGAGGGTATCGTGAGTTTTGATAAACATTTTGATAAGACTGACACCAAGAGATTAGAGCCTTCAGAAATATTGAGAAGACCTGAAACTTGATAAAACACTGCTACCTGTTTGCATGAATATCTTAAGTGTAGTTGAAGCTCTCTGGCTATCTTCTCTTGATACCTGTAGAGCCTTACACCTATACTTTCGTCTAATAGCCTGGGTCATCTATACTAGTACCGTTTCATGTTTCATCCTTAAACGTTAGCGTTTACTCCACAACTTTATTATTTATAAGGTGTGTAAGCTTTACGAGTTATGTTAACTCCTAGCTGGATGTAATGATATAAGTGCTGGCTTACTTCTTGTTAAGCAGATCCCCAGGTACTGTATTAGAGTTTACCCTTGCTCATTCTCTGTTAAAACTGTTTAATTTCTTTGACATTATTATTTCGTGTAAGCCTTCGGCGGTATGGTCTCTTAAAATGCCTTCAGGTACAAACCCCTTTTTAAGGTAAAATGATACGGCTCTCCTGTTGACGTGGGTTACCATGAGCCAGATTTTCCTGAAACCCTCCGCCCTAAGCTTCTCCTCCAGCGTGTCCAGAAGCAGTGACGCTACACCTTTCCCCCAGTACTCCGGATCCACAGCCACCAATGAGACATACGCCACCTTGTAAAGCGTCGTAGAAAACGATATGAACCCGACAACCCTGTTGTCTTTTAGAGCTATAAGACATTTATCTCTGGAACATCGTCGAAGAATATTTTCCGGGGAAAAACTTTTCCAAAGCCAGCAGCTTTCATCGCCTCTATGATACCAGAAAAAAGCATTCCTAAGCATGCGCGACACATCTTCCGCATACCTTGGCTCAAAACCCCTTATCCTAATTGTATCCATAGAATCCATAACTATAGCCTGAAATATATGTGGTTAACGAAACTATTTTAATAGTTGTTTTTCGGAGAAGCTTTAAAATATAGTTTCTTGGCCTCTATAATTAAAGCCCTATCCCCGGCAAGCAATATACCATACTTCAATACTTCTCCAATAATTCTCCTTTCATCCCTAGCCATTTCCAGAAACTCTTTTCTAGTATAAACCCTCGGTTCCAAATCTATTGGAAGCGTCGGATCCATGAAGTCGCGTAATCTTTCTAGAGGGTCATCTGGCACGTTATCCGACACTATAATCAAGTCTGCATCAGAGAACGCCGTATAATCTCCTCTGGCAAGAGAACCTATTAAAATAACTGCAATAGCACCCCTCTCAACGATCCTTCTAGCATACTCTTCAAGACATCTCATAGCTTTTTCAAAGTCTAATTTAAAGAATTTTACTTCTGCAGAATTCCACGATCTCTCTTGCATGTTCAATAGCCCTCCTAGCATCCTCCTCAGTATAATAATCTAGAGGTGCACCCTCTGTATGGAAATTCGGATACCTGGTTGGTATATAATGTCTATCAAGTTCCTTAGCTTTGTCAATGAGCTTTTCAGGTACTTTAAGATCCTGGGGAAGTGACTTAAGCATACGCGAAACAGAATGCCCCCAGACCTCGATACCAAGCTTCTGGTAAAGAGCTTTAACAGATTTCTCGGCAGCCTGCTGGGCTGCGAAACACGCCCATTCATAGTCCCCGAATTTAAGAGACCTCCTAGCGTGTTCAAGATCTCGTAGAGCTTGCCTCAACCAGTCTTCTGCACGTGAAACCATACCCTAGAGCCCACAAATATATTAGAGAACCATAATTTAATAAGTGATTTCTCCCTCCAAGATAACCAAACATCTATAGAATATACTTCAGCCACCCTAAATCCAGCCATGAAATAGTGAACAGGGTTCCCTCTTTCACATATGTAAAAACCTATAACCGTAAAATATAAATATCATTTTTTTAAAAAAATAAAAATAGTGATGCGGAGTAAATATAGGGGTGTGGGGACATGAAAAATGTAGCAGTCCCTTTAACCCTACTTTTAATTATAACTTTAATCGGAAACATCGTTACAGCAGCCCCGCCAGGCAGTAACCTACAGGTGGAGCCTGCAGCAGTCCCGGAACCCCAACCCGAATGGGTTCTAAGAAACAGCACAGTTCTAAGTGAAGTCCCAACCACCGTAGGCTACATACATTCATCACAATACCTGAAAACAGAATTATGGCTAAAGTTCAGCGGATTATCGCAGATAAAAGCAAGCATAGATGGCGGACCGCTAAGCGTCGAAGGAACAGTCACCTTCGGATCTTCCACCGAAAAGTATTATAGGATAGAAGACGGTGTAAGCAAAAGAATAGTATACCTCGCAGACTACATCTACGAACTATACGAAAACGTAAACCCCGACTTCCCCGAAACATACAAAGAAGTATGGAAAATGAAGAAATTCTACTCACTATCAGGAGCACTAAGAGACGGAAACATACCAAGCCAACCACACGGAACATCCTTCGACATCCTAATTCTAGGGCCTGGATATAATGTTTCACGGGTTTATTTCCATGAAAATGTTAAAGGAACTATATCTGTAGGTGCTTCTGTGGTTCTTGAGGGATCTTGGAAGGTCTTTACGGGCTCCGTCCCCCTAGGCGCCTCTGTTTCCCTAAGCTATTACCAGCAAAAAGACCAGATATATAAGCTTACAACATTAGATTCAGCAAACGAACATAGATGGGACGTATACAAAGATGGATGGGTGTTAAGTTTTGTGTTCAAATACTAAAAATAAAAATAGGTGATTTTTTTGTCACAACAATACCGCGTTTTAAAATTTATATTAACATATACTCTTCTCTTAGGATTTATAACAATATTGTTAATTTCTCTTGGCGGAGACCCTTGGCTGGAAAATCTATATGGTCCTAAAGGGTTTGAACATATAGAAGAATATATAAACGAACAAAGATATAACAGACTATTGGTAACATACACTAGGATAAATTTTATCTTTATGTTAAAAGGTAGGGTTATTGCTGTTTTGCCACTTTATATTGTGATTGATTACTCCTACTATAATCTTACAAAAATGAGACTTATAATGGATGGAGGTCTTTACATGGTTGGTCTCGAGGAGGCAAGTCTTAACCTAATAGGTATAGGATTTGAAAACTTCACTGTAGAGCATATTAGAGCTGGTAATAGGAGCCTGGATCCTTTCAAAGTAATTACAAAGTGGTTTTTGGGTAAACCTCCTTATAGATTTCCCTATTTCCAAAAAAATCGACTTAATTTCCATGGAGATATTATGTTTGTTGAAGGAAAGGGTGGGCCTGTAACCTATATTGTCGAAGAAGGATATCCGTCTAGATTTTGGTTTATTTCTCCCGAGGATGTTAGTTTAGTAGATTGGATTCTTATTAGGTTTGGTTTTGAGGATTTTCACTTGTATTTCTATAGGGGTATGAATATCACCTATAATATTAAGGTTAGGGTGCATGTGGTGTTCCATAGGGTTGGAAACGGTACGCGGGAGAATCCCTATGGTGTCTGGAAGCCGAAAATAGTGTTCCAGATCCTGGAAAAGGGGGAGGATATTGTAATAAAAGTGGAGGATAATACGTTGATAATGTCTCTGGGGCCTATTGAACAGGAGAGAACGGTGGTTGTGGAGAAGGCTGGACGCATTACACGTATAGTGGAGCTGGAAAGAGAGTAGAATACAGGTTGTGGTTATAGTATTTCCTGGATGTATTCTCTTAGTTTGTTTGAGATGTGGTTTCCCTCCTCTTTAGAGATTATTCTCCTCGGGTGCCGTAGAGGGATTTTATGGTAGTATGGTATGACGTGGAAATGTACGTGAAATATTTCTTGTCCGACTATACTGCCGTTGTTCTGTATTATCTTGACGCCGTCCGCATTAAGTATGTTGATTTGGGCTGAAGCCACAGCCTTGACGGCTACTATCATTTTTGAGAGAAAGGTGTCTGGTGTCGTTAAAATGTTTTCAAAGTGTTTTCTTGTGGCTACTAGGGTGTGGCCTGGGGATAGGGGATATTTGTCCAGGAAAACCATTATGGATTCGTCTTCATATATTTTGAAGGCGTGTTCCCGGCCTTCAGCTATCCTACAGAAAACACAGTCGGTAACATTGTGCATGTGTTTTTCATGTACATACTGTCTAATATCGATTATTCCATTTCCAATATTTGTCATCCCTTCATGAAAGTAGGGGGTTTCTCCGTTATAGCCTTCAATGTAACAGTGTATGGTGGCTTTTCTTAAACAACTTTTTATATACTATAATTTTAAATCAAACAATTCAAAAATTATTCAGCTGTTTAGCAAAGGTAATGATATACTATGAGTAGGTGTATAAGGTAAAAAATCAAAATGAGGAAAGTTTAGGGTTTTAAAGCCCCCTTGCTGAAATTTAGCTTGGTGGTAAAATGTCTTTAGATTTTAGTGGAGCTCCATATGAAAAAGACCCTGTTTATATGATGGCTGTAGAGCAACTTAAGGAGGCTGCGCAGATACTGGGTTTGAGCGACGATGTGGTTGAGGTTTTAAGGCACCCTGAAAGACTCCTACAGGTTAAGATACCTGTTAAACTGGACAACGGGAAGATCGCGGTGTTCATTGGATGGAGGAGCCAGCATAACAGTGCACTGGGGCCATATAAGGGCGGTATACGCTATCATCCCAACGTGAGTGTAGGTGAGGTAGTCGCCTTATCCATGTGGATGACTTGGAAGAACGCCTTAGCCGGAATACCCTACGGGGGAGGGAAGGGAGGCATAAAAGTCGATCCCCATAAGCTTTCCCCCAGGGAGTTGGAGGAACTCTCCCGCAAGTATTTTGCATCCATATCTAGAATGGTTGGGGAAAACGTGGATATACCTGCACCCGACGTTTACACAGACCCGCAGACAATGGCCTGGTTCTTCGACGAATACAGTAAAATAGTAGGCTACCCGGCGTGGGGTGTGGTGACGGCAAAGCCGTTTCAAATCGGAGGCCTGAAAGTCAGGGTAATTAGCACGGGATACGGGGTTGCGTTGGTGGCACGCGAAGCAGCTAAAAAGGTCTTTGGAGGACTTGAGGGAAGAACAGTAGCTGTCCAAGGTTTCGGTAACGTCGGTAGATATGCTGCATTCTATCTGGCACAGTGGGGTGCAAGGGTGGTTGCTGTAAGCGACAGTAAAGGAGGAATATACAATCCCAATGGACTCGACGTAGAGAAGGTAATGAAGGTCAAGAACAAGACTAGAGCCGTCATAAACTATGAGGATGCCAAAAGAATATCCAATGAAGAGCTACTTGAACTAGATGTCGACATACTGGTTCCCGCAGCCATCGAGGACGTCATAACAGAGAAAAACGCCGATAAGGTTAAAGCTAAAATCATCTCAGAGGGAGCCAATGGACCCACAACCCCAGAAGCCGACGAAAAGCTGGCCAAGAAGGGGGTTGTAGTGATACCGGATATTCTAGCCAACGCTGGCGGCGTAACCATGAGCTGGATCGAATGGTGCCACGACAGGATGGGATGCTGGCTGACGGAGGAAGAAGCCTTAGACAGGCTCGACAAAAAGATGAGCGAAAACTTTAACCTAGTTTTCAGCGAATGGGAGAAAAAGTACAGCGATAAGCCCATGAGAATAGCAGCCTACGTCATTGCGGTCAGCAGAGTAGTTGACGCGATGAAGCTTAGAGGCTGGCTATAGTCAGTCAGTGGGTAGCCTCCAACCCTTAAAGGATATTATACCCAAGGTTTTACAGGCCTCCAAAACCCATCCAGCCAATATTTTCGCGATTTTTTCTCTAGCCTCTTCCTTCTCCAAATTTATTCCCAGCTGTTTATAGGCCTCCTGCGCCACTTCTTCGTTTACCCTCTCAAGCATGCTGAAGCTTAAAGCTTTCAGCAACTCTAAGAGATTTACCCTGTTTTTCAGTTCTAGGACTTTCCTTACATACTCTATGTCCTCGCTTTTAATAACGGGCTTCTCCAGCCCCCTTTTCTCGGCTATCCTCCAGTATTCGAATAGGGGTTCGTAGCTTCCAACGATACTTTTGTCGGCAAAAAGGGGTTTATCTATACCTTTCTCTGTACACATGCTTATTCCATTGATTATCTATTGCTGGCTATGAATATAAGAGTATGGTTTTAAGCGTACATTACACGGAGGACGGTATCTCCCCCTTCTCCCTTACTTCGTGGTCCAAGTGGAATATTAGCGGCGTACCACCTGTATGTAAGAATACTACCTTCGATCCTTTATCGATTTCACCGTTCCTAATCATGTCGATCAAACCGTACATGGCTTTAGCTGTATATATTGGATCCAATAGCAACCCCTCTGTTCTAGCAACATACTTTATGGTGTCCACGACCTCTTTCGTGATTACTCCGAAGCCGCCGAACATGTATCTTCCCTCGACAACGATGTCGCTGTCATCGATTTTTACGTTTAAGTCGAGTAGCTTTGCAGCCTCGTTGGCCAGATCATACACTTTTCTCCTTAAGGTTTCGACGGGTGTTCCTTCACTTACACCTATAACCTTTATTGGTGTATTAAATGCCTTGAAGCCGAGCACAAGTCCAGCCTGTGTTCCTCCAGTTCCACTTGCATGTACCAGGTAGTCTACCTCAAGATTTCTTTCGTTAAGCTGGTAAATTAGTTCCATACATGCGTTAACGTAGCCTAAAACACCTACGGGTGTGGCGCCGCCTGTTGGCAGGATATAGGGCTTATATCCTTCGCCCTTAAGCTCCTCTGCAACCTCCCTTAAAACACGCGGTATCTCGCTTTTATCTACATCCGCGATCCTAATGTCTGCACCAAAAATATAGTCTAACAGGAGGTTTCCCTTGACTTTTCTAGGGAACTGGCGATCCCTTCCTCTAAGTACGAGAACCAGCTTCAAGCCAAGTTTACGGCATGCGGCAGCAGTTAGTCGTGCATGATTGGAGGTTAAGGCACCTGTGGTTACTATAGTGTCACAACCTTTTGCAATGGCGTCGCCGAGGGTAAATTCCAGCTTCCTAACCTTATTTCCTCCAAAAGCTAAAGTCATTACATCATCGCGTTTCACATAGATGTCCACACCAAGCTCCTTGCTTAATCTTTCTAGTTTCTCAAGGGGTGTAGGAAGGGGTGTAAGCCTTACCCTAGGAAACTTCGACAGTAACATGTTCTCTCCGTCATGTTAAAGGGAAACCGACTATATTACAATATCTACTAACATAGTGGAGGCTTAGAAAGAGATAAATACCTCGAAAACGGATACATATCACTTAAAGGTGTGTGTTTTGGCTAGAAAAATTATATTAGTCACCGCGGACTACGATCCTTTAAGAGGTAAGGTAAAGAGGCTTCTAAGGGAAATTGCAGAGGAGATGGACATCGAGGTCGAGGAGAGGAAAGAAGACTGGGAGTTGCTCATAAAGCATGGTGAAAAGGATGAATTAGGGGGCTTTGATCTCCCTCAGGTGTTTGTAGAGATGGAAGACGGCTCGATAAAGCATGTTCTTACACGGATCCCCCTGAATGATCGAGGTAAATTAGACTTGGAGAAAGCTAGGGAAACAATAGTTTCTGCGATTAAATAGCTTTTCCTTTTAGCTGAAAAGTATTTCTTTTAGCTTGTTGGCTATTATAGGAGCTACACTAACATAGCTTACATGGCTTTGAACAGTATCTGAACCGATCACGCATTCGGCTCCTGCCTTTAGTATATTATAGACTGAGTCTCCTACCAGAAGGGGGTGTGTACATGCGGCAACTATCCTTTTTGCACCAGCCTCCGACACCTGTTTTACCGCTTTACTCATCGTGCCTCCAGTACTTATAATATCGTCAACTATGAGGACATTGCGCCCCTTCACCCTATTTAATTGAGGAGAGGAGATCTCAACCTTATAGTCGTCTAACCTAACTTTGCTTAGAACAAGGTATCCGCTTCCAATGCTTTCCGCGGCGGTTTTAGCCCACTGTTCTGCTTCTTCATCAGGTCCTACGACTATTGGTTCTTCTAGGTTCAAGGTCTTTAAAGCATATTCAGCTAGAAGAGGCATGGCTGTGAGATTAAATGCAGGTATATTGAAGATTTTGCTTGGGGATTCTATTCTGTGAAGATGCATGTCAACGGTTATCATGGCATCTATCCCCACGTCCTCCACGAGCTTTACAACGGTTTTAAGGCTAAACGCCTCACCAGGTTTAAACCTGGCATCCTGACGGGCATACGGAAAGTATGGTACAACCGCGATAACTTTCCTTGCTTTAAGATCCTTGAGGGTGTCGGCCAGAAGCAGAAACTCGACTAAAAGTTCGTTAGGATTCTTTCCCATAGACTGCACGAGAACGACATCCTCTCCCTCAACTTCGCCGAGAAGCCTCACATAGATTTCTCCGTCTGGGAACCGCCTTACCTGAACATCAACCATCTCTGCGTTCAATAAACGTGCAACCTTTAAGCCTAAGACACGGCTACCTGAACCGGCTAAAACCTTCAATGAATTTTACCTCCAAGCTTTTTCTGTTTTTCCTCAAGCTCCCTTAAAAGGTTTCTCTCTATAACTTCTCCTCCCGGCTCAACCTCCTTGAATAATTGCGCTTGAAACCTGTAGATTTTAGTATCCTCTTCAAACCAGCAGTCGGGAGGTAGCCAGGCCTTCATACACGTTTGTGATAGAAATTCCTCCGTACTCCACATGTATTCGACGGGTACTTGTGGAAGGAGAAGACCTGTGAAAAATCCCTTCTCGATAACAAGCCCATGGACGCCAACCTTTACGAGGTTCGTGTAGTCGACGGGCTTCTCAGCTTTAATCAATTCGATGGGTGAGAGTATTGAAACCTCAAAAACAGTTTTCTTAAGCTCCTCTAGAGCCATGGGCGGGAAACGGGGATCCTCGGTGGCTGCGGCGATGGCACTCTGTATCACAGCGGTGACCACGTTTTTGTATCCCCTGGGGAAACCTATACATCCCCTTAGCTCATTACGTCCACGTGGATTAAATACCTCGATTGTAGTGAAGACTCCATACTTATCGGTCAATAGCTTCGGCGGGGTATTTTCCGGGGGGCTAATCATTTTCCCGGTCTCAATATATGTTGCAACAGCTTTCCTGGCAAGCTTAACTAGAAATCTACCTTCCTCCAACGTATATGGTTTAAACATGCTTTCTTCCATTCTTTCCCCTCTTTTCTACAACAAATATATACTTCTTATAATAAAAAATATAACCGTGTTTCTGATATTACTTAAGGTTTTGGGGAGCGTATGATAAAAGCAGTTCAAGTGGAAAAATTGGTTAAGGCCTTTGGTGATTTTCTTGCCTTAAGAGGGATAACGTTTACGGTGGAAGAGGGAGAGGTGTTCGGCTTAGTTGGACCCAACGGCGCTGGAAAAACAACAACATTCAGGATAATAGCAACCCTCCTTCTACCAACATCCGGGCATGTAACCATATGTGGAAAAGACGTGGTTAAAGAAGCTAATGAGATAAGGAAGATAATTTCCTATCTTCCTGAAGACGCTGGAACATACAGGTTTTTGACGGGATACGAGTACCTTAAGCTAATGGCTGAAGTATATTTTGGAAAGGGAAAGGATGCTGAAGAAGCACTTGAACTAGGAATAAAGATAGCTGGGCTTGGCGAACGGTTATACGATAAAATGAAAAACTACAGCAAAGGCATGAAACGTAGGATCCAGTTGGCCAGAGCCCTAATGATAATGCCACGGGTAGCCATACTCGATGAACCTACAGCCGGTCTCGACGTTCTCCACGCAAAGGAGATCAGGAATACCATAAAAGAGTTTAGTAGAACACATTCCATAACAGTGCTTGTTTCAAGCCACAACATGAACGAGATACAAGACATATGTGAAAAAATCGCAGTAATAAATGAAGGGGTAATACTAGAGGAAGGTTATGTGGATGAGCTTCTAGATAAACACAGCGTAGACAACCTTGAAAACCTTTTCATAAAACTCGTAAAAGGTGATGTCTATGCTTAAAGCCTTAATATCCAAGGAGTTTAAGGAGCTGATACGCAATCCACAGATAATGATAGGCTTCATACTTTCAGCTGTTCTAATGCCCCTAATGGGCTTCGCCATAACAATCCCCATGAAAGAAGCTGTACAACAGATAGCTCAGCCACTAAATGTAGGGGTCATAGACCTGGACTCCTCCTTCCCCTCAAGACAGCTTTTTAACTTCTTAAACTCGGTGCCCCAAGCGCTTAAGGTCCGTCTACTAAATGTTTCAGCTCAAGCCCCTCTTAATCTTACAAAAATCGCCGAAGAAAACATAGACCTCGACCTGATCCTAGTAATTCCCAAAGGATATGGATCAATGGTGATGAATAGGACTTTCGTCAAGCTACAGTACCTCGTTATAGTTAAGAGTAGCGGGTTCTTCGGTGCAAATACCGCTAGATACACTATCCTAGAGCAAATGATAGACAACTACCTTGGAGCAATATACCTGCAAGGTACAGGCATTCAACTTGAGATAGTCAAGGATCCGGTAAGAGCTAATATATCAACATTTATGGCTAGAAAAGGAATTCTACTCGAAGGGGATCCCTCACAGATACTATCATCCCTGTCTTTCGCCGCATTTCTTCTACCTTTAGCCTTATTCACAATAGCGGCTACAGTTATCCAAATGTCTTCCACATCAATGGCTGTGGAAAATGAAGAGAAAACCCTTGAAACCCTTCTAACACTACCTATTCCAAGGTCCTATATCCTTATGGCAAAGCTTCTTGGCTCGTTTATGGTGTCCATTATAGGTTCAGTAGCGTCTCTAATAGGTTTCGTAGCCTATTTTTACACATTCGATATCGCGCTTCAATCAGTTAAACAAGGTTTCTCTATAAAGACCACGAGCCTGCTTTCACTAGACTACACGAACATGCTCTACCTGTTTGCAAGCATAATTATAACGCTTTTCTTCACCGCCGCCGTCGGAACGATAGTAGGTGCTCTCAGTAAAGACACCCGTGTCGCATCAACTATTCTCGGCCCTACAGTATCCTTCATAATGATACCGGCATTTGTAATAGCATTCATGGATGTCGGGTCACTTAGCCCAATCTACAAAGCCCTAGTATACAGTTTTCCTATAGTGCAAACCATGGCGGTGTTAAAGGAAATGGTTCTCGGTTCCCTGCCAGCCGAGCTCCCAGTGTACATGGGGTTCTCGGTAGTCCTTTCAATTGCATTATTGTACGCATCATCGAAGCTTTTCTCGCTTGAAACCCTTTCAAGGCTTCAAAGAAAAGTATCCTCCATAAGATTTTTGAGAAAAAGAGGATCTAGAGGGGGATCCCCTTAACCCCGCCCATCCTCATTCATCGGAAGGGCTGCAACACGGGTCATCCCCCAAATCTAAATTATCCCCTTATTATATTAAAGTTCAACGCTACTTTGGCCTCACATGCCCCCATTTATCTAAAGCCTGCTTTAGTTCGGGATGGGTTTCCGCATACTCCTCTAAACTCACTCCTTCCTTAATAGCATCCAAGGCCTGTCTGACAGCTCTAGCGCCTGAAAAGCTTCCAGCAGGATGGCCTGTAACGCCTCCACCCACCTGGATCAGAATATCTGTTCCCATGATTTTCACGGTCTCGGGGAGGAGCCCTGGGTGTAATCCCCCCGAAGAAACCGGCAGAACTGGCTTCAAGTTCCCCCAATCCTGTTTAAACGCTTTAAAAGTTGCGGGTTCATACGTCTTCTCTGTAATGCATTTCTGTATATTTAAAACATCCATGGTCTTTGCCTCCATTTTCCCGACGGGTGAGCCTACATGAATATGGTCGACCCCTATGAGCCTAGCAAGTTTAGCTACAACTAGCATGGTCATTCCATGTTCCTTCATCCTGGTGAAAGCAGCGTGGAAAGCCCTGTGGGCATGTATAGCTAGCTTATAGTCATGTGCAAGCTCCCTAAGAGTCTGTAAGGCGCCCCAACCCACCGTTAAAATATCTATCATTATAAACGGGTTACCGTAATCCGCCACCAGTTTTATGCGTCTCTCAGCTTCGCGGGTTTCAGCTGTAACATTTATTAAATAGCCTTTCTTCTCACCGGTTTCACGTTCAATCTTCTCTATAACCTTCATGACTGCGTTAAGCCGTTTTTCGAATGGGTTAAAACCTTGGCTTGAAAGGTTTTCGTCGTCCTTTAAGAGGTCGATCCCGCCAGAGAGAATCTTATATGCCTCCTCCGCGTACCTCTCGGTTGTCAAGCCAACCTTCGGTTTAACAACAGTCGCTGTTATGGGTCTTCCATAGACTTTCAGTATTCTTCTTACACCTTCGATTCCATGTTCAGGCCCCCTATAGTGGTCTATAAGTTTCCTGGGAAACCTTATGTCTAGAAGCTTCAGGAATTTAATAGCCCGCATGCCGAAGATGTTCCCCGCAACCGAGCTCAATATTTGTGGAATATTATCTAGTTCGAATAGCTCCAATGGATAAGCTATTTTAACTAAGCCGTCAGCAGAAATGTAGTATGCTTTGGCCATAAGCTTCTTTAGATCGGGGGTCATGGTGGTCAATGTAGTCCAGGTTCCTATACTGCTTTCCGACGCTATCCTACCGGCAGCTTCTTCCAAGGTTATGCCCTTATCAGGTGTTACCTTGAAGAAGGCTAGAAGCTCGTCGCTGGATGGAGTATATTCTAAATCTACAAAATCCGTATACCATTCAAACTTCATTTTAACACACCTTACTAAAATAACGCTAGTACCCTTATATCTTCTTCAAAACCAAGCGGCTTCAACGAAGAAATGGAAAGCTTTACTGTAATGTTGGATCCAAAGAAAACGATGTAATAATGGGTTCTTCTCGGCCCCTAGAAAACCTGATCATGAAAGAGGTCGATGTTGAAATATATAGCCAAAGATAATTTAAAATACATGGTTAGGGGAGTAGGTGGGTTGTTCTTTTGGAGGGATAGAGAAAGAATATTAGAAGTTTCCAAATCCCTTTCAACCCCCCGTATAAAGTTATTTTTAGGCCAACTGGAGAAACATGATCCCCAATACCATGTTGTAACCAACATTCTAAAGAAAATAGAAGATCCTTTTAGAGCATTTACCTTGATCATTGCAGTTTCCTTAGTAAGTTATCAACTATCTACGAAGGGTGAGGAACACTGGAACTATCTAGAAACCTTTGTCAGTAAACATAAGGAATTAAGTCCACGGGAAATTTCACTGCTTTTTCTCGAGAAGAGTCCCAGCATGAGACGCCTTAAAACCGTGAAAGAAGCTAGGCTACAAAGATTTTTTAAGCTATTTGCACCCGTTTTCCAGGAGAAATTTCAAAGATATGTGGAGGATTTAAACCTGTTTAGACGAGACCTAGCACATCTACTTAATACGGATCCCGATTCCAAGACGATAGTGTTTTCAGTAAAAATGTTCCACTATGCTCTGGAAGCCTCAGGCTTAAAGCACACCCTCCCATTCAAAATACCTCTACCAGCCGACCACCGTGTCTGCTTAATATCCTTAACAAGCGGTATAATAAAAACTTTTGATTATATATCTGGTTTCAGCAGGTTAGCTAACATCCTTTTATCGAGAAAGAGTGGGGAGGTTAAAAAAGCTTGGAGCGAGGTTTCCGAAAAAACCGGCATTCCTCCCCTTCTATTAGACACGTTACTTTGGATCACCGGCGGCTTTGCGGAGAAGGTCCACTTCAACCTTGAAAGAACAATAGAAAAACTTGAGAAGTTAATAAATAGAAGACTGACAACTCCGGAGAAGAACGTTATAAAAGAACTGTTGGCTATGTGTGCAAAAGACACTATGTAAACTTATTTTTAGTGGAAAACCGGTTTAATTTATCTGCTGAAAATCGAGGATCTTTATGCAACGGTAACCCTTTTTCCTGAGTTTTTCGCAAATTTTATTGGTTATTTTTCTAAGCATAGCTTTAACTTGCTGCTGGGTATGGCCGTGTACTGTAACCGTAATGGGTATACCTTCCATTCTGTCGAATTTTTCTGCATGTGACTTTATGTAGGCTTCCGGAAAAATCTTAGAGCAGTCTTTTAGAATCCGAGCTAAACTGGATTCATCGTTACAGCTGGTTTCAATCACCAATGTTTTCGAAAAAAGGTTTCCTGTTCTCCTTTTAAAGTACGTTTCCAGGTGCCTTTCAAATATGGCCTTAAGTTCCTTAGGCACCCCCGGTAGACATATAACCGTTATCTCGCCGGCTTCCACTAAAACTCCCGGCGCTGCGCCAACGGGGTTTTCAAGGGGTTTTGAGCCTTCAGGAAGCAACGCCATTTTTTCTCGTTCAGGTGTGAGTTCCGGGGTTCCTATCGCTCCCTCTTCAAACAACCTTTTATAGCAAGCTTTAACAAGCTTCAGGGCTTCCTCATTTAATGTAAGTTTCCTATTGAGGGCCATGGAAACAGCTTTAAGGGTTTTATCGTCTTCGGTTGGTCCCAGACCCCCGCTAGTGATAACTACATCAACCCCCCGTTTAATGCAGTCTCTGATGGCATCGACTATTTCCCCTAATTCATCCCTAACTGTCACAACTCTTGTAATACGACACCCTAATGCTGTAAGCCTCCGTGCAAGCCATTGAGCATTAGTATTCAAGGTTAACCCTATGACCAATTCGGTTCCTATAGTCAGCAACTCGACGGTCACCATGAATGTTCACCTCAAGGGTAACCTGGCTTCCTCAAGGCTAAAAATTTCTCTAACTCTTTTAACACCATCTATTCTCTCTACAAAAAGGGCTACGTCCTCCGGTACAAGATTTTTCCATTCATCACCCTTTAGCATAAGTTTTCTGATAATCCTCCCTGAGCATCGATCCTTTTTAAACCAGGGTATCGGCTCCACCCTAAAGCCGTGTCTCTTAAACAGGATCTTTACAAGCTTATTGTTCGTAAAGACAACGTCAAACCTCGGGGTTAAAGCTATAACATGGGTAACCCACTCTAGGTTATTCGAAACATTTTCTATGGGGATTACATATGTTCGTGACCAAAGATCCCCTACTCCAAGCCTTATCATCTCAACCCTTTCACCGGCTGTAAAAGGGTTCTCCCTCGTATAGTTGAATTGGGCTGCAGCCACACCTATGACTATTTCCCTTGAAACCTTAAGTATATGGCGGATTGCGTGAAGGTGGCCCAGATGAAACGGCTGAAATCTCCCTGGATAAAAGGCCCTATTGTACATCGTTGCCACAACCCTTAATAATATCCTTAAGCTTCGATTTAAATTCACAGGGAATATTTACATCGAGTATACGGGCCCTCGCTCGCTGAAACCTGCATCTCCAAAGTTTTTATAGTTTAAGAACGTATTTTATCATGGCATTGAATCGTGGATAGTATTAAATTGAAGGCATGGGTTAAGCAGGCTGAAAGGGACTTAAAATATGCTAGTTATCTTTTAAATATAGGCGAGTACGAATGGGTCTATTTTGCAGCCCATAGAGCCGCCTTAGACGCGGTAAAGGCTTTAGCCTTAAACATAGGTAGCATTCCGAAGGGAGATAGTGTACAGGCTCTCTTTAGACGAATTTCGGAGAAAATTAATGTTCCGAGAGGCATTCTAGAGGACGCTCTTTTCCTAGACGCCCACTATATGCCATTCAAGTACCCTGATTTTATACCAGAAGAAACTGTGTTCAAGGAATCTGGTGTGGAGGAGGCGGAGCAAGCGTTTAAAAAAGCCTCCAAAATAGTAGCGTTTGTCAAGAACATCCTAGGATGATGGAATATATTTTTATTGTATTTATGTAAAATATATAGACATGCTTAAGAAGGGTTTACGGAAAATCGATGGTGAAGACTTTTATCTCGAAAAACTTCAAGAAAATGTTTACACGATCTCGAGGGTTAAGAAGGTTCATTACAGGGGTAAAAGCAAGTTTCAATACATAGAAGTTATAGAACTCGAAGGCTTCGGTAAAACACTTTACTTGGATGGAGTCACCCAAATCTGTGAGAGGGATGAATTCATATACCATGAGACCTTTGTCCACCCTATCATGGTGACCCATCCTTCCCCCAAAAAAGTTTTAATAATAGGCGGCGGCGATGGAGGTGTAGCTAGGGAGGTTTTAAAATATAGTACGGTAAGTGAGGTCACCCTAGTAGAAATAGATCCCATGGTTATAGAGGTCGTTAAAAAGTTTTTTGGCGGAAGCCTGGCATCTGCCTTAGAGGATCCTAGACTCACCATAATAATCGAAGATGGAACAAGATTTCTGGAGGAGGCTCCATCCATCTACGATGTGGTTTTTATCGACGTAACAGATGAAGTTGGCCCCGCTGCGTTCTTCTATAAAGAAGAGGTTTTGGGTAAGCTTAGGAACATTGTAGACGAAAAGGGTATTGTAAGCCTTCAATCCCTTGGTGTAATTGAACATAAGGGTGCACAGGAGAGGATTAAGGAAATTCTTTCAAAATTCTTTTCTATAGTAGGTTTCTACACGGTGTTTATACCCTCCTTCACGGGTCTATGGACCTTTGCATTTGCATCTGATCACCTTGACCCAAGAACACTAACATCAAAAGATGTTGAGAAAAGGATTCTAGAAGAAGGTATACAAACTAGGTTTTATAGCCCCTCTATACACGGTTTCCTCTTTGAAACATCGCGCTACATAGATCTCCTGAAGAATGTGTAACATGGATGGCGGGGGATGGTCGACGAAAGAAAAATCCCTTATAGTGTACTAAAATAGTATGGAGGCCGTTGACGATGCACCCTAGTTTAGAAAAACTATATGGGCTGATACTTGAAGCCGATAAGGTTCTCGAGAGAGTGGTGTATAGGACGCCTGTAGACAGGTCCAGGACTCTCTCCAATATAACGGAGGGAGAAATATACTTAAAGCTTGAAAACCTACAAAGAACAGGTTCCTTTAAAATTAGGGGAGCATACTACTTCCTCTGGAGCATTTTAAGGAAACGGTGTAACGTAAAGCTATGTGTGGCTGCATCCTCCGGGAATCATGCTCAAGGTGTAGCTTTAGCAGCAAGCGAGCTGGGGATGAAATCAATAATAGTGATGCCTGAAAGAACACCCTACGTGAAGGTTAACGCCACTAGATCATATGGGGCTAAGGTGGTTCTTCACGGAAGCACGTACGACGACGCGTATAGTAAAGCAATGGACATTAAGGACAAGTTTAACGCCGTTTTTGTCCACCCCTTTAACGATGAAAGAATAATAGCTGGTCAGGGCACAATAGGTCTCGAAATAGTAAGGAAACTCGGCGACATAGATGTCGTACTGGTGCCTGTGGGTGGAGGAGGCTTAATATCCGGAATAGCCATAGCCGTGAAGAAACTAATACCTCATGCTAAGATCATAGGGGTTCAGCCAGAAGGAGCTCCAGCCATGGCTCTCTCTTTCAAAGAGGGAAAATTGATAGAGGTGAAGCGTGTTGACACAATAGCGGACGGGGTTGCAGTCAAGAAGCCTGGAGAATTAACTTTTAATATAATAAAAGAGGTTGTAGACGACATTGTGCTTGTAAGCGAAGAAGACATTGTTCAAGCCCTTTTCTTGCTCTTGGAAAGAAGCAAGTGTGTTGCAGAGCCTGCTGGCGCGCTCAGCGTAGCGGCATTAATAGGCAATAAGGTGGATTTAAAAGGGAAGAGAGCGGTTGCTGTCATAAGTGGAGGAAACATAGAGATGTCAATGCTGGCTAGACTCATAGATAAAGCGATGTTTCTTGAAGGCAGGCTAGTTAGAATATGTGGAGAACTGCCAGATAGGCCGGGAATGTTGATGAAAGTTCTAAAGATATTGGCTGCCCTTAAGGCAAATATCGTCGAAATATCGCACGATAGGTTGGGTCCCTATTTAAAGCCTGGAAAAGCAAGGGTTTACGTAACCTTTGAAGTTAAGGATGAACGTGATCTAAAGAAGATTCTAAGGAAACTGGAGGAAAAGGGCTTCGTTTTCACCGTGGCTGGCTCCTCCCCCACCTGAATACATTAGTGTGCTCGCTGACGGATCCATGAGGAAATTAAATATCACAGGATAAGGTTTTAAGTATATTTGTCTATAAAAGTGTGGAGGGTTCCTCATGCCCAAGAAAACCATTTTAACGGAGAAGGCACCGAAACCCATAGGACCATATTCACAGGCTATTAAAGCTGGACCATTTTTATTCATTTCAGGTCAGATACCAATAGACCCCTCTACCGGAGAAGTGGTTAAAGGGGATATACATGAACAGACATTAAGGGTTATGGAGAATATTAAGGCTATTCTGGAGGAGGCTGGATTCACCTTTGACGATGTGGTGAAGGTGACTGTTTTCCTGAAAGATCTAAGCCTCTTCTCGAAGTTTAACGAAATCTACGGCACTTTCTTCGGCAATAATCCACCTGCAAGGACAACGGTAGAGGTAGCTAACCTACCTAAAAATGTGTTGCTTGAAGTGGAAGCTATAGCATATAAGGAAAGTTGTTGCTGAAAAAATTATTTTGAAACCCTTTTTTCTTTCATGTAACGATAAATGTTTTCCCCAGCTTCCGTCAATAAACCGGAGTCTAGTAAACGTTTTAGAGCAAGGGAATAATATTTTTCACCGACGTCTATACCATACCACGCCTTAAACTCCCCTATAAGTTCCTCTAAACTCCATTCATTTTTTCCTTCCTTCGCCTTTTCGTCTAATATTTTTTCGAAGAAGTTGGTTGTGTCTTCGGCACGTGTCCACGGATACTGATACCAAATCCAATCCTTGACGTCCTCAACAAAGTAATCGGGCTTTATCTTAGCTACTGGGGAGATCCACTGCATAGCCGCTACCTTAAGTTCGGCAGGCTTCCAGTTTTCCGTGATGAATTTTTTAGCTATGATAACCGAGTCGCCTGTATCAATTATATCGTCCACTAATAGGATCTTCTTTCCGGAAAGATTCAATGTGTAGGGGTATTTAACGTGTGCTTCTGCAGTTATCTCTGCGGCTTTCCCCCAATGCAGTATCTGGAGGCTTACGAGATCATGTATGTCGAGGAAGTCGCATATAAGCCTAGCAGGTACATATCCTCCACGGGCTACAGCCACCACGAGGTCGGGTCTCCATGAATCTTCCTCGACTTTTAAAGCCAGAAGCCTACACCACTCGACAACCTCATCCCACGATACAAGTTTAGTTTTTACCTTCACCATGGTGTTCGACCAAATAAAATAATAACTTTTCACTGAAAAACTTTGTTATCTCAAACAGGTTTTTACAGCTAAAGTAGCCCTAAAACTATGATAAACTTTTAAGTAGATGCATTAACTTAAGCTTAACCTGTGGCTCGGAATAGCTTCTTCCCGGATAAGGACTATGCGTCGTCGCTAAAACCAGGTTCCTGGAAGTATGTTTACGAAGAAGGGTCAAAGGAACTTCAAGAAAGTCTCTTACGCTAAGTTGATTGTTGAACAGAAGGTCTATTGGAATCCCGGTAAAAAAGATTATCCCCTCCCCCACCATTTTTCGGGCCTCAAGTATCCTTTCAACCCATTTTCTTGCCGCATTTACAGTCGACTTTGGATGGAGATCCAGTGGATGGAAGCCCTTGTAAATACGGGATAAATGGAGGAGAAGTTTTTTCCTAGTTAAATCACCATCGCAGTGTAAGACCGGATATTTCCCTTTCTTTTCCACGGCATCAGAATACAATTTATGCCAGTAAAGGTAGCGGTCTAATAATAGTGGCGGGTAAAGCGGCCCACTGTAACCAGCTATATCGTCGGCTATTCTAACGGCATCAACGTAGTCCACTTCGGAACCTGCTTTAACGATCTCTAATATGTAGGCGGCTATCTTATCGTAGATCTTTAGAGCTTCTCTGGGCTTAAACTTAAGGAAGACGGCAAAACCATATCTATGTAAAATTTGATCCTTAAGCATCAACTCCTCGGGCACACCGGGCGCGAAAAAAGATTCGGCTGTCTCTGTTGGACCAAGAACCTTAAATAATATAAACCGTTTGAAAGCATACTTTCCTGCTACATGTTCAAACGATTCCAGAGCCCTAGAGACCACGAGATCCACGTCCGGCCAATCGTAAGCCTCTAATGTAATTCTATCAACCCAATTCCGTAAACTTTCTCCCGTCTTTCTCCTAAACGGTCCACCTTCGATGTAAAATCTTCTCCATTCATGATATTTAGCACCTACCCCGACCACGTCTCCATAAAGAAATTCCTCTGTCTTTGAATCAGATTCCACGTGTATGGGGATTCTATCGGCCTCCCCTTTCTCAAATAAATCTAAAACAAGTCTCCGTGAACCATCCCTTCTGTACATTTCTTCCTTTCACCCTACAGTCTCTGGGCAACAAAACATGTTAGACCAACATTCGTAAGATAAATTTTTAACCATGTAGTCTTCACACTAGAATAAGTATTAGAAACTTTTCCCATAGTGTATGAATAATATAATACTTTTTACTATTCTTGGAGAAGAGCAGTTAAATAACTTTAATTAGTTTTCATACAAGGAAACGTGGGTGGAAAGTTGAGGTTTACCTATTTGGTGGGCGGAGAAGCGGGAATGGGAGTTGCAGCTGCAGGAAGGATGCTGGCAAAAACCTTCACACGGGGAGGCTACTTTGTCCATGGAATGATAGATTATCCTTCGCTTATAAGGGGAGGCCACAACTTTTACCTAGCCACCGTGAGTGACGAAAGAGTATGGTCTCAATACTTTAATCCCGATATAATGATTGCATTAAATATAGATACTATTAAAAAACATTCACATAGATTACTGAAAGGTAGCGGTATCATAACAGATTACGACTTCAAACTAGATGGACTACAATTAGCTGATGGGGTTAAAATCTATAGAATTCCATTAACCAAGATAGTAAAGGAGTTAAAGGCGTCTCTAATTGTCAGAAACAGTGTAGCCCTAGGAGCCTTAATGGCTTTAATAGGCTTTGACCTGGAAATACTGTTAAAGGTAATCGGCAAAGAGCTCGGTAAACATAGGGAAATAGCAGAAATTAACATTAAGGCGGCAAAAGCAGGTTACGAGTATAGTCGATCTAATTTCGGTGTAGGTTCATTCGCGAAGATAAAGCCTAAAGGTGATTCAGGGAATCTAGTGATAACTGGAAATGAAGCCGTAGCTTTAGGGGCTCTGAGGGCTGGCATGAAAACGTACTTTGCCTACCCAATGACACCTGCATCTCCTATACTCCATTTTCTAGCGCTTGTACAACATGATTTCGATGTAGTGGTAGTTCAACCTGAAAGCGAGATAGCCGCGATAAACATGGCTGTTGGAGCATGGTATGCTGGCTCACGGTCGATGGTAGCAACTTCTGGTGGAGGTTTTTGTTTAATGACAGAGGCACTTGGACAGGCTGCTATGACGGAGACGCCTGTGGTGGTGGTTATAGCACAGAGGCCTGGACCAAGTACAGGTATGCCTACATATACGTCTCAAGGAGACCTACGTTTCACCATACATGCTTCTCAGGGAGAATTTCCACGTTTCGTAATAGCCCCAGGCGATTCAGAGGAGGCTTTCTACCTTACGGTGAAGGCCTTTAATATGGCAGAAAAGTATCAGGTTCCAGCGATAATATTAACAGACAAGCATTTAGCTGAAAGCCATGCAACGGTTCCAGAATTCGATCTAAATAAAGCTAGAGTTGAAAGAGGAAAGATCATAACTGGGGAATATAAGGGAGAGGAGGAATATAGACGATTTAAATTAACTGAAGACGGTATTTCTCCAATGGCTATACCAGGGACCTTAAATGCCATAGTAAAGGTGAACAGCTCTGAGCACAACGAGTTCGGATATGCAACAGCCAATGAGGCTAATGCAACGAGGATGATGGAGAAGAGGTTTAGAAAGCTTAGATTAATGCGTGAGGAGGTTGAAAATCTACCTGAATCCGTTAAAATATATGGTCATAGGAGCTCATCCACAGCAATTATATCTTGGGGGTCGACTAAGGGAGCTATACTGGAAGCATTGAAAATAATAAAGGAAAGGGGGGCGGACCTTAAGTTTATTCAAGTCGTCTTTCTCGCGCCATTTCCAGAGAAACGGGTAAGAGAGGCTCTGAAGGGTGTCAATAAACTTATCTTGGTGGAAAACAACTACACAGGACAGCTCGAATCCCTCCTACGAGAATTCCTTCTACGTCCAGTGGACGAGCGTATACTAAAGTATAATGGAAGACCTTTCTTCCCTAAGGAGCTTGCGGAAAAAATTCTGGAGGTGATTAAATGAAGGTTACACCCGCAGTTTTAAATACAAAGGCAACCAACACCTGGTGTCCTGGATGCGGAAACTTCAGCATCCTTACTGCACTTAAAAAAGCCATAGTTGAATTGAACATAAGACCGGAAAAAGTGGTGGTTATTACAGGTATAGGGTGTCACGGAAAACTAGGAGACTATATAAATGTAAATAGTTTCCATACAATCCATGGTAGGGTGTTGCCGCTGGCTACTGGAATAAAGCTGGCAAACCGTGAACTATTGGTAATAGGGTTTGCTGGCGACGGAGATGCCTATGCTATAGGTTTAGGGCATCTACCACATGCCGCCAGAAGAAACATAGACATCAAATACATCGTCCACAACAACATGGTATTTGGTTTAACTACAGGACAAGTTACACCCACCACTCCTAAGGGGATGAAAACTAGATCCACACCCTACGGGAATCCCGAGGAACCATTAAACCCCCTGGCTCTCGTCTTAACCTCTGGTGCAACCTTCGTTGCAAGAGGATTTTCAGGAAACCTCAGTCACCTCACATGGCTCTTTAAAGAGGCTATAAAACATAGGGGATTCGCGTTTATAGACGTGTTGCAACCATGCTACACGTTCTATAACACATACGATTTCTTCCGGAAAAGAGTGTATGATCTTCAGAAGGAAGGACACGACATCACCGATTTTGATGCAGCGCTGAAGAAGGCGTATGAATGGGGTGAAAGGATACCCATCGGAATATTCTACAAGGTGAGTAAGCCTACATTTGAGGATGAGATACCACAGCTTCAGGGATCCCCCATGGCGTTAAGGGATATAAGCAACGTAGATGTAAGCAAAGCCTATGGTCTCTTAAAATAAGGGTTTTAGCTTAAATATTATTTAACACTATTATTTACTTCAGCCAGTATTGGGTGCTATTATGGATTTGAAAAAGGAGTATGATAGGATTCTCAATAGCCTAAAGAATAGAACCCCCATCTCGAGAAAGCTTTATGAACGGGCCTGTAAAGTCCTTCCAATGGGGGTCACATATCATATTAGATACATTGAACCTTACCCCTTTTACGTTGCCCGTGCCAAGGGATGTAAAATATGGGATGTGGATGGAAACGTATACGACGATTATTGGATAGGACATGGTGCATTAATTCTAGGGCATGCACCCACACCTGTATTGGATGCTGTTAGGGAACAACTTGAACAGGGTACACACTTCGGTTTTGCGCATGAAAAAGAGATAGAACTAGCCGAACTTATAACAAGATATGTTCCAAATGTGGAGAAAATACGGTTTACTAATAGTGGAACTGAAGCCAACATGTATGCAGTTAGATTGGCAAGAGCTTTCACAGGAAGGAGAAAAATCGTGAAAATGGAGGGAGGATGGCATGGAGGCTACGATACCCTCCATACAGGTGTGACACCACCATTTACAGGACCTGAATCAGCCGGCCTACCGGAAACTGTTTTAAAAGATACTGTATCTGTTCCCTTTAACGATGCTGATGCCCTAAGAAGAGTTCTTAAAGAAAAGGATGTTGCGGCCGTAATTCTAGAGCCAGTTATGGGGGTTGCGGGGGCTATTCCTGCAGATAGGGAATACCTTAAGGAGGTCAGGGAAATATGCGATAAAACAGGGACTCTCTTGATCTTCGATGAAGTAATAACCGGATTTAGGCTGGCGATGGGAGGCGGCCAAGAATATTTCGGCGTCGACGCTGACATCGTGGTGATGGGGAAAATCATTGGGGGCGGGTTTCCGATAGGGGCTTTCGGGGCAAGAGAGGAGATAATGAAG
>QMRH01000003.1 GCA_003650675.1 Thermoprotei archaeon | reverse complement strand
TTTCGTGATTATGGTGATTTGCAAGTATTTTACCTATAGTTTTTCGCCATGAAATTTATATCTGGATATCTAGGTACATGTATTTCGGTAAGCCGATGAGCTGATGAGCCGTAGGCCGGGGGATGAGGCAAACCCTAGATTCGCCGAGGGGGTGCCGAATAAGTGTGTAGGCGCCCCCGTAGGTAGGTCAAAGGGGCGCCCAAAAGGCGGGATGAACCCATGCATAGTATTTCGGATATTCTCGTCACTTTGGCAACCATGCACGGGCAACCACCAAACCGGATAAACGATTCCAAAGCCAGGGCAGGTAGATGTTAAGATTGTTATTGTTAAAGGTTTCTTTTTTCCTGCTCACGACTAGATACTTTTATTGGATAGAATAGAATTTATATGTAAATGTATTCTTTGTGTGGAAGAGGGGATCTACTATTGAATTCACCAGCGTTATGGAGGTATTTGAAAAACAACCTTTAGGATCCGAGGTGGCTTTAAGGGGATGGGTCTATAGGGTTCGAACACAGAAGGAGCATGTTTTCATAATTTTACGAGATGCTACAGGCATAATACAGGTAGTTGTCGACTCCAGCTCCCCTTTCTTTAGTGAAGCAGAAAACGTTACTATAGAGTCATCCATACATGTTAAAGGGATTGTTAAGAAGGATCCTAGGGCGCCTGGAGGTCTAGAGTTGAGAGCAACTGATTTCAAGACTATAAGCTTGGCGGAACCCTTTCCCATAACCAAAGGCGCTTCAAGGGAGTTTTTGCTTGATGTAAGGCATCTCTGGATTAGAAGCCGGCGAATGAATGCAGTTCTAAAAGTCCGCGACGAAGTGTTTAGAAGCCTACACGAATTCTTTAGGAAAAAGGGGTTCTTGGAAGTCCAGGCCCCTATGTTCATAACGGCTGCCGTAGAAGGCGGGGCATCCCTTTTCGAAGTCGACTACTTCGATCGAAAGGGAGTTTACCTGACCCAGTCTTCGCAGTTTTACTTAGAGGCTTTAATCTTCTCTCTGGAGAAAGTCTACACTGTTGCTCCATCCTTTAGGGCAGAGAAATCCCGTACTAGAAGACACCTGACAGAATTCTGGCACGCAGAGGCGGAAATGGCATGGTATACTTTCAAGGAACTCTTGGAGCTTGAGGAGGAACTTATAAGCTATATCGTCGACCAGGTTCTTGAAAACAAGAGAAAGGAATTAGAACTGTTGAAACGTAACGTAACGTTACTTGAAAACGTAAAGCCTCCCTTTTACAGGATATCGTATGACGAGGCACTAGAGATACTTTCTAAAAAAGGTTTCCAGTTGAAATGGGGCGAGGATTTCGGCGCAGATGAGGAGAGAGCCTTAACACTTGAATTCGACAAACCCGTTTTTGTTTACGGTTACCCGGAAAAGGCTAAAGCCTTTTACCATAAAAATGATCCAAAACGGCCGGAAGTTACACTGTCAGCGGATCTTTTGGCTCCTGAAGGCTACGGCGAAATAATCGGTGGCGGAGAAAGGATAGAGAACATTCATGAACTTCTCGAAAAGATAAAGAAATTTGGCCTTGAACAAAGTCAATATGAATGGTACATAGATCTACGAAGGTATGGAAGCGTTCCCCATTCTGGGTTCGGTCTTGGATTAGATCGGTTAACCATGTGGATATGTGGCTTAGACCATATAGTTGACGCTATACCTTTTCCAAGAACCATTAGAAGAATATACCCGTAGAGACCATGAACTTCAGTAAAATGTACGTCGATAAAGCGATATCAGAGCTAATAGAGGGACATACTTTTGAGAATGTACTGGTGGTTAGTAGCGTTAGAGAGGCTTTAGAAAGGTCTCTGGGCTTATCTATCACGGGGCTAAAAGCTTTAGCCATAGCCAAAGTCGAAAAAACGGCTTTTCGCAAGCTTCTAGATATACTCTATTTCTATACTTATGGCGGTGTACGTGGAGGAGTACTAGCAATATTAGTTTTGAGGAGGGAGGAGGCCGCGGAGATAATTTATCTCTTAAAAAACCTGAAACTGTCCTGTATAGTATTTGACGACGATAAAATTCTTTCCATTTATTTAGACTACTTATCTAATGTTAGTGAAGCTGCGGAAGAACCAATCTTCATACTTTATGTTGGAGAAAAGTTATCCCTTTTCTCCAGCGATATGCATTATAATGGAATAATTTTACCCGATTATCCTGAGAGAAGTCCCACATTTAACAAGCATTGGTTTATCCCGTACAGGTGGAACTACCTCAACATGGTTTTCGGAGAAAAAGAGGGTTTCATACGCAGGAAAAGGGATAATTTCAAGGTACTGGTTTACTATTTCTCCCTCCTCCAGGAAAAAATTCTTGGAAAGTTTCCCATAAATGCTTCAAAGAAAAAGCAGTTGGTTACACTTGCCCCTCCTTGCTTGGAAACAGAGAAAGATTTTTATCCGGTTTATCCCATGAATCCGCCACCACTAAACTTTTTCTCTAAACTAGTGGCACAAGGTTTACGTCTAAACCTTCTCGACTATGATCCTCCTATTTACACCGACTCCATAAATAACACTAACCATAAAATACGGGTACATAAGACCTGGAAAATTAATACAGAATTTTTCTCCAACCGGGTCTTCAGAAAAATTTTACATACCCAAGGGGGTAAACGGGCATTTAAAATAAATGGTAGTTTTTCTCTCCTTTCGTTGGCAGTTTTAAGAAACTTTGTAGAAATTCTCCAGGAAAGTTTTACTCCAATAACAGTGGGAGTAACATCATTGTATGCTTATCCTGAAAGCGGTATTCACGTTGCCACCCATCTAGTAACGCCTACAGTTTACAAAATTGCTAACATAGGCGATTTATTTGATATCGTCACTCCTCCTTCAATGGTGTATGGGGTCTATTGGGGGCTGGTTGACTCGGGATACCGGGAAGGGCCTATAATACTTATACTGGACAAACAATTCTTCGACAGTAAAAAGGTAAATAAAATAGTTAGGCGCGGAGGAAAGATCATCGTCATATGGGATAACTCTAAAGTAAAGGTCGATAAATGGGGGAAGGTAATTAACCTCGACTACAAAGACTACGCTAAAACATGCAGGTTACTTTTTCATCTGATGGAGACAGATGGAGGTAAAGTAATATTCCTAAAACCATCCCTCTCCTTTAAATCTTCATCTACAAGAAAGGCTGTGATAATTAACAGGGAGTGCGACACCTGTCTGGAATGCGTTAACCTCAACTGTAAAGGTATCATTTTAAAGGAAAACGGTTATCCAACAGTTATACAAGATTTTTGTAGGGGATGCGGAGCCTGCTATGTTACATGTAAACGCGGAGCAATAGAAATAACTAATATTTAGGGTCTGAAGTTCAAGGTCTCGATTGACTCTTCTTCTCCAACATTAAACCAGAATAAAAGTATAGATATGATTACTGCTATACCAAGGCCTATGATCGATGCTAACAAGAGTAGAAATGCTCCCTGACTGTAAGCGGTACCCTGGAACATTGGATAAATCCTGTATAAAAGATAGTAGACGAATATTGCAAATAAAACTATGTTGATCAAAGGTATGATTTTTCTTACCTCCATACAGGTTCCTCAAAAAACATAGGCATATTTTTTATATATTGTTATCTTTCTTTAATCTTCAGTCGGATATTCCAAGGGCGGTTGGACACGTTAGCTTTACCTAAAACTTTATTTGGAATTACCTATTTTTATGATAACTTAAAATGGGGTGTACACGACGGTGGTCGCTATAGAGGATCCCTATATCTGGATGGAGGATTTAAACAACCCTAAAGTTATAGAATGGGCGTTAAATGAAGACCGTAAAACAAGGGAAATGCTATCCACCTTAGCCAAGAAGATAGAGTCCAGGATAGCGGAGTATTTCCTTATGCCACGGATAACGGTTGTAACTGTAACGAGGAAAGGGTACTTTATTCTTGTACGCGAAAAAGACTGCTATAAAGTCGAGCTACTTACACGAGATGGAGAAATAATCGAGTTAGTCAACTCGAAGGAGGTTGGCGATGAGATAGTCTTTCAGACCATCCAGGCTTCGGAAGAGGGTAATAGGCTAGCCTATTACTACTCCCATGGCGGATTGGATGAAGGCGTGGTAAGGATAGTCGATGTAGATTCGCTAGAGTTGCTGGATGAACTTAAAGGAAGCATCTACAACATAGTGTGGATTGACGATAACAGATACTATTATGTCCGGTTCTTCCGTACGAAACCCGCACCCGATGGCGTTCAACCACCCACCTCCAGAATTTACCTAAGGGAGGACGGCAAGGATATAATGGTTTTCGGTGAAGGTGTACCAACCTCTCATTTTATAGGTATAATCCCCTCAACTGATAATTCGAAGGCCCTTATTACAGTTAGCTATGGATGGAAGAAGAGCACAGTTTACGGCGGTAAACTAGAATATCCGGAAACCTGGCGGCGTCTCTATGGAGGAGATTTCATAGTCCATCCAGTGGACTACGTGAATGGAGAATATCTATTAACGACATATGAGAAAAACGGTTTAGGAAGAATAATCGCGTTATCCGAACCAGATTCCAAGTCTAGAATCGTCATAGACGAGCAGCCTCACATCCTCCAGGAAGCCGTTATAGTTAAAGGAAAAATATTAGCCCACTATCTGGTTGACGCATCGTCTGTCTTAAAAACATTTACACTTAAGGGCAATCTTCTACATGAAATTAAGTTTAATGCCCCTGGAACAGTACGTTCATTGGACTCTAACGGACATGAAGCTGTATTCTTCTACGAGTCGTTTCTTGTACCATATAAAGTGTATAGATTCGATGGTAGCTTAAAAATAATGGATTACAGGGAAATTACAGGTGATTTTTCGATAGAAGAGGAGTGGACAACGTCTAAGGATGGTACAAAAATACACATGTTCGTGGTCAAGAAAAGAAACGTTGATCCAAAGAACGTGCTCATTTACGGCTACGGCGGTTTCAGGCACGCCATAACACCCTCCTTCAGGTCCTACATTATACCATACATACTTGATGGTGGAACATTCGTCATCGCGAACATCCGGGGAGGAATAGAATATGGGGAAAGGTGGCATCGTGAGGGAATGAGAGAAAAGAAACAAAATGTGTTCGACGACTTTAAAGCTGCCATAAAGTTCTTCAAGGATCGAGGGGCGCGCGTTATAGCTATGGGACAGAGCAATGGAGGACTACTTGTTGGAGCGGTGTTAACGCAGAACCCGGAAATACTTGATGGCGCTGTAATAGGTTACCCCGTTCTAGATATGTTGAGGTTTCATAAATTATACATTGGAAAGGCTTGGGTACCGGAATACGGAAACCCTGAGGACCCGCGTGAAGCCAGCTACTTGGCTAAATATTCTCCCTACCATAATATACGTGAGACAAAGTATCCTCCCACACTGGTATACACAGGCTTAAATGATGACCGTGTACATCCAGCACATGCATTCAAATTCGTTGCTAAACTTAAAGACGTGAATGCACCTGTATTCCTTAGGGTAGAGAATGAGAGTGGACACTCTGGAGCATCACCTAGAACTAAAATAAAAGAATATGCAGACATAATGGCCTTCATCTACAAGATTTTTGAAATGGAACCCTAGTTCTTTTCCACAATATTTCAACAGGTTCAAAAAGGAAAATTTCTTTATAGAGGATGATTAAAAGAGGATTTACATGGAAGTATCGGTGGTAACCACCACTTTCAACGAGGTTGAACGTTTACCCTTGCTCGTAAAACGGATAAGAAGGATCTTGGATAGAGTACCTCATGAGATCATAGTGGTGGATGATGGGTCTACAGACGGCACCTATCAGGTGGCTAAAAGAATAGCAGATAAAGTTGTGGTTACTAACAGGCTAGGCCAGACCTTCTGTCTATGGCTGGGTATGAAGCTAGCAAAATATGACAAAATAATTACCTTGGACGCGGATCTTGAAAACAACCCAAAGTATATACCAGTTATTATAGCTCTCTTAAATAAATTCGACTACGTGCATGTATCTAGGAAACAGTTACCGAGAGTAGGCGAGAAGCTTTCTTCATCCACCATTGGACGCATCCTAGGCGTCACAGATTTATTCTCCAACTACCGAGGGGTTAAGAAGAAACTGGTGGAGGAGATTAATGTGTCTCCAGGGGAAACTTTCGGCGCCGAAATCCTGCTCCGTTCATGGATAAAGGGGGCTAAAATAATAAACGTGACCGTTACCCCTGAACCTAGGAGACCTGATTCTAGGGTTGGAAGATCTCTGAAAGGGGAGATAAGAGTCCTTTTAGCGACAGTCAGGGTGTTAATAAAAATGGTTTATCTAGTGTTCTTGAGATTTTTCAGCTGAAGCAGATTATTTTACCGTAAATTAAGTGATTTATAATTTAGATAATGTTTTGAAAGTAGTAGCCTTAGATGTCAATAAACTTCGTTAAACAAATATCTCATTCCAAAGGTTTTTGTGAGAGCCCCGGGCGGGATTTGAACCCGCGACCCCCGGCTAGCTCGACTTCTAATGCTTACGAGGCCGGTGCTCCACCAGGCTGAGCTACCGGGGCTCCTATACTTTTTTCTTTCAGGGGATTTTAAGTTTTATTGTTTGTTTTAAGCTTCATTGACAGGTTTTGGTGGAGGTATCCGAGAGATGAGGAGAAGGCTAGTATTTGATCTAGGAGGGGGTATATTATCGTTGCTTTTAGGGATTTTGTTTTCTTCTTTTTGAAGTAGAAAGCTAGCAATCCCAGGTATGGTAGAGCGAACATTAATGCACCTGCTACTGCTAAAGGAGGATATATTAGGCCACCTAATACCATTATTATGGCAGAGGTTATCCATGTAAATGTTGCTAAGAGACCGGCTCTAGATATTCTCGTGAAAGAGCTTTCAGGATGTTTCTTGGAGTAGATGGCAAATCCTTGTCCATATTGAAAATACCTTTTAAGTATCTTCGTAAGAGCGGTTCTATGGAAGTGATATACTATTGGCTTAGGGGAGCAGGCTATCCTATAGCCCGCCTTTAAAAGCTTAAATCCCAGGTCCATGTCGTCGGATCCATACCATTTGTATTCTTCATCGAAGCCTTTGACTCTTTTCCATGCGTCTCTCCTCACCGCAAAATTACAGGTCGCTATAACTACTCCCGGGGGATAGTCGTTTTTCAAGATTATTCTTTTAGAGTATTTAGGCGAGGAGGTTAAGACGCTTTCGTCGAGGTATCTGCTGAAAAAGAACTGGGGGTTAGCCATAAACGTGGATCCAGCCACTGCCTCCACATTCAGCTGGTTCATCTCTTCAACGATTTTTTCAATCCACGTTGATGAAGGTATACAGTCCTCGTCTGTAAACACGAGTATCTGGCCTTTAGCTTCCTCTACCCCTATGTTACGTGCCCTGTTAGCTCCCTTTCTTTCTCCACTAAAAATAACCTTTCCTCCCATCTCAAGTATTTTTTCAATGTATTCGTCGAGCACTCCGTCATACACTATTATTACTTCAGAGGGGGTGAGGGTCTGTTTTTTAAGTAAGGTGTATACAAGGTTGTAGAGTAGCTGGCCCCCATTCTTTGCTGGAATTATGACGCTAACGGTGTGTCTTTCGGACATTTCCACCATAGCCTATAAGGGAAGAATTTTAAAGTCCTATATTATTTTTAGCACAGGTATATTAAATGTCGAAGGAACGGATCTATGCTTCAGTGTTATTAACGTTCCGTAAAAGATTGGTAACAGATATCTTCGATTCGATCGTGATTATCGCTGTATCCACGGTTTTCACTGTTCTAGCCCCCTACATAATAATGGTTTTAATAGGTGTCGAGTATAGCCAAAGCTATGGACTTTACCTACAAGCTCTTTTAACAGTCTTCATCATATATGTCGTATCTACCAGAACCAGCTTTGTCTTCTGGGATGCCTTCAAAATAATCTATATTACTGCGCGTCTCCCCTCCTCCCTTATCCAGGAAGAATACAAGGAGGATGAAGACGCCAGAAAATTCGAGCTTCTCCTCGAAAACGAGTATAAGACAATTAGGAGGGTATTAACGCTTATCAGCCTGGCAGTAATCGTGCTCATGGTTGCAACGCTCCCAGCATTCCTAGAGATTATGAGTTCATTGGAGATTCCCGTATTCTTCAAGGAGAACCCTCTTCTACTGGTGGCGCCAATTAGCCTCGTTTTCCTAATCCTAGCCCTCTATCATTTGCCGGTTTTAGGGGCATTAAAAAATGATTTAGAAAAATACTATCGAATCGTGTTATCGCTTAAAGTGGGGTTCGAGCCTATGCCGCCGGTATGTCCAGTATGTAAAGAGAGGGTGCCGGAAGGCGCCTTCTACTGTCCCTTCTGCGGTGCCGCGGTATCTAGATCGGAGGACTAAAGATAGCAATTTTTAATATCTGTAATGAAACTATATTTTAGGCGATATGTTTGGCGTTGCTTAGAGCCGTCGCTATATCGGATATACATGGCCGTCGCGATGCAGTGAAAGCTTTCCTAAAGGACTTAAAGGACAGGAAAATAGAGGTAGACTATGCACTTGTTGCAGGCGACATAGGATGCCCCGAGGACCCATACCGGCTCATGAACATCCTCAAAATGATAAGAAACTTTGGTCTAGAAGTATACTATGTTATAGGAAACTGGGACATAGATAGCCGGACCGAGGAAGCAAATGGAATATACAATCTAGATAAGCAAGGGCCAGTCAACATACAGGGGTTCACACTCGTCGGTCACGGGGAGAGGTTCGAGGAATACAACCTCCCCCCGAACAGTCTCCCCATAATGCTCTCACATTACCCTCCCTACGGTATATTAGACAGAGGGTTCAAGTACACGCCATACCGTAAGGGGTCTCATACAGGGGTAATAAAATTAAACTACCTGCTGGAAGACTACAATCCCTTGATCCATGTGTTTGGACATGCACATAAGAGTGGCGGATTAAACATGAAGCTGGGCGGCACCTACTACATTAACGTGGCGCGTCTCGACCGTTTCACACGGGAGAACAAATGTATAGGAAACTATACTTTAATTGTAGCCGACAGGGGTTCCCCGCCCCGTATTAAACATATTTATATAGGCGGCGTCTACAAAGTTTGTGCACGATGCGGTAAAAAGGTTTTAATGCCGCCAAGCTGGGATGTCTGTAAAGAATGTATGATGAAGGACGAGTTAATAGTATACCCTCAGGTTTCGGCAACACATATACAAAATGTAAGCGTTAGTTTCGTGAGTTGCCTAGAGGAAAGGGACGGCGACCCAAACCCGTTCATAAGCAAGATAACGGTACCCTTGACGACGATACGGAATAAAGGGGTTTTAAGGGAATTCATTGAGGATAATATAAGGGAGGAAGTCTATAACATTCTACTTAAAAAACATAGCCAGCTCCTAACGTTGCCAAAGGATTCCCTTCTTTATCTGTATCCATGTCCCCGCGCAGAAAAGTCGATCACACCTTTCATATTAAGGCTACTTAAATGTAAAAATTGCTCCCACTATGATCCATCGAAGGAATCCTGTTTAATATTCCGTACACTGCTGAAATATAAGATCGAGCTACTATGGGGAATAGGCTTTAAAAGCGGGGGACAAAACGACGAGCACACGCTCGAAAAGTACCTTCTAATATTCACTGGTGACCATAAACCCATGGACGAGAGCCTGCTAGAGGAGTTACGGCTCCACCACTTCAATGTAATAGTAGTCTCCATGCCTTCAAGCCTGCTGAGAAGAAGCGAAAAAGACTAGTCATTTAAAATAACAACTAATCTAAAGCCGTTTTTTAGGTATTATAATTTCCCCTTCTTTACCTTGAACCCTTTCTACTCTACCAGTTAAATACAGTAAACCGGTATATGCTGCGACAGCTGCATCTATAGTATGGTTATTTACTGTACCTTCGACCACGAATCCCCTTTTTCTAAGGAAAACCAAAAACTTTTCTCGAGGGATTCCGAGAACCCTTAAACTAGATGTCGGATGAACCTCGATCACATCTACTCCTAAACTATCTATCATTCTCTTCAGCTTGACAGCTCTTCTGGTTAGTTTAAGCATGCCGGGGATACCAGGCGGCAGGACCCTTAAGCCCCTCTTCAGCATTAATTTATCAACATCACGCCAGAAACCCTTTAATGGGAGGGAGAGGGGTGCGTCTATGGATACAAGTAGGGGACGCGCTAGCTCGATCACCTTCAACAATTCCCTATCAGTTTTAAAGACCTTTAATGAGACCTTATGTGCATTCATTATGGAGAGTCCTGAGGGGCGGGATTCTACACCAGCTAGATCCACACCGACAATCTTGTACATGTCAGACTCCAAGCAAGTAACCTGTTAGAGAAACGATTATGGGGAGGGCAAGGTTATCTTCGATAAAATATGCTTCTGTAAGGGCGCAAACAAGAGTTATAATTAAAGCTTCTAAAGGTTTAATGCCGAAGACTACAAGTACAATCGCCAGGAGGCTGGACGCTGCTAAGGCGCCTATAATACTGGTATGTGAATAGGGGATTTTTGGGCCGTCAAATAGATTGGTGGTTAACGCAGATACGCTATCGTATATCATTAGCGAGAGGATGCCGTAGAATGTCACATCCCCAAAAAATAATTGCGAAAAAGCCACTCCTATAGCACCAAAGGTTACGCCGATATACCCGCTTCTACGTTCATAATCCCTTTCCATGGACTCGATGTATTTAAGTAACTTATCCTCGTAATCGCTCATCCTTTCATCAGTCATAGACGCTAACTGTCTAAGTCTCTCAACCAAAGGTATTCTACCAGACCATCTTTCATCGGAAATCTCGTTGACCAACATTCTACGTAAAGTCTTCAATTCCATGAGGATTCTCCTCCCGAAAAGGGGTTTCTTAACCTGAATAGAATTTATGCTTGCCGAGAGGGCGGCTAAAAGCATATAAAAATGTATTTTATCAATACCGCCCATAAATCTAAGCAACTCAGGAGACAAATAAGGTGCGAGAAAAAGTAGTGCTAAGGCTACGTGTGCAAGTTTACGCAGTATCTCTCCCCCTTCCCTCACTCCCGCTCAAACCCTAATAAAAGCAAAACGTATTTTACTATATAGTGTTTTCGAAGGGGTCGAATAAGCCGGAACACTGTAGGTTGCAAAGTGGTCTGAGCCTCCTTACCTATTGTAATAATTTAATAAAGACATTCTATTTTTAGATAGCGGGGCATTTATGATAGTTCGTGACTTGATGTCCCATCAGCCAGTAACCATAGGAAAAGATGATGCCATCACAACAGCCGTGAAAACCATGGTTCAGAATGAGGTAAGCCACTTGATAGTTACTAGAGACGACAAACCCATTGGAGTTGTTTCCGAAAAAGATATAATCTCCAAGCTTGCCACCCAAAGACTCAGGAGAGTCGATGTTTCAAGCTTGCATGTTTCCTCGTTTATGACGCCAAACCCCCTAACCATAAAGAGTGAGGAAGACGCTGTAGAGGCTGTTAAACAGTTACTTTTTAAGGGCATCGGTATACTTCCTGTCGTCGATGATGAAGGGAAGCTCGTAGGCTCCTTCACGAAGGAGGATTCCCTTAAAATGCTAGGTAAAGTAACCAGAGTACAGTTGGGTACGTTGATGACGGTTAACCCTGTCACCCTCCAAGTGACCGAAAAGATCCTTCATGCACGTAAAATAATGTTGGAAAAGGGCTTCTCTGCTATACCTGTGCTCGAAGAGGATAAGCTTAGGGGGGTAATCACCGATTTCAGGGTTATGGAGACTCTAGTTGGCTTCCATGAATCCGTCCACTGGAGGTTCAGGAGGGAAAGAATACAACATCTACTTGTAAGCGATGCAATGGAGAGGATGCCGCCTTCAGTCGGTTCGGAATTAACGGTTTCAGAAGCAGTTTCCCTGTTTATCGAAAAGGGGTTAAAGGTTCTTTGCATAGTCGAAAACTCCACTTTAACCGGCATAGTCACAAAAAGTGATCTACTTAAATGTCTACTTTAAATCTGAGGCGGTAGTTATGAGCACTCCGGCTAAAACCCGTAGAAGGATAAGGAAAATTATAGCTTTCATAGAAACACTAGACGCCTACAGGGTGGGTATTGTAGCCAACATAGATCAACTAGCTATAGAATATAGGCGGCTTGAATTATCCCGGAGAATACGAAGATGGAAGGACCTGAAAAAGGATCTGGAAGACATAGCCCTCAGAGGGCTTAAAATACCTAAAGTTAGACAGTTAATTGATAGGGATAAAAAAATGGAGAAATACTACAAATATTCACTGGTTTTCTTTGCTCTTGCAGCCATACCCCCGTTCTTCGGCATAACCAGCCCATTTGTATTTATAACACTTTTAGTGGCGCTTACGCTCGTTAACGTAATCCTACTTTACAGGCTTTACCTTCACGATAAGATTACATATTTATACTATGTTAATAGAAAGACTTTCAGGGAGCAATCCAAGAGAATTAAGGAGGATGTAGAAAAACTCTTTGCCGAAATAAGGAGGGAGGCTAAGCGGGCTGGCCTTAAAACCTCTTCCTTCCCCCTTAAACTCTACAATATAGATTATGAGGATATAGAAATTGTAAAGAAACCCGGCAGGCTGAGTCGACAATACAAGGTTATTATTAGGGAAAGGTCATCCAAAAGCTAGGTTTTCAACCCATATTCGCATATATTTCTTTCCTTCAGCCACTTTAACGACCTTCATTCTCCTGCTAATGTCTTCTAATCTACCTTTGTAATACCTGGATTTGAGGATAAGCCGTGCACCGGTTCCGGCCGCATTTCCCAGCACGTAAACCTTGTTCCTAGATACTGGCGGCAATAGACCTATTTGAAGGGCGTCGTCGGGATCGATGTTTGATCCAAATGACCCGCATACATAAACTGCTTCAAGGTCTCGGACACTTAGTCCACGTGTTGCTAAAAGAGTTTTCCATACCGATGAAATAGCGGCCTTGGCTTTCTGTAGTTCACGGATATCTCTTTGCGTAACCCTTATACCCCTCTCTTTGTCCACGATAAAGTTTTTCTCTAACGCCAAACGACCCCTAAATCTACCATCTATGCTTAAAAGTCCCTTTCTCAATAGTTCTGCCACAAGGCTAATAAGCCCGGAGCCGGAGAGGCCTCTAGGTTCCCTTCCATAAAAACTATATGCCACCGATCCATCGTCTCTTAACCTAACTCTATAAATTGCACCTTCAACAGCCTTTATACCGGAGCTAATGTGACCCCCCTCAAGGGCAGGGCCAGCTGGAGCGGAGGAAGCAAGGAAGTCTTCGTCTTCAACTAATATTATCTCCGTATTTGTACCTAAATCCATCAAAAGATATCTTCTGTATCCTGTTTTTAGCGCTTCTGCGGTGATGAGATCCGCGAGGGCATCTGATCCTATGAAACCTGAGACTGCTGGAGGTATGTAAAACCAGCAGTCTCGTAGAAGCTTAAATCCGAGCTCTGAACCATACCCTTCGAAGAAAGTTGATGCCAATGGTTCAAAAGGGTATCTTCCCAGAGGCCTTGGGTCAATTCCAAGTAGAATGCTGATCATCACCGGGTTTCCGACAGCAACCAACGCTAGGATGTCTGAATCCTTAACGTCGATTCGACGCAACCCTTCTTTACATAGTTTTTCTATAGCGTTTACTGTGATCTCATGCATTTCCTTAAGTTTATTATAGTCCTTCATCACTACCCCGATACGCGTAATTACATCATCGCCATAGCGCGACTGAGGGTTAACTGTATACGATTCCCACAACGTCAACCCTGTATCCAAATCTACTAGGTAAACAGCTATCTTAGTTGTACCGACATCGACGGCTAGACCCAGTTTCTTAGGTTTATTAGAGAAGCCGATGACAGTGTTCCCGTAAACCTTTACCTGAAGCATATTCTCCATGGTAGTCAACTGTTGGAGTGCTCTGAGAGTGACCCCTCGGAACCCCATCTTATCAACTAGGTATCTGTCCAACGGTGTTGATGCTCTATTGAAGTCTATTTCACGGGTCTCTACAATCGGTTCAATAACCTCTAGTGTTGGTTCTACACCCGATGTAAGAGCATGCAGTTTGCCAGGAGGTTCCACCACAACCTCTAGGTCGGATACCACATGTACTTGGCATGCCAGCCGGTAGGGATAGGCTACTCCATGAAGCTTTTCGTTGGCTGTAGGCTCTGAACAGACTCCCTTTAACACCTTCACCCTGCATAGTCCACAGAAGCCTCTTCCACCACAGGGTAAAATAAAGTCGGGTACAGCTTTGATTAAAACGTCTGCTAAGAGGTCTCCATGTTCTGCATACACTACCTTGTCGTATGGTAGAATACGTATTTTAAACTTCTTTTTTGACAATTTTAAGCGCCTCTACTAGGTTTTTTAGTTTATTCAAGGAGATCTGGTAAGCGTTCATATATCCTGATAATCCTTTGAAGCCACAGTCACTTTTAACGAACAAAAGTCTTTCTCTATAGGTTTTTAGTCCATCCTTTATCCTATTAACAATGTCGTCAACTTTCTCTACTGAAGGGTTTGTCGAAGACAACACCCCTAATGCCATGTATTTATTATATGACTCTAGGTCCTCGTAGGAGTATAGAGAGATGTTTGCAGGGTGGTCCTTGTGTTCGTGGTCCAGGATATTAATGGTCTCCACGTTCAAAAGTATTTCCCTCACTTTTGGCGAAAGTCTTCCACATACATGCACACCCTTATATTTGCTGGAGACTCCCTCGAACAACCTTTGTAGAGCAGAGCAAATATCCTCAACAGTGTACTCAAACAATATTCTTCTTCCTACGATCACAGATAAAATAGGTTCATCCACTACTATCATTTCATAGCCAAGTTTCGAGGCCCTCAGGGTGAACAATCTAGTATACTCCACCATATAGTCGAGTACTTTACTTTTGGCGTATAGTAGACTTCCACCGAGCCCTTCGCCGGAAACCGCTATCCTGGATGAAAGGGTGAAGGGGCCGGTGATACACGCCCGTTTACCCTTCACATGTAATTTTCTTTCGGAGGAAAGCTTAACTACAATATCCTGCTCAACCACCTTAGGTTCAGGAATGTCCTCTACATTGAACTCGGCTATAAGTTTATAAGACTCTCCCCTCCTTTCCAGAATCCCCTCTTTAATTAAAGGTTCCAAGTACATGTATATGAAGTCCCTCAACTGTGGGTGTGGCGGATAGTCAAGGCCTATTTCAACAGTATCGAGAAATATTTTTCTTATGTTTTCAACGCTGAATTTGGAGGGATAGCTTCCCACGTGTGTAGAGTAGAGGTCCATTTCCCCTCCATAGTAAATACCATTTTTATCATAAAGATTTATCCATTAATTAGCCTAGGAAATCTTCATCCCACTTTAAGTGAATACGAATTTCCCTTTCAGCAGCTTCTATAGCCTTTAAGGCGCATTTAACTGAAATATAGCCTTCAACAGCACTTACAAGCGGCCTCTTACCCTCAATAACCGCTTCAACGAAGTGTTTATCCTCTAGGAAGAGGGGCTCTGTTTCAGCTCCACGTAGAAGCCTCTTCTCCACCATTTTTGACGACTGATACGCTTCAAGTATTTTAAAGTAGTCGGGGGGAGTTGTAGAGGGATGGATTCCCTCAATTATCTTAATATGCTGTAGCATGTAATCGACCTCTATTAAAGTGTAAAGGGTCTGGATCCTTAGGCTCCTGCGCTTCATTCTCGCCCTCCGTGAAGCATGCAGTATTGCATTTTTGTTCTCAAAGGAGAAGACTGCTAGTGCATCGTCCTCGAAGCCTTTAGGCGGATATTTTAGGGCCTGAACGCTTTCAGGCAACTCGTTCAGCAGGTAGCATACTACATCTATATCGTGTACCATTAAGTCTAAAGCTACCCCAAGGTATTTCTCCACGTTTGTAGGCCGAATCCCTATCCTTTCAGCATAAATCGCCAGCACCGGGTCCTCCTTCACCCTGGATTCAATCTCCTTTTTGGCGGCGATGACGGCAGGATTAAACCTCTCTATGTGTCCGACAGCGACGATCCTATTATTTCTTTCAGCCATTTTAACTATCTCTGCTGCATCCCTAATTGTCGTGGCTAAAGGTTTTTCAATAAGTAAATCAGCTTTGTCTATAAGGTCTCTGGCGACATGGTAGTGTAGTTTTGTAGGGACGGCTACTATAGCTGCATCATATTTTTCCTTCCTGTAGGCTTCAAGGTAGTCCGCATAATAGCTTTTTACACCATATTTCTCAGCCACCTGTCTAGCACGTTCACGTAAGGTATCCACCACTATCACTTCAATATCATAGGTTTTAGTGAGTCTAGATAAGACTCTGACGTGGTTTATACCCCATCCTCCAACTCCTATAACCGCAACCCTAAGCCTTCTAGACATTTTTAACACGCCTCCCGCTGATAGATATGTAGTAGACGCCTGGCGGAACATCTTCTTCCACAAAAAGATTCCTCCCGTCCAGGAAGACTACCGGTCGAGGAGCATCGGAAACTATTGTTTTAAGCCCATGCTTCTTGTAGGTCAAATGATCCGTGGATAATATTATCAAAGAAACATCTCTGACGACCGCTCTGAGGTCGTTTAATAGAGGTGTGTTCTTCGACTCCAAGACAGGGTCCTCCCGGATTAGCGGGTCATGCACCTTCACCTCAAAACCATGCATTTTTAATTCATCAATGATATCATATGTCGGTGAAAGTCTGGTGTCAGCTACATTGCCCCGGAACGCCAAGCCAAGTATCGCACACTTTTTAGGTTCTAGAGATGGAGAAACCTCTTTAAGCGCATTTAACGCAGTTTCAACGGCAGTTACCGGTGCTTTCTCGTTTATGAGCCGACCCGTACGCGTCAGGGATAGCTCCACACCCTTTTCCGAAGCCACTTTCAGTGCGAAATACGGGTAGACGGGTATACATAGGCCTCCAACGCCTATACCTGGTAGATGTAAGTGACAGTAGGGTTGGCTGTTTGCAGCCTTGCGAACCTCCATAAAGTCTATTCCAAGTGCAGAACAGAGTCTTGAAAGCTCGTTGGCTAACGCTATATTTACATCCCTATAGATTCCTTCAAACACCTTCGCCGTCTCTGCGACGGTTGAGTTGCTTACAGCTATAACACCCTTTTTAGCTATATTCTCATAGAGCTTACAGGCCACTAGCGTGCTTCTTTCGCCGACTCCTCCCACAACCTTAGGGTAATTCTCCTCTATATCTTTAAGTGCATGGCCGACCATCACGCGTTCTGGACTATACGCTAAACCAAAATCCTTTTCGGCTTTCAAGCCACTCCCCTTTTCTAGGATCGGTTTAACAATTTTTTCTGTTGTTAAGGGGGGTACAGTAGACTCTACTATAACCATGTCGCCCCGCTTTAAACCCAAGGAAATTTTCTTGGCAGCATCTTGTAACGCCGTTAAATCAACCTGCTTAGTCTCCATATCGACTTTAGTCGGTACAATAATTATCTTGACGTCCGAGTCCCTAGAAGCTTGCACGCCGTCAGTTGTAGCCGTAAAGTTACCGGCTTCCACGGCCTTTATAATGGTGTCCTCCACCTCACGCTCCTCCGGGTAAGATACAACACCCCTGTTAAGCTTCTCCACGAGGTCGGGATGTATATCGACGCCTATAACTTTTGCACCAGCCCTCAGCCATGCAGCAACCAACGGGAGACCTACTTTACCTAGCCCGTAAACCGACGCCGTAATCTTATTGTTCTTGAAAAACATTTTAATGTTACCCGGTTCCTTGAAGAATATCCCCAGAGCCGTAAACCTCCACCAATTTTCTAAGCTACAAAAGTTTAATAATATTTTGAATATGAAGCTACAATGTACTTGTATTGGAAGGTTGACGGCGTAGCTCAGGTGACCGCATAGTGAAGGTTAGTGTAGTGATACCCGTGAAGAACCGTAGACGCTATATCGGTGAACTTCTACAGAGCCTAATGAACCAGAGGATTAAACCCTATGAAATAATAGTCGTTGACGGGGGGTCGACCGACGGGACTCTTGAAGTAGCTAGGAACTTTCCCGTGAAAATTCTCTTTGATGAAGGAAGAGGAACTAATGCTGCCCGTAACATTGGGTTGCTCAACGCCAAAGGAGATATCGTAGCCTTTATAGACGCAGATTGTGTAGCGCCACCCGACTGGCTTGAAAACATGGTCAAGGAGCTTGAAAACGGGGATCATATATGCGTCGGCGGCAGTGCAATAATACATCCAAAACTTAGGGGAAACATTATAGCAGAGTACGCTAACACCGGCTTCTTCCCTGTGATGCCAGTTTACAGGGAGAGGAAGGTGATTACGAAGGAAAACGTGGTCTCCCAACGTCTACCCAACACAAACAACCTTGGTGTCGTAAGGAGGATACTCATAGAGGAAAAACTATACTTTGATGAAGGGATTAAAGGTGGAGCTGAAGAACAGGAGTTTCTATGGCGGATTCTCGAGAAAGGATACAGTATCCTCGTTTCCGATAAAATAAAGGTCTACCACTACCATAGGCGTACATTAAAGGGGCTTTTAAAGCAGGTTTACCGGTATGGTAGAGGCTTATATAGGTTTTATCATAAACATAGAAACGCCCCTCTAGCCAGAATACCAGCCCTAATAATAATAGTTTTCTACACGTCCCTAGCATCATCTATACTTCTTTCCATTTTAGTGAATCCTCTCACCCTAGGCGTAGTGTTTTTCATCGTTTTCATACTACCCTTCATTCTACTAACATTGTTTCACCTTGTACACCGTAAAACAAGTTTTAGGAGAGCCCTAGTCTACTCGATTCTAGACATTATTGTGGAAATATGCTATAGCATAGGGTTTATGAGGGAGTTTCTAGGAGAGGTTGTTTCAGGATAAACAACGTCCAGGGGACAAATACACTGAAGGTATGGTAAGCTTCTTATATGAATCAAGGTGTTTTTAATATCATAAAGGCTGATCAAATTGCGTATAGCTATCAAAGTCAAAAAATTTGTGGAGAAGCTGTTTCCGTCGGAAGCCTCTGGAAACGATTCTAAACGATGGATAACTGTATGTCCATACTGTTACAGCACACGTTTAGACCTTTTTGTTGGAGGATACGGTGGAAAAATATACCGATGTCTAGACTGCGGATATACTGGGTCGATAATACTTGAAGTAAGGATGGACGATTATCTCAGACTACTTAAAGAGAGGAAGCAGAAGATTTAGCACTCACGGCTCCCACCTCTCCAGGCTTTATGAAACACTATATGTTTCATTTTATGGCTTCTAGAATTAGGGAACACTCACCGCTATTAAGGATGCCGAGGCAAGGTAAGGGGCTGCTGGAAAAGTTTTTCTGCAAGCAAACCAGCTATAGCTGGCGACGTTATATTCAGGATCCGCCTTATACCTGCTATACCGCCTAGCAGCGTCCCTTTCTTGTCTTCCGGCATCTTTGAAAATAAGAGATCCATGAAGAACGGGTTCACCACAGCATGCCTACCTGCACCAAGATCCTCGAAAACCTACAAAAGCACACCAATGCCTACAAAACCGTAGCAGTTTCGTAAGGCCTGTTTCGAACATTAAATATGGAATAATGTACCATACGAATAGTAGCGGTGTAACCGTACAATGGTATAGGATGTACCTTTTTGCTGCCGGAGGTAGTCTCCGCCAGCATCTTAACATCGTAAACACCAATATGAGACTCATTTAACCTCAAGTCAAAAATACATTTTACTCTTCAGGTAACCTTGCATCACACCATTTTAGGCCAATTAAGGCCAGCAACAGAAACATTATTATCACTATTATGGTCATAGGTCTACTGGTGGTGTGGAGGTATTCATGAAGGTCTTTGTGCTGGGAATAGACGGGCTAGAGGCAAGGCTTGTCAAGAGATGGAATCTAAAGAACATCATGCAAAGGGAATGGGGAACCCATGACGTTGCCTCTGTCGTTGGGCCCGAAGAAAAGATCTATACGCCTATCATATGGGCCTCTTTCCTCCTAGGGGATAGTGCTGTAAGATTTGGGTACACATGGAAGCAGATTCTTGATGAACGTATGAAAGTTGCTTATGGGCCAATACTATATCCATTATACCGCTTTAAGATTTTCTTATTCGGAAAGAGGAAACTTGGTTTAAGGAAATATATGGTAAAACTGGGGCTTTACAAGCGTGATAGGGTTAGAAGGGAGATCTGGAGGATAGAGAGACTTCCTGAACACATTAAACAAAAAACGCTTGTAAAGGAGGCTAAAAATCTAGGATACAGAGTATGGATAAAGGAATTTCCATCATACAATGACAAAGAGGTTGCTGAGATGAGGGCATATATGAGTATACATTTTTTTGAAACTCTCGATGAAAGATTAAAGTACCTTGAGGAAGTATATTCCTTCAGCATTAAATTGCTTGAAGAGGCTATCGATGAATTTGATGCATACGATTTGCTCCTCTACTACAGTCCCCTAATAGATTTCGCTAATCACATGTTATATAGGCCAGGAAAACTTAAGCTAATGGTTCACCTAGCATCCTACTATAAAAGAATAGATAGGCTCGTGGAGAAGGTATCTGAAAAAATCGGGGACTCGGCGTTGATGGTGATAAGCGATCACGGATATGATCCAATGGAACATGAGCATAGTGGATACGGTTTCTGGAGTTCCAATATTATTCTTACGAAAAAGCCCCAGTCCATTACAGACTTCAAGAATATTATAATGGATTTATTAAAAACAGACACGGCCCCTTAGATTATCGATCCGGTTACCTTAAACTTGTTTTTCGCTCTCTATTATTGTTTCCGCTATCTTAATCAAAGTTCTTGCGGCGGGGGTCTCTGGGTGTTCCGAGACGAAGATACGTCCTTTGTCGCAGGAATCGGAGATTCTAGGATCTAGGGGGATTTCCCCTAGGAAAGGTACCTTCATTTCTTCAGCAATCCTCCTTCCTCCACCTTTCCCCAGCGGATAAAATGTTGTATTACATTTTGGACAAGTGAAACCTGACATGTTTTCTATAATCCCTAGTATCTTCATGTTCAACTTCCTTGCGAAGGTTACTGCTTTAACAACAACGTGGCGTGAAACCTCCGAGGGGATTGTAACTATCAGTGCTCGGGCCACACCCATCAAGTTCTGTGCTATAGTTAAAGCCTCATCGCCGGTTCCGGGGGGTAGATCTACTAAGAGGAAGTCGAGGTGCCCCCACTTTACATCCGCAAGAAACTGCATTATTACTCTTGTTTTAATCGGTCCCCTCCATACGACTGGGGTTTCGGTTCCCGGTAGAAGGAAATCCATTGAAACAACCTTTATCCCCAATGTGCTTTCAATTGGAAGTATGTTTCCGCTATCATCTGCATACAAAGTCTTCCCTGTAAGGCCCATCATCTTTGGGATTGAGGGTCCATGTATATCTGCGTCAAGCACACCAACCTTCATGCCTTTAATTGCTAAGGCGGCGGCCAAATTAGCTGTGACAAAACTTTTCCCCACCCCGCCTTTACCGCTCATGACGGCTATAATTACATTTATTTCATTCATCTTCGATCTAATGCGTTTAACCAACTCTTGGAAGCTTTTAAAGGCCTCCAAATTGTCCATGAGCCTCCTCCTCCAGGGGGAAGAAAGAGTAATCTATGAATTTCAGTCCCCGTAACCCCTCCATCTCCATTGTAAAGTTTTTGACTTTCCCCACATCTCCCACGATGGAGACTATCTCCAGACAGTTTCGTTCATCTAAATGCAGGTGTAATGTAGAACGTATAATGTCAAGATAGTGGTGTTGAATATGAGTTAATTTTTTAGTTAGATCTCCTCTCTCATGGTCGTAGATGAGTAGTATGGCTCCGGCGACGCGGCCTCTTCCAAGTCTCCATCTAACCCTACCCAAGTAGCTTGCCACAGCGTTGGCCATAAACCTTGAACGACTCGTCAACCCTAACTCTTTCATAGCGTTTTTCATGTGCGTTAAAAGGACGACGGGTATACTGGCACTTATCTTAACAGTCTTAGAAGTATCGTTGTTCAATCCAAAATCACCCTACGGAAATTATTATGTTTTTCTAAAATAAAAAGTTCATCATCCCTCATGTTTAGGAGCAGGGAGGCAATGGAGTGCATATCCTCTCCGTACTTCAATTTTCTTATAACATTATCTAGGATGCTTTTTCTTACAGTTAGATGGAAAACGTGTTCGTTTAAAACATATTTTACTTTAATTCCATCCTTCCATTCAACCACGTTTATATTCATTTTTCCTAAGGTGCATCCGGTGGCCAGCTGGAATCCGTCGATGAAGCATGTATAGGGTTTCCTTAACGGCAACATTATTGTAGCGCTACTTTTCAGGGGATTTCTCCCAAATTTTCTCGTCAAACATAAGCCTGCTTTAAGGCCAAGCACTAGGAAGGGGCCTAAATGTCCGTGAAAAAACTCCGCTACTTCGAGTAGATCCATCCTCAAGGTTTAATACCTCTTACTTCCAGCGATTTAACCAGAATAATGCCTATAATGCTTCCGATAAATCCTCCGCTGGCATGGAGAAACGAAAACCATAGTAGAGGTACTCTGCCATCCATGAAAAACGAGCCTATTATTAAGCTGGCAATCCACGTTGAAAACACCCCTAAGGTCACTAGAATCAAGGGGCTGGTTTTCTTCGAAAAGGAGTTATCGTATCCTACCAAGTAGACAGCTAGATCAAATACTATTGAGGCGGCGGTGAAGCCGAGGAAGAAGAAGGCGCCGGGTCTAGCCACCAGGTTTATGAAAGTGGTTGCCAAGCCTATTATAGTTCCGGTTCCAGGTTTCCTTACCCACCAGAGACCTAATATAAGTGATATCATGGCAAGTAGGTCACATAAAAATGGTAGATGGGTCATCTGCCAGAAGATAGGCGCCAAAGTAACATTTAAAGCCGACCAGAAGGCTGTACTTAAAGCCATTACAGCTATATCACGGCTATTGAATCCCATTTTTATGCACTATTCTCAGAAAAAGGTTCTACCTTATAAGTATTACCATTATCGGGGTATAGTAATACCGCTTATCCAATTATCTGTCAACATTATGGCTGTTCGAAACATGTTCTTTAATGAATTTAAATGTACGTTCATCCAATACGCCTACCCCGAGAATTTCTCCCATGAACTCTATAAACACAATCTTCGACGCCTTCCTACGGTTGGTTAAGTGGATGTTCCGGGTCTTCAATAATCCAATTATTTTATCCACAATTTCATAGGCTTTAGGTGAAGGTATACCGCGTTTCTTCACGATCACGGCTGTTGCCTCGCCTTCACTTATATCATTTAAAGCGGCTGAAAGGGTCTTTGAATCAACGTTTTCGATCGAAACCATGATCTTTAATGGTATGAGTCTATAAAGGTGTCTTATTCTCCTCCAGGAGAGTAATCCTATAAGCCTTTTTGGCTTTAACTTTGTCTCTATTATTAGGACTCCCCCAAACCCTGTGAACTGTACATTGACCTGTGGATCAAAGGGGTATAAAGCATCCAGAATATCCCTTTTAACTTTTTCTTCTTTACCTGGCTTAACGGTTGCTAAGATTCTAACGGGATGCATATTCTACGACCACCTCGTCGGTAACGTCAATCCACTTTTTCTTCTTAAATAAATGTACTGGAATACTCTTTTCGGCGTATTCTCGCTTCTCAATGTAGCCTACGTGATGCCATTCCTCTACTACACCTGCATCTTCTAAAAGAGAAAGAGCTCTAAAGAGGCTTTCTTCCTCATAAAAGGGGACCACAAGTATGGCTAAAACAGAAAACTCATCCCTGAGCGGGAATCCATAGATAAGCCACGGTGTTTTCATGAAAAATAGTGTTACCTTAATTAAGCCCTCCCTGTTCGACGACTTCACCTCTACTAGACGCCAAGGGGTCCCCCTGGGGGTTATGGGGAAATTTAACCTATACCCCGTTATAATCTTAGATACATGCCTCTTATAGTGATATGATATCAGCTCCGGGTAAGTGCCTAGTTTTCGTGCTATCTCTCTCAACGATTGCAGGCCATCTTCCTCCAACTCCTTAAGTATAAACAAGTCCTTTTTATCGAATTTCATTGGAGGAGAAGGTTCTAATATTGCAGGCTCCTCCTCCGTCTCTATAATATGTCTATAAAGCTTCCCCCATAAAACCTGCAAGATCCTGTTTCTCACCTCCAGAAACTGCAGGTCGGGACGCCAGGAGAAGGGAGTAAAAGAGAATTGTATGCGTGTTTCCGGTAGACGTGAAAGAAGGGTTTTAATATAATGCCTGCAGCTTTCGTAGGGTAACGCTAGAAAAATAAAGTTGCGGCATGAACCCGACTTAATAACTTTAGCAAACTTTAAATCATAGAACAGCATGCTTTTGCTTCTCTTAATATCCGTAAAGACTACTATAGGTCTGAGTCCCAGCTTAAAGTAATCCGGTATAGCCTTTACCTCCCCTATACGTTTAAGATTTTCTATTCTCCTGTAAACGGTTGGTTGAGGTATTTTTTCTGTCCTGGATATAAAGAGGGTACTTGCCCTGCTTAAAGCAAGGTGTTTTAGTATTTTTAGGGTCTTATAGTCGACTTTAAACATCTTCAATGTCCCTGTCTTCAGCAACAATGTTATTAAATTAATAATAATGTATTATACAATAATCTTTTTGGTTGTATTCATAGGTGAAAAAGTTGCTGGAGAAGCGTTTACATACCTTAAATCGAGAAGAGGGGGCTAAAAATCTTGTCAACCGTCTATTGCAAAAATTTTTAAATTTTCCGTATAATACCTTAGTATAATTATGGTAGGGTGGAACATTGAGCAGGATAAATAAAGCTGTTATCTTGACGGCGGGGTTAGGAACCCGTCTTATACCTTTTAGTAAAGAGATGCCTAAAGAAATGCTCCCACTTCTCGTCGATGTCGATGGGAGGATAGTTCTTAAACCCATATTACAAATGGTTTTCGAGCAGCTCTATGAGGCCGGCATACGTGAATTCTGTTTTGTAGTTGGCCGAAACAAAAGGCTTGTCGAAAACCACTTTACACCGGACTGGAATTTTGTGAATTTTCTCGAGAATAAAGGTAAAAACGATTTAGCCGACCTTCTTTTGGAATTCTATAAGAAACTCGATGAATCCCATATAACGTGGATTAACCAGCCTCTACCCTTAGGTACTGGTGATGCCCTTAAAAAGGCTGAAGCCTTCGTGGGAGATGAGTCCTTCGTCACGTGTGCGGGGGATAACATATACCTCGGTGTTAACATGGTTAAGAAGCTTTTGGAAAAATATTCCAAGTATAATGGTAACTTCTTGACCGGTAGGCGGGTTAAAAACCCGGAAAGGTACGGTGTTATAATATACGATGATTCCAAGAGACTTGATCCGGAAGTTTTTAAAGTGAAAGGTATTATCGAGAAACCCAAGATCCCTCCCTCCAATCTTGTCAACACTTCACTCTATATATTCGATGAAGAGATCTTTCGTATGTTACGTAGAGTTAAGAAGAGTCCTCGGGGGGAAATAGAGTTAACGGATGCCATTGAAATGCTGGTCGAAGAAGGACATATGGTATATGTGCTCGATGTGAAGGAAACCCCTTGGGTAGACGTGGGAAATGCAAAAGGATACATTGAAGCACTCCTCCTTTCAGTAAACGTCCTGAAAGATAGGAACCTCCAGGCCTCCCTTAAAAACCTTTTCGTCGAAAAACTCTAAACACTGTTGCTTAAAGGTTTCCGCAATGAAAGTTATAGTAACGGGTGGTGCAGGTTTCATAGGGCACCACGTCGCACTACACCTGCTTCGAAAAGGATATGAAGTAACTGTAATAGACAATCTTTCTAGATCTAAGCCGGAAAACGTTGAGAATCTACGGAAAGAGGGCATTGAACCGGTAAAAAAGGATATTCTAGCCAAGGACCTGCCTAAAGTATTTTCAGATTTATCGCCAGATGCGGTTGTCCATGCGGCTGCACTTATAAGTGTCGATGAGTCCATGAGAAAGCCCCTACTATACCATAAGGTCAATTCAACGGGGACGCTAAACGTTTTAAGAGCTTGCGTGAAAGCAGGTTGCACGCAGATCGTTTATCTTAGTAGTGCAGCTGTATACGGTAATCCCGTTAATCTACCCATAGACGAGGGTCACCCCCTAAATCCCCTTTCCCCCTACGGGGCCAGCAAGCTTTCAGGAGAATTATATGTAAGGGTTTATGAAGCATATGGACTCAAATACACAGTACTTAGGCTATTTAATGTCTATGGCCCTGGCCAGAGCAGGGAATATGCTGGTGTAATAATACGTTTCATTGAAAGGGTCAAGAAGGGTCTCCCTCCAATAATATTCGGGGATGGCAAGCAAACGAGAGACTTTATCTATGTGGATGACGTTGTATCGGCAGTGGAGCTAGCGTTAAAGAAACGTGTTAGCGGGGTCTTCAACATAGCAACCGGCCAGCCTGTCACTATTCTAGGTTTAGCGAAGATTATATGTCGGCTGGCAGGACTCGATCTAAAACCAGTGTTCCAGGATCCCAGACCAGGGGACATTCGACACAGCTATGCCTCCATAGAAAAAGCGAGAAAGAAGCTTAAATGGAGACCTGAAGTGAGTTTGGAGACGGGGCTAAGAAAATTACTGAAATACACCAGTGTTCTTTAGGTATTAAAGTTTCAATAGCACTTTATATTTTAGTGGCCGTATTTTTCGAACGGGTGTATAAATGTCCCCCAGCAAAGGCAAAGAGTTACCTCAATCCGTTAAAATAGCTTTAATAGCACTGTTCTCAGCCCTAACAGCGGTCTTAACCTACTTTACGAGGGTTCCATCTCCTACAGGGGGATACACCCACATCGGAGACTCCGCTATCTACGTTGCTGCCCTGATATTCGGTATCCAGGTGGGGGCACCGGTAGGTGTCATAGGTCCCCTGGTAACCGACCTAGTGACGGGCTACCCTAGGTGGTATGTGTCACTGGTTGCCCACGGAATACAGGGTGTGGTGGCTAGCCTGGCTAAGGGAAAGAATACTTTAGTCCAGACGTGTGTAATCTTCCTTGCAGGAGTATTGATGGCCTTCACTTACTTTAGTGTAAACGTGTTCATTAAGGGGCTGGCGCCAGCAATTAGCTCCCTTGCCAGGGATATTTTCGGACAGACTTTAGTTTCGGTGATAGTAGCCATACCTGTTGTAAAAGCGATAGAGAAGACGGGTATAGTAGCTACAGAAAAATGAACTGGATTATTTGAAAAATAACAGATAAAATTTTATTTCCCTATTTTCTCACTTAGAAGGAAGCTTATGGTCGTAATCAAGGGAGATACATTACTCGAAGAATGGTCTTACACCATGTTGTCCGCACTATTCTTTACGCTAGCATACTACAGTTACGTTTCACTTAAACGTAGATTCGACACTCTATATGGTTCCCGAGAATTGTTCCTAAAAAGGATAATCCACGGCATGGTGTATATCATATTCCTCGTATTGATACAGGAGGCTATAAGGGTTAGGACTGCCAACGTTGTTGAGGCACAGGTTCTAGAGATCATAGCCTTAATAATTTTATCTGCCGTGGGGGTTGCGATATTCATAGATATTTTTCTAAGCGTTGTATGGTTTCTGAAGACTAGGAGGTGATTGTATGGACCCCTTTACAACGTTTTCCCTCATCTTCATTGTGGTCATATTGCTTTTAATGGCTGAAATAGAACACCGTGCCATAGTAGCTATGCTCGCAGCAGTGCTTTCAGTGTACTTCGGGGTATCCTACGGACTCTTCGAGTACAAGGATATAGTCGAGATGCTGGAAATAGACACCGTCCTGTTCATAACGGCTGTACTCATACTCTTTGAAACGATGGGTAAATCCGGTTTCTTCGACTATGTGGAAAAATACATTATTGAGAGAATAGGCGCTAGACCAGGGGTTCTAGCATACGTCCTCCCCCTGATAGTAACTATATTCTCAGGTGTATCATCTAATATAACAGTTATGTTAGCGATAGGTATGATAACTTTGAGGATCGCTAAAATGCTTGAGATGGATGCTAGGAAACTTATAATAGTGGAGGCTGTTCAAACAGATGTTGGCGGAATACTCTTACCGATAAGCTCTGTAGCGGCGTTGATAGTTGCCACTAAGGCAAAGCTCTCCTTCTTCGATTTCTTAAAAGTATCCCTGCCACTTGTCTTCGTACTTACTGTCGTCACCCTTCTCTATATCCGCTTCTTCCTACACAAAGAACTTGTAGCCGGTGGAAAAAAGAAGGCAGATATAAGGATAGGCGAGTACTCTAATGGTGCAAGGAACCCGTCGGCTTTCTACCGTTCACTAGTCATCTTCGTGAGCTTCATCATAACAATATCCCTCAGCGACATGCTGGGCCTCTCACCTACACTTATCTCGTTCATCTTCGTGGTTGCAATGTTCCTTCTCAGTGGCATAAACCCGGACGAAATATTCCGCGGAGTAGACTGGAGCATACCATTCTTTGTGGGAGGATTCTTCCTTTTCGTAGGGGGACTAGAGAAAAGCGGGGTCCTGGAGGTTGTAAGCCACGTCGTTACAAAAATTGTAGGAAGCAACCTTATCTTGGGCATGCCGTTCCTCCTCATCTTCTGCGCTGTTCTCTCCGCATTCATAGACAACATTCCAGTAACGTTACTGCTGTTGCCTATCGTTGAAAACATAGCCCTTGAAACGGGATTCAATCCAATCCCACTCTACTGGGCACTTATAGTAGGCGGAAACCTAGGCGGTAGCTTAACCAACTTCGGCTCCCCCTCCGTTTTCGTTGGAATAAGATTGGCTGAACGAAAAGGATATCACATATCCATAGGAGAATACATGAAAACGGCAGTACCCCTAGTACTCATCCAGCTATCTACGGCTTTAACCTACCTGATGATACTCAACAGCCTAGGTCTCCTCCAATAGGTGAAGTGCTCCCGGAAAAATATATAAAAAAGCGGAAATTATCGTAAAATAGCCCCCGTCGTATAGCCCGGTCAAGTATACCGGCCTCTCGAGCCGGGGATCCCGGGTTCAAATCCCGGCGGGGGCATTTCTTCGGTTCTACGCCCAGGATGATGCCTTCATTTTAAGCTATCATTGAAGATGGCTCTCTAGGGGATTTAGGTGGCATGGTGGCAGGCATAAGTATCGGAGGTAAGCCTATTTCCCTGCCGATCAGCATCACCTCAAACATGAGATGTTGAAGTATCACAGGAAGGATTTTTATAGGCTTTTTTCTTTCTGTTTCATTCTTTATCTCCTCTAGAAACTTCCTTTTTCCCGAAACTTTAACAATGCCTCTTAAAGTTATGTTGGCTACAGCAGGTATTGTGGTAAAATTAAGGGTGAAGGGGAGGATTAAAGCCTCGTTCTCGAAGGACGGCTTGCCGGTAGGCATGTTCAGTTGCAGGTTCACCTGTAAGGAGGGGGGAATCTGTTCCGTCAGCAGTTCTGCATGAATATACATGTACCTGAAGTTCAGTCCAAAACTTTTTTCAGCCATCGAAATCCACCATGAGTTGTATCTCGCTTTAGGCTTATAAATCCTGGCCGGTAAGTACATAATTTTTATCAAGGAGAGAAATTATTTTAGTATGGTATTTCGGATGAAGTCATATTCGTTTACCGCGAAGACTATGCTACTGTTTTTCGTAGTTGTGACATTGATTCATACAGGTATGGTGCAGGCTACACCACTAGATGTACCCTATGTACACCAAGTATACGATATGCCGGATTGGTTTGATGGAAGATATTCCTGTGGCGCCACCTCTGTTGTCATGGTCTTGGCTTACTATGGGGTTCTACCAGAATGGCCAATAAATTCCAGCAACCCTTACCAGCATACAAGCATTTATGGTGCATATGTTTGTGGAATATTTAAGGTGGGAGACTACACTTTCGATCAAAAAGCCCTCGATGCCTCGAGAACACGATACGGCCGCGGGGTTCACGGCTACGTTTACATTCCAGGTTCGGGGGCCAGCTGGAGCAAGATGGCCGAAGTTTTCAGGATATTTGGTTTCGAAGCCTACGTGGATACGACGCCGACATGGGAGGAACTGGTGGAGGAGCTGGATAAAGGACACCCTGTAATCATAAGCACCCAGCTTACCAGCAGTGGACACATTGTGGTAGCAGTAGGCTACATGCCCAACCGAAGCGTTATAGTCAACGACCCTGCAGGAGACCTAAATAGGGGCAAGTACTTCAACTACTACGGTAAAGGGGTAGTATACGACTGGCCTGGAGTAGACAATGGGCATGTAAACCTCAATAAGGTAAAGGCCTTTATTATAGTTCACCCCACCAGCAACATTAAACAGGCTCAACCCGTTAAACTAGTCCAAGAAGACGTTACAACAACTACGTCTAGGTGGACCACAATAATGTTTATAGTGGTAGTGGTGGCTGTAATGGGGCTGATGGTATTCTCCTTAGCGCGTGAGAAAAATAGAATATAGGACTTTTTGACCTTTCCCCTTAAAAGAGGGGTCCAAAACTTACCCTAATGCACCCATATATATTTCACAGACGTTATTGAATTTTGGTGAGACAGTGGGTAAAACAGCTATTCTGGTAATAGATATGTTAAAGGATTTCGTGAGCGGCGTTCTTGGAAGCGAGAAAGCCGGTAAAATCGTACCTAACATAAAAACGCTTTTAGATAAAGCTAGGGAAAAGAAAATACCAGTAATATACGTTAATGATGCGCATTTACCTCAAATAGACGAGGAATTTAAGTTATGGGGGCCTCACGCGGTAAAAGGGACAGAGGGTGCCGAAGTAATAGATGAAATTAAACCTAAAGCCGGGGACTTTGTACTTGAAAAGAGAAGATATAGCGGCTTCTTCGAAACCGGGTTGGATCTTCTTTTAAGGGAGCTGGGGGTAACAGACTTAATCCTAGTTGGCGTAACCACGGATATATGTGTTAAACACACAGCTGCCGATGCCTTCTACCGAGGGTATAAAATCATAGTACCAAGGGATTGTGTTGCAAGCTTCAAGGAAAGCGACCATGAATGGGCGTTAAACTACATGCAGAAAATATATGGAGTGGAAGTAACCGATGTAAAAGAGGTTCTCGGGAGGATTACACGTTAACTATATTTTTACAAACTTTAATATTAAATTGGTTGGAAGCCTTGAAAGCCCGTGCAAAGTGGGTTGAGGGTTACAGATCCATTTTAGACAACGGTAGAGGCCACAGCGTAGTGGTGGATCTCCCACAAAGCCTTGGAGGCAGGGACACTGGTGCAACCGCGCTTGAACTAGCGGTAATGAGCCTAGCTGGCTGTATTTCCACGATATTCATATTGGTTGCAGGAAAAATGCGGGTTAAAGTACATTCCCTTGAAGTCGAGGTAGATGCGGAGAAGCCTGGAGGAGAGCCTACAGTCGCCGAAGCCAAAGTAACCATAAGGGTTAAGACAGACGAACCTAGAGAAAAAGTAGAAAAAGTGCTTAAACATACATTAGCAAACTGTCCTGTAGGGCTCCTGTTTGAGAAATCCGGAACTAAATTATCTTTTCAGCTGGAAGTCTACAAGTAGTTACAAAAATGACGCCAGAAAGCTCCCTGCTTTAGCGGGGAGGGTGTCAAACATCCTATTTTTTATATTTAATTAAAAGCCATTGTAGCTACTGTTTCCAGCAACATCATATATGACCTCTGCTAGTTTTTGTATCTAGTAAAATTTAAATATCTGGATTGGAATATATTTAAATGGTAATATTGGGAGGAAACTGTCGTCGGTAGCAGGGCCAGGGTTCAAGGTTCATTAAAATTGCTTGGATTCTACCGGGTGCATTGATTTTTCAGCGGCGGGTTGCTGACAGTCCATTGATCCGCCGCACTTCATTCACCGACGCCCTGCTTCCGACACAGCCTCAAACCCAATACTATTTTATTAACCCTCCTCCACTATATTTTATTGTGACGAAGTGAGGCCCTTGAAGGCGCTAATTTTATTCGATAAGGAGAGGAGGGCTGAGAATCTAGAAAAAGATTTGTGGAAGAGTGCAACCGAACGTTCCATAGATGTTTGTTTCAACCTAGAGGATTCCGAAAACTATGATTTAATAATTCTTGTTGGCGACGACTGTTTCTTTCTCAACTGGTTTCATAGGCTAGGTTTCTCTAGGCCTTTTTTACCCGTGGGATTAGATGAGTCTGAAAGCTTCATAGCGGAGGTAAGTTTAAACGACCTTAACACGGTTTTTGAAAAACTTTCAGAAGGCGAGTTCCTCCTCGAGGAAAACCCCGTTATAAGGGGTCGGGTGGATGGTGGAGGGGAAATCCATGCGGTTAACGAAGTGGCTGTTTTCCCTTCCAAAAGTGCTGTCATAATGGAGTATGAGCTCTGGCTAGACGGGGAATTCGTGTGGAGGGATAGGGGTGATGGCATCATAATATCTACACCCCTAGGCTCAACAGCATACTCTCTTTCAGCTGGGGGGCCATTAGTGTTCCCAGGCTCAAGGGTCTTTGTAGTGACACCTGTAAACTCCCTCGACCCGGCCCGCCGCCCCCTCATAGTACCGGAAAACCGTAAAATAATCTTAGAGGAGATCTCCAGCAGGGTCAGCGTCGAGGTGGTAGCGGACGGCGTTAAAAGGCTTAAGGTTTCCGGAAATATTTCGGTGGCTAAATACAGGAAAAGCTTAAAGCTAGTGAGGTTAGCTAAAACGTCGAGCCTCGGTTTGAGAATCTACAGGAAGGCTAAGCTTTCCGAGAGACTGGTAGATGTCCCCCCAAGCGCCAAGCTTGTCTATAAGGTTCTGGAATACGAGGGGCCATTAACCCAGAAGGACATCACCTCCAAAACTTTTCTACCAGTAAGAACTGTCAGAAGGGCGCTTCAACTCCTTGAAAAACGAGGTCTTGTAGGCGAAGTACCCAACATAAGGGATCTAAGACAGAAACTCTATTACATCAAAGGAAGGGAGAAAAGCGGCTAGAACTACACTTTATTCTTGAAATATCCCACCGCTATTTGACCTAAAGACAATCCCCCATCGCCTGGAGGAACCCTCCTGTTTACTATAACCTTGAAACCGTGTTCTGAAGCCTTTTCCCTAATACTTTTCAATATTATGGAGTTTACTGCCGCCCCTCCTGAAACGGCTATTACCGGGTTCCCGGGATTTGTCTTAGCCGCTATCTCTGCAAGCATGGAGCCTAAAACATATTGCACGGTATACGCTAGATCTTCCACTGGTTTATCTAGGTTCTCTATAAGTCCCTCAAAAAGTGTTGAGGTGTCGACGATAAATGCGCCGTTAACACTCCTTATATCGGCTTCGATGCCCTCGATAAGTTTTCCGTTTTTTGCCGATGCCTCAAGCTTCATCGCAGGCTCCCCTTCATAGGTTCTCTCTAGACATACTCCAAGCAACGAGGAAGTAGCGTCGAGCACCCTTCCTAGGCTAGACGTCAAAACACCATCTGCCTTACACTGCCTTAAAGCCAGTTCGGCTTCCTCGAAGCCGTAGGGCAGTCCCTTAACAAGATTCCTTTTTTCAATAAGAGAGAATATTTCTTCATCGCAGAGAAACGTCGATAAAACCGCTATCAGCATCCTAACAGGGTACCTGACCGCCCTATCTCCCCCGGGTAAAGGAAGGTATTGTAAATGCCCTATCCTCCTAAATGATCCATAACTTGCGTAAAGCACCTCCCCACCCCAGCTATTGCCGTCCTCGCCATATCCTGTGCCGTCGATGGCTATTCCTACGATACTTTCGTCGGGTTCCAGTCCAGCCTCAACCATAACCGATGCGATGTGTGCGTGATGGTGTTGGACTTCCACGATACGACACCCGTATTCTTCTTCAAGTTTCCTGGCGAGTAGCCTGTTGAGGTATCGGGGATGCTTGTCCACCACAACTATGCTCTCCTTAAAACCGATGTTATAGCTTTCAGCTAGAAACCTAATGTACTTCTCCAGGTCTTTTAGTGTTTCCAGGTCCTCTAAATCACCGATAAACTGTGTTAACACCGCCTTATCTTCGAAGGCGACTGCACCTGTGTTCTGTAGCTCTGCTCCCAAAGCAATCACGTGTCCATCGAGTTGGAAGGGAAGCTGGATCCATTTAGGAGCATATCCTCTGCTTCTTCTGAGGAACACGTATCCTTTATCCGTAACCCTTAAAACGCTGTCATCAACCCTGTTTACAATCCTTCTGTTATGCATTAGATAGTAGTCGACTATACCTTTAAGTTTTATACGGGCCTCCATGTTACCGGTGCACATCGCCTCGCCTGTTAGGTTCCCGCTTGTCATTATAAGGAATTTATCTTTGGTGTCTGCTAGGAGAAGGTAATGTAGCGCCGTGTAGGGAAGCATTATACCCTGCATGTTTAATCCTGGGGCAACAAGCCTGGAAACAGGGCTATAGTCTTTTTCAGGAAGAATGACGATAGGCCTCTGGGGGGAGGAGAGCAGTTTCGCAGAGTCTTCATCCACCTCTACAATTCTACAGGCAGTTTCCAGGTCAAGCACCATCATGGCGAATGGTTTCTCCCTACGCCTCTTCCTCCTCCTTAATTTTAATACGACTTCATCGTCGGAGGCTAATGCTGCCACATGGAAGCCTCCCAACCCCTTTATAGCCAAAATGTATCCCTCATCCACAAGTCTTGCAGCCTCTCTCAGCGGGTTATCTGATGCTATAATCTCCCCTCTTGAATCCTCTAGCCACAGTCTCGGGCCACAAGCGGGACAACTTATACCCTGTGCATGAAACCTCCTCGTATTCTTGGGGTCTCTATATTCTTGAAGGCAGCTTCCACATAGCGGGAAAAACATCATTGAAGTGTTTTCCCTGTCGTAGGGTGGCTTGTACATCATCGAGTAACGTGGTCCACACCATGCACAGCTGTTGAACGGGAAGTTATATCTTCTATCCCTAGGGTTTAGAACCTCTCTCATACAGTCATCGCATATCGCGAAGTCGGGTGGTATGATGGAAGGTTTTTTGCGTACAGTTCCGCTGGAAAGTATCTTGAACTCTTTGAACCCTTGTGGCGTCACCTTAATTATCTTGGTTTCCTCGATAAAGGCTGGAGGGGGCTTTTTCTTCTCCAGTAGCTCAAGAAACCTCTTAACGTCTTGTTTATCTCCTTCAAGGTGTATTTCGACCTCGCTTCCACCGAGGTTTTTGACGTATCCTTTGAGTCCAAGTTCTTCTGCTAGCCTATAGATGTAGGGGCGGAAGCCAACCCCCTGCACAAGCCCGGTTACAATAATTTTGTATGCTTCCACAGTCTTCTGCCTCTGTTCAGCATATACGGGGCACCAGTACACCTGTAGGAGGCTCCAGTATTCTTAAACCGCCTACAGCGCTTTGAAACAGTACAAGGCCACTGTATTTTTCGCTCTTCTTGACCTCTCCTATTATACTTGCTTTACAGCACCCTAGTCTCCTCAGGTATTCTAGGATATCCCCTGCCCGGCTACCTTCCACACCTAACGCTGCTACTCCTTCACATGCAAGGTAGAGGGGGTCTATTCCAAGCATCTCCGAGTAAGCTTTAACAGGGTTCCTTACAGGTATATTATTCTCCTCTACAACTATCACGGTTCCACTTGCTTTAGCCCAGTCGTTAAGGGTCATTGCTAACCCTCCCCTAGTGGGATCCCTTGCAGCGTGAATGTATTCACCATATTTTTCCATAAGGGGGATCATGATCCCTGTTAAGGTTTTTACATCGCTTTTCAACCCCTTGCTTTCCGCATCTATTCCATGCTGTAACGCCATTATGGTGGCACCGTGCTCCCCCAGGGGGCCGGTCACGATAATACGGTCTCCTGGCTTAAGCTCGGCGTCTATTATGGGTTTTCTAGCTAATCCTAAGGCTACCGTAGCTATCACCACTCCATCGACACCGCCTTTAGGCATAACTTTAAAGTCCCCGCCGACCAAGGGGACTCTCTCTTCCCTTAAAACCTTGAGCATGGAGTCCACTATGGCCTCCAGTAGGCTCATGGGAACCCCCTCCTCCACCACTATCATGTCCAGGAAGGCTATGGGCTTGCCACCCATCACCAATACATCGTTTATAGACCCACAGGCGGCTAGTTTACCGATGTCGCCGCCCGGGAACCGTATAGGCTTCACCGTATAGGAGTCCGTGGACACCACTAGGAAGCTTCCGTCGGGAAGCGGGATGGTCGCTCCATCGTCTGGTAGATCTATTCCAACACCACCTTTAACACGCTTATACACTATGTCCAACCTGTTGAAGAGCAGGTTCTCCAAGATCTCTGTGGTCTCCTTTCCCCCAGCCCCATGAGCTAGAGTAATCCTCTCTTCTTTCATGAACCCACACCCAAATCCTCCGTTATTTTTCTCATCTTCTCGTCGACGAGCCTTTCAGCCTCATCTCTTTTTAATCCTCTCTCTACAGCGGATTCTATGGCAAGCTCCCTGTATATTTTAAGTGTTTCTAGGACTTCTTTCTCATCTATTTTGCCTATAATTGAACCTGCATGGACCAGGACTAGATCTCCCTCCCTGATGTCTTCCATGGCTACAATAACCTCTTTCACTACTCCTCCGCCGAAATCCACTGTAGCTGTAAACCCATGGATTTTCAGAACCTTTGCTGGTATAGCCCAGCACATGTAAAGCCACCCCCTATATTAATCCCAGCTCCTTTCCCAGGTCCAAGGCTAAGCCTCCTCCCCCGAACCTTGCCCACACGGCACAGGTCCCTTCGAGGGACACCATGCATGGCCCCCAGGGTTTATCTGGGGTACATATCTTCAGATAGAGGGGGCAGTCTGTCGGCTTAGCCAACCCTAATGTGATTTCAGCACACTTGCAGTCTTTAGGTAGATCATAGCTCCACTCCTCTCTACTCGGCTCCCTTAAACCAAGCTGGGTCACTGCATCAAGTCTCCAGTATTTATCCTTAAGTTTTAACCCGCTATCTGGGATGAAGCCTATCCCACGCCACGCCGCATCAACCACATTGAAGACCTCTCCAATAAGCCTTTTCGCCCTCTTATTACCCTCCCAGGTCACCACCCTCCTGTATTCGACCTCCACTCCAACCCTTTTTTCCATTATCATCTTCAACAATTTTGCCACGGATAACAGTAGGTCGATGGGTTCGAAACCAGAGATCACTGTCGGTATGCCTGTTTCAAGACTGAATTCATGCCACGGCTTGGCGCCTGTAATGGTGGATACGTGTCCCGGTGCTATGACCCCCTGGACGGGGGGTAGGTTCCTCTCTATAGCTATTCTGATAGCGTATTTAGCTGCTGGCGGAGTGAGCCTCAAGACACTTAAGAAAAGAAGGTTTTCTGGAACTTTTCCCTCGGCTATGGGGGTTGCGTAGCTGGGTGTTGTGGTCTCGAACCCTATTCCAAGGAAAATCGAGGTCCTTCCACTTTTACGGGCATCCTTGATTGCATCTAGGAAACTGTAGACTGTTTTCACGTCCCCGCCTAGGGCTTTTGCCTCGACGAGGCTCCCTGCACCCTTCACAGGCTTCAGGGCAGGTAACCTGTATGCATCTCCAAAGGTGTAGACCCTAACCCCTTCCATGGATAATTTAATTGCGGTCTCGATGTAGTAGGAGGGGGTTATACAGACTGGACACCCCGGTCCAGCCACGAGGTCTAGGCCCTGGGGCATCAAGCTCCTCAATCCATAGTGTACGGTAGTCCATTCATGCGTACCACAGAAGTTCATTATCTTCACTAAGTCGATTCCCTTCTCCTTCCTAAGCTTTTCTACATACCTCCATATGATTTCCTTGAGGGATTCAGCTAGAGTCGAGTCCAATCGATATATTTTCTTAATGGCCTCCACTGGTATCCCTTGAATATGATGCTTGACAAAGTAATATCTCTACCTGTCCTCTAACCGTTTAGGGTTGAGGAGAAACGCTTCAAGACGCCTATTGTAAAGATAAATGCGATTAAAAAGCCGCTCATGGACATGTATGCTACAGTATACCCGTAATGGTCGGCGATAAACCCCATCAGGACGGGTCCAACCATCGACCCTAAATCCTGGGCTAAGCCTACGGAGCCGTAAGCTTTACCGTAATCCTCCTTCCCAAACATTTTTGCTATAAAAGCACTGCGGGGAGGGGCGGCCATCAGGGAGCCGTGTAGAACCACCAGTAAAGTTATGGCTGCTATTTCTTTCGTGAAGGGGAGCAGGAGGAGGGCGACGGCGCGGACAAGTCCAACACACATGAGCATGTTAAGTTCCCCAAATCTGTCAGAAAGCTGGCCAGAATACACTCTAGAGAAGAGGGCTATCAGGTTCCTGCTAGAAAAAACTAGGCCCAATGCGAGGTAGCTGTAGCCAAGTTCTTCGCCGATCCAGTACGATAAAATGGGGATGAAGGAGGATACTGTGATGAAAAGAAAAAACGTAGCTAAAAGCAGTAGTAGCAGGTCTTTACGGAAAACAGCTTTCACTCCAAGCGGATCAGCGTATTTAAGCTTGAAACCGGTTTTAACGCGGGTATAAAACAACAGTGAAAAACATGTTAACACGAGACCTAGAATAAAGATATTCCTTACACCAAAGGAATCGGCGAACCAGCCCGATAAAACAGGAGACACAATGTTAGGCCCCATCCTCAGGGTTAAAATTAATCCGAAAACAGCGCCTGTCGAAGCAGTTTCTCCGGCAACGACAGCTGTAGCTGAGAGGAGTGCAGGGTTTTCCAGTCCCTGAGCTGTAGCCAGCAACGCCAGTCCAGCCACGAGATTCAGTACATCTTTCGCTAGAAAGAGGAGAATATATGCACACATCCTCAGAAGAAGACATATGGTCAATACTATTCTTTCGCCAGCAACATCCCTTAAAAACCCGCTAATGAGCCTCGCAACCGCCCTGGAAAAAGCCATTAAAGTGTAAGCTAGGCCTACGATAAACGCTTGGGCACCCAGCGACCCCATATAGGACGGTATAACAGTATTGACGTTGACGAGGGTGGAGACGGAAAGTATAAGAGATAACACTATGATGTCGTTTAGCATTGGGAAACTCTTTAACCTCCTTTTCAAGCCCTTAACCCCGCCTATTATCCTGTCCCCGACGACGGGTTAACATGGTGTTGATATCTACTCCTTTATAGGTCATCCCAGACGGTTACCTGGAATTAGTTGAGGGATCCGTATTAAAAAAGATAGCCTAGAAGTGAGTCTATTTTAGCGGGATCCAGTTTCTCATACTTCTCCGCCGAGCCTACATCATACCATTCGCCTTCAAACTTGTAGGCGTAGACTCGTCCTCCATCTTCTATAAGCCTGGGGATGAAATCTCCCATTATATCTATTTTACCCTCCTCTCCCACCATCTTATCTAAGGTTTTAAGGGCAGCAGAGTCTATAGTTAAAATTCCCATAGTAACATATAGTTGCATCCAAGGCTTTTCTATGAGCTTAACGATCTTATCTCCCTCTACTTCCGCTACGCCTACGGGCACCTGGTACCGTGTAGCCACAGCCAGCGTGGCTGTAGCATCGCGTTCAAGATGCTTGTTAACCAGGTCGCTTAAACTCAGGTTCGTTAAGATATCGCCGTAGTATATCAATATCGTTTCTGCGGAGTCTAGGAATCCTCTTCTATAGGCGTTGAGGAGTGCTCCACCTGTGCCTGCAAGCTTCGGGTCGTCTACAGAGTATTCTATTTTGACGCCGAAGCGGTCGCCGGTTTCAAAGTAGTTTAAAATCTGTTCATACTTGTAGTTGACCAGTAGGGTTAACTTTTCTATGCCATGGTATTTCATCAACCTGACAATGTACTCGAGGAGAGGTTTCTGTCTACGCCCTATAGGTATCATGGTTTTCTGAAAATAGTATGTAAGGGGCCTAAGCCTCTTCCCTTTTCCTCCACATAGAATTACTCCTTCAACTCCCTTCATCAAAATCTCCTTACATTTCTAGCTTTAGACTTATAAAATAAAATTCTTTCTTATCTGGGTCACAAAAATATGGATGTAAAGTTGGTTTAAAATCAGCTTCTTATTATCTTATAACCTTTTTGAATGAACATTCTTTTAGGCAATACGATTAGATTCCCGTTTTCGTCTTCAAGTTCCACCAAGAGTGTGGTGATTCTCTTAATGACACCTTTACCCCCCTCTATCTCCACGACCACGCCCGGTTTTAAATCGCCTAGTTCACCTAAGAGAAGGACTTTTGCTTCCTCTCTTAAGCCTAGACCAATTAAAAGGGCTATCGATAATCCTCCTCCTATAGCAAGCGTCAGAAAAGTTGCCTGGGCAACTATAGCTACGATCTGGGGGGCTATTTCAGCTATCTCGAACATCATGAAAACAAGTACAACATACATCATGTACTTCAAGGCCAAGGTGAAAAGTGTAGTGAATCGTTCTGGGAGAACACTCTCCCTGATCAAGCTTTCCGTTAAATCAGCTATCCACTCTATTAGCATGGCCCCGAAAAGGAAGACTATTATGGCTCCCACAAGTCTCGGAAGGTATCCTGCTATTAGGGTTCCAACCTCCTGTAGAAGTGGAATATTTAGAACCGAAAGTGCGGTAAGGACTGTTAAAGTGTATATGGCTAGACGGGTTACTATGGAAAGTATCCTTGAAATAGGGTATCCGGCGTCGGTAAGGTTTTTACCGATATCCGATTTCCTGAACTTTTCGTCGCCGCCGGTGAGTCTTACAGCCCCTGTAACGGCTTTAGCAGTCAATTTTCCTATAATGTATCCTATGATCAGTATTACTATGGATAATAATATATTCGGAAGCAACGATAAAATATACTCCCTAAATCCATTTAAGATGACCGTGGCACCATCATTCATTAACGCCACCTACTGTAGTATTTAATCCATCCAACCATTTAAATTATTAGCGTAGACTGAAAACCGGGTTTAAAAGATAAACATGCTATAAAGCTGATATGTCATTAATAGTATCTTCTATCGGCTTTTCTTTGAGAGGATTTTCTCGGCGATCTCCAGGTCCTTAACGGTATCTATACTTTTCCAAAACACGTTCGTGTATTTGACGGCTTTCAGTAACCCTTTCTCCGCAAGCACGGGAAACACTTCCCGTTCTATATCACCTTTCTCAGGCAGGTAGCTGAAAACTTTACTACTAAAACAGTATACGCCGGCGTTAATCCAATAGTCTTCTAGTAGAGGTTTCTCCTTGAAGGACTTAACCTTATCCCCTTCCGTCTCCACTATGCCATAAGGTGATGGAAGGGGAACCAAAGCTATTGAACCTAAATGCTTATCTAAAGTTAAGAGGTGTAGAGGGTTTAGATTTGTTATAATATCCCCGTTAATGACTATGAATTTTCCCTCGTTTTTTAGGAAAGGTTCCGCGTTCTTTATTGCACCCCCGGTCCCCAAGGGTTCGTCCTCAACAACGTATCCAATTTTAACCCCCAGTTTCCTGCCGTTACCCAGATACTCTATCACCTTTTCCCTTTTATAACCGCATGCCACCACAAAGTCTGTTATACCATAGTTTTTAAGCCACTCTATCTGCCATACTATAATAGGCTTCGTAGCCACAATGACTAGGGGTTTAGGAGTATTCTCCGTGTAGGGTCTAAGCCTTTTGCCTAGACCACCGGCCAAAATAAGAGCCTTCAATCAATCACCTTAACAATTCAAAATATATTTTCTAAACATTATATATTTTCCTCCCTAAAACATTTGCCAGCTGGAGTTTAAGGCATTCACCGTACATGTTAAGGGCTGTGGATATTCCTCCGTTTATTTAATGCTAAGTAAAACAATTAAATATTCTTCAAAATATTTTGTGGCAGTGCGGGGGATCCATGGGAGGAAAGTTCAGTATAAGAAGAGTTGTCAGAGGAGGTTTCTGGCTTTACGCAACCAGCCTAACCGGTAGCATCCTGGGATTCCTCTACTGGCTTGTCATATCCAAGTTTACCGAGCCCGAAACACTAGGCTACGCCACCACGACCACGAGCATAGCTAGCCTGCTTACAGGTGTTTTCAGCCTGGGAGTAGCTAGGGGGATGCAGAGGTTTATAGGCATTTATCTTGGGAGAAGAGACCTGGATAAGGTTGCTGAATATCTTTGGTCTGCATTCACATTTTATGCATGCGTCTACTCACTTATAGCTGTATCACTGGCGTCCATCAGCTTCTTTAACATAGGTCTGGATCCTTACATGCTTTTTCTGGCGGCACTCATGATAGTGGGTGGAGCCGGAGTCGCCTTTAACTCCTTTTTGATAGCCATACTTAGAACGGATATCAATTTCCTGGTAAGCCTTGTAGCAGGCTCCCTGAAGTTCATAGTGGGCGTTAGCCTTGTAATTGCAGGGTGGGGATGGGTGGGGGCCACAATAGGGTATCTGGTTGCCAGCTGGACATCCCTTTTTCTAAACGGATTCTTTGTGTACAGGTTCGTCGGTAAACCACCCTTCTTCTCATTTGATGCTTTAAAGGATTCCATCATAGCCGGTGTAGCTGGATGGGCTCCTGGAGTAATAGTATTGGTGGGACAACAGGTTGGCTTGCTTACGGTCTTTGGTGTAAGCGGTGCACTTGAATCGGGCTTATATTACGTGGCTACTGCGATAAGTAGTGTTGTCTTAGTTTTTGCTACAAGCATGCTTGGTTTGCTTTTCCCAGTTTTAAGTGGAATGAGAGATGGTAGGAAAAGGGCTACAGCGAGGGTTTTAAAGATAAGTCTAGCCGCCTGCTCCCCGGCTGTAGCTTTCACGGTGGTGTATCCATGGCTTCCCTTAGGTCTCTTGGGACCAAACTACATTCAGGCCTCCGCCATGCTTCAGCTTCTGGTGGTAGCTGTAATCCCGTTGGCCATCACGTCGGCGGTGAACAGCCTTGTATATGCGTATGGAGACTACCTTAAAGTTTTCGTGATAGGCTCTATGCAAAATATACCTAGATTAGCATTATACTCCTTTCTGGTACCTTTTCTAGGGGGGCTTGGAGCGGCCCTAAGTTTCACCACCGGTGCCATCCTAGGAATGATTACAGCTACGGTTATAGCTGAAATCAGCGGCTTCAAAATCAACTTCAAAGAACTAGCATTGACAGTGGCTCCTCCTTTATTGACAGGCGTATTGGCTTATTTCCTTAATCTCCATTGGCTTATCGGTGGATCCCTTATACTTTTCCTTTCCCTCTTCTTATACGCTAAGCTGAACATAGTTACACGCGAAGACTTAAAGGACATAGCACACGCGCTTATGCCGGGGCTCGTATTAAACAAAACAGCAGAATGGGTTAAACCCCTACTCGATCTACTTTATGGCTAAAAATTGTTAAATGTAAGAAAAACTATTTTATTAACCCTATTAAAGTTTCACCGTCAACTACATCGGGTATTTTACGGATCTCTAAAGCAAATTTATTGACATCCTCGATACTTTTAGCTCCGTAAATTAACGCATAATCTACCCTACCTAAAGTCTCAACTATTTCGATGTTTTCGATACCTAATTTCTTCGCCGAATCAAGGACTTTTCTTTGAGAATATTACTGTCCAATTCACCTTTAACCTTAATTAACGAGATTACCCGCATTTCGCCACTGATAGCATTAGACATAACGTAGACCCTCTCCAATGTTCTATCGATAATATATGACTTCTTTACCTCCCTTACTTCTTCTTTCCCTTCTTCTAATAAGTCCCAGTCGATAAAGTCCTCTTAGATATCGAGTCGCAGAGCTAGTACTTATATTGTCTTGGAAATGAAATTACTTGGCGGAATCATCCACCTGATGCTGTTAGAAATTATGCGTGTTTTCTTTACATCTATCTATTTATGGACGATCTAGTTACCGTTCTTGAAGAGAAGAGCAATGAATTATCTAAGAGGATATATAAAATATTTAGATATGTAAGACGTTATATGAAGAGATACCCTAGATATCTTAATTTTATACATGAATATATAAAGGAAATACAAAAGCTAGTCACCTATATGATACCATCTACTCAGCACTTCAGTGAAGATGAGCTAATAGAGTCGTTAAATGCTATGAACGATATTGAAAAATCAGACTTCAGCTGTATATTGGATGGAAAATACTCACCTATAATTTTATTAAATGCTCTCTGGTTTAGGAGGCTATTGGAACCTCGTTTATGTATTCGTGAAACTCCATACAAGGAGGGCACTAGACATTCCGCACAGATATTAAAAGGGATGGTGAAGTGGTTCGAAAGTGAGGCAAAAAGTTGTCAATTTTATGTTCATACTTAATGTTATTTCATTAGGAGTAGGAATGCTGGTATGAACAGGGTGGAGATTATCGTTGTTTCCAACACTATTCTAACTATTCGATCGGATTTTTCCAGGAATTCATTTGCAAGAATTACGTTTGTGACGGCTGGCGGCATAAAGGATTCTAATAACGCTACTTTAAAGGCTAAAGACTCGGGAGATACTATAAACGGTAGAGCCAGGTAGGTTGCCAGCGGGGAGATGAAAAACCTGATTACACTAAGCTTCATTACACTCCCGTCGAGCAGGTTCCCCGTCTTCTCGGTCTGTAACCCTATCACCACGAGGGCGAGTGGAGGTGCAAGGGAGCCGGTGGTGTAGAGGGGTTCGGCGAGGTATGGTGGTAGCCTGAAGCCCATAAGGGAACAAAGAAATCCTAGTGTTATTCCATAGAGAGGAGGATACCGTACAATCCTCTTTACTCCCTCCTTTATATCTCTACCTAGGAGGAATGGGGCTAGAAGGTTGCCTGTAGTGGCGTTAAATAGCACGTAGAATCCTATGAGATGGATGCTTGCTTCACCCCAAAGAGACATTGCTATAGGGAGGGGCAGATAGGCTGCGTTAACATAGAAGGAGGGGAGAACGATCTCCAGGTCCCCTTTAAACAGAATTAAAGCTGAAACCAAGGAGACGGTGATGGTTAAAGCCGATGCAGCAATCATTATAATGAAGGTTCCGGCCAGATCAAGGAGATTTTTCCCCGAAACCGAATTGAAGAGGAGTATCGGTAGAAAAAAGTATAAAACCAGCTTCGAGAGGTCCCTTGAGGTGCGGTCTGGTGGCTTATAAAACAGCTTGTATACTACAGCTACTATTAACGGTATGTAGAATTCTAGAAGAGCAGATATCAGCTTCTCCATGTCCCTTACCCTACTCAAATATCTTCCGTCAGACTTTTCTCGAGATTATTTAAAACTAACTTTATGTACGCGATTCCCTCTTTAAGAAGGGCGATTCCCTGTGGAGTCAGCCTGTAGTACTTCCTTTTATCCTTTAGGTAGGATTCCACATACCCCTCGTTTTCAAGTCTTTTCAAAACAACGTAGGGTAACACTTTACCTGGATTAAAACCATATTTTTCCTCAATGAATTTTATTAGCTCGTAGGCGTAGGAGTCTCCTTCAGCCAGCTGGGAGAGAAGAAAAAGCCAGAGTACCTCTATACCCAGCTTACGCTTAAGCCTCCGAATAGGTTTAACCTCTTTCATCAGAAGATTCCTCAATAGTCTCCCTGCCTAAGGATATTAAACCTTTACCTATCTTGGGGATGGGTGGTGGGGAGATAGACTTAAATATCTAATGGCTATTAGATAGATTGTATCTAATGACCGTTAGATAGTTGGCGGTTGCAATGATAAGGGTTTTGATGTTGGGTCAGGGAGTTGTTGGAACGATTTTCGCAGTGGGGTTGGAGAGGATAAAGAGAGGGGAGTTAAAGCCCTATGGAGTACCCTTAGCAGATATGCCTTTGAAATATGGCTTTAAGGACATTGAGTTGGTTGGTTCAGTTGAGGTGGATTCAAGAAAAACGGGTAAAGACGTCTACCAGGTTGCTACCGAATTCTATGGATTTGGCAATGTCCCGGAATCCCTGAGGAAAGTTAAAGTATATAAAGGTGTTGAAATGCGGTCCCTAAAAGACCTTAACATTCCGGTGAGTTCGTTAGATAGAGAACTTGAGTTTAAAGAGGCTCTCGACGAATTTTACAGCCTGTACGAGAAGCTTAAACCAGATGTCATCGTGGATGTTTGCACCACCCAGAAATCTTCCCTAGTGACTGACATAAGACAGGTTGAAGAGAAGATCGAGAAGGGAGGAGTAGGCTTGGTGCCGAGCCAGGTATACGCATATCTAGCATTCAAGTACGCGGAAAGGGGAAGGAAAATAGCTTACGTAAATCTCATACCTGTGTTATTAGCCAACAGCCCCGGATATGTTAAGATGGCCGAAGAGTCCAGTAGCCTGATTTTAGGAGATGATGGAGCCACTGGCGCAACACCGTTAACAGCCGACCTGCTGGAGCATTTAAAGGAGAGAAACAGGTTTGTTAGATCCATCACACAGTTCAACATAGGAGGTAACATGGACTTCCTTGCCTTGTTAAACGAGGAAAGGAATAGAGCGAAGGAGGCAACGAAATCCAGCATCGTTAAAGATATCTTGGAATACGAAGCCCCACACTACATCAAGCCTACAGGCTACCTTAAACCATTGGGGGACAAAAAGTTCGTTGCCATGCACATTGAATATGTGTCTTTTAACGGGGCTGTAGACGAGATATTTATCAATATGAGGGTTAACGATAGTCCAGCTTTGGCGGGTTATATAGTCGACCTAGTCCGCTTAGCCAAACTAGCTTTAGAAAACGGTTTTAAGGGAACAATCTACGAGGTAAACGCCTTCTACATGAAAAGGCCCGGACCGATCAGTAGCCCCAGTACATCAAGGATCCTGGCATTCAATAGGCTCCTAGAGTTCATCGAGAAAAAACTTTCTTAGAAACCTGTTTCTCTTAGTGGTTGCCCGTGCATGATGTTTTGGATATTTTTGATATTATGGGAACTTGCACGGGCTTCTCCCTCAGTCACCTCATCTCTATCGGTGGTTCATCGGGAGCTACATTCTCGCACACCACAGGGTGCGGGTTACGGGGAGTGCCGTCATCGGCTAAGCCTGATGGCATCTGAGGTGAGTAGATAAAACGCCATATATAAGCTTTGAGTTTCCATAATTTCCAAAATACCCTAAATACTCAAATAAACAGATAGTCTTTTAAGCAACTTTAAAACCGGTTCACTGGGTCCGGTTAGACCCCTTATAGATATGGGGGTTACGGAGATCTTTTCCTCCACTAAAACGGTGTAGACATCGGTGCCCGGCTCCGGCTGGACGGGTTCTCCATATAGCCAGTAGTAGTCGACTCCACGGGGGTCTCTACGCTTTACAACTAGATTGCTGAATCTCAGTCTAGCTAGAGGGGCGTATTTGAAGGTCTTGGCGGGCTTTGAAGGAAAATTTACGTTAAGTACGTCTACACCCTCCGGGAACCCTTCTTCAACCACGTGTTTAACCAACATTCTAATGGCTTTCCATATGCTTTGCCATAGCTCTTTTTCCTCCAGTTTTTCCGGGGAGTCCGCAGCCACGCTGAACGAGATTCCAGGGATGTTTTCTAGTGCGGCTTGGAGGGCTGCTCCAACGGTGCCGGAGGAGAGCACAACCTGGACGCTCGTATTATCTCCTATGTTAACTCCAGAGAGAACTAGGTTGGGTCTACCGCACACGGAGTTTTCTGCAACGTAGATTATGTCGCTCGGCGCGCCGTTCACAAGGTACATCGGTACGTCCTGTACTACCAGCCTCTTTATCCTTAACGGCTTATGTAAGGTTATGCCCAACCCGCTGGCTGATTTAGGTGTTTCAGGTACGACCACAAAACATTCGCCAAGGTCTTTAACTGCATCGTAAAGTAGCTTCAACCCGGGGCTGAATGGGCCATCATCGTTGGTGATGAGTATTTTAAACCTTTTATGGGATGGCAACTTCCCTTCCCTCTCTACAAGACTTTAAAGCTAGATCCAGTATTTTAACCATGTTTAAAGCCTCCTTTAAATCCCGTTCACCTCTATTTCTAGTTTGAACGATCCTGATAAACCTTTCAACTTGCAACCGTAGGGCGTCTTGAAAGTACCTGCCGATTTTCAGTTCCCTGGTGATTATAGATCCAGCGGAATTTTGGACATGGAGTTCATTCCAGGAGGCTAGCATCGTTCCCTTCTCGAAGTAGACAACAATGTTCTCCTCCTGCATTCCGGCGGAGTATCCGAAAACAAGGGAGCCTATAACATCGTTTTGGAAATGCAGGTTAAATAGACCCTTCTTGCATCCTGACAGTAGACCTTGTTCACCTATGCAACTAGAATATATCTTCAGTGGTTTACCGAAAAACCATAAGTATAGATCCAGCATGCCGTAGACTGTGCTGACTAGAGGATCGAAATCCCCCTCAACCCTAAACCGTGTTGAATCCACTATACCGCATCCTCTCGCCATTAGAACCCCGCCTACAACGTTTTCATCGATTATTCTCTTGGCATGTTGAAACATGGTTGTATATCTTCTAGGTGTGCTAACCATCAACGTTACCTTATTTTCCCTGGCAACCTCTACAAGGTTTTCAGCAACCTCCACAGGGTATGCTAAAGGCGGCTCCTTTAAAACCGGTATCTTCCTTTTTAAAGCCTCTTTTACAAGCTCTTCGCCGTGTTGCCATGTAATTATAACGGCATCCAACCGCGTTTCCTCCAGCATTTCTAAGGCGTCGTCAAAGAACCTTACATCTCGCTCGGATACACGAGGATACGCGTCCTGTGGCCCGGTTACAGCTACGAGCCTTGCATCGCTTATAGCTCTAACAACGTTCATGTAGACGGATCCTATCCCCTTGACGCCTATAATCCCTATACGAATCCTATCCATATACAGGCTCCACAATACTTCCCATTAAGCCTTCTAATTAACCTATGTATTTATGTGAGGTTATGTCGACACCTGTTTTCTTTCTACCTGAAAGTCCTTTAAACGGCGTTGAAACTTTATTTCGGAAGCAGGTTTTATATCTATGTTGCTATATTTCAATAAACCAAGAGAACATGTCTAAGCCTCAGAAGAGATCTAAAAAGATAGCTATAGTATTGGTTTTCCTCCTGACTGTAGTCATATTTCTAGTACTCTACATGTTCTTGGATAACAGCTACATAAAACCCACATATAATATGGTGGTCTCGGAGGTTCTGTCGTTTTTCAGCGAAACAGCAAGGAATGTCGGTGAAATCTACTGGAACAACGTCGAGTACCTATGGACGAGCATACTGATTTCCATAGAGGTTTACTTCTTCACGTTTATCCTCATACGCCTGGTTTCGGGCAAAATACTCGAGGGAAAGGAGGTCGACCAACCCCCGCTGAAACACAGCCGTTTCTTCTACTTCTTCACCATCCTGGTAAGACGGTTCATAACCTTCATCAACGACATTAGGGAAACCTACACCTTTGTAATACTGAATAAACAGGATACCTCAAGGGAAGTCGACTTAAACTACTATTATCTTGTCACCTGCCTCACCTTGGGCATAGTTTTATCCATATTCCTTGTAGCCTCATACGAGTACAATCCTATTCTAATGTGGTTTATATTTCTCGTCTGCCTATTCATAATGTTCCCCTCCATCATCGCCTTAAGCAAGGTAGACGAGTTAAACGAAGACCTCAAGAAAATTGTGGGTATCGCTTGGCATCCTCCGGGCGAAATCGCTGTGAAGGACGGCGACCTCCTCCTCAACGTGAGGGAGGGTATTATACTTCTCGGTCTCTCCATAGGTGCAGGGATGGTCGGTATAATTACCACTCTTGGAGCCATCCTCATCAAGGCAACGCTATTCTTTACGATAGTTCCAGCAACCTTCGACATGATTTCATTGATAACAGCTTTGATGGAGTTTACTGGATTGAAGATAGTTGTGAGGGCTATAAAGGACCTTGAGGGACTGGGAATCGGGTTATTAAACATGTTTCCCATAATCTCGTGGAGCATCTATGGTGGCGGTGTTATATACGTACTCCTCTATAGGCTTAGATGGGCGGCGTCGACAGACCTTATCCTAACGTTCATTGCAAGCGTATGGATACTAATAGCAATGTTCTCAGGCACCCTCTCCAACCGTTTCAAATACTCCTTAAAGTCTCTAGCCAAACGGATCGTACTCTTCATGATACCCTTATTTCTGCTGTTGATCCATTGATGGTAAACGTTTTATTTTAGACTGGTATAGTTGAATAGGTTTATAGCATGGTTTTCTACGAGTACAGCGTACCGGTGACCGTACTTCTAGACAACCCCTTAACATTATTTACACCACCCTTCCCCCTCTTCAAGAGACCAGCTTTAAGAATCCACGATGAATGCATATACTTTTCAGCGTACAGGGATGCGCCGTCGAGGCTAAAGGTAGGGGAGTTAGCTGACTGGCTAGAGGGCTGGAAGAACAGGTTTAGAGATTGTTTCTTCACGGTCTTCGGTTTCGACGGTGTAGAAGCTAGACTAGCTTTTGGATTCAACATGGAAACCTTACTGGGAAAGATAGCTTGTTTTTCCGAGACGTTGCCTAAAACCTTCTTTGGGGCTCTGGCGGATGCCGAGGATGCCCTGGCAGTAGTCTATGGTTCCACTTCATATAATGCAGTGGATGAGGCTGTAGTATTTTTCCTCCTAAATAGAATACCACTTAAATCTAAAGGGTTCCTCAAAGAACTGGATATAGATTCTCTCTATATGGTAAAGGCTAAGAGAAGCATGTTGCAGAATAGTGTCGAATTTACCGCCGATGTTGAGGAAATAGACCGAAGCCATGGAATGTTCATCCTAAGGGGTATAGTAGAGTTGAGGGGTGGAGACTGGGTCGGGGAAATGGCGGCATCAAGGTTGAGGGATCTACTGGCGAAACCCTTCTTCGCTTCTATCGAACAGGGGAGGGAATATAAGTCCATAAAAATAGATGCATGGAAGGCCTATATAGAATTGTTCCTACTGGAAGGTAGGCGAAAACTTTTATTGATTTCACCTGTTGTTAAATCGTATAAACAGGTGGAGTAGCATGAACCCTGAAGTCGAGGTGTTGAGGAAGCTCTCTGAAGCTCCTTCTCCCCCAGGTTTCGAGGAGAGGGTGAGAGGTATAATAAGGGAAATGGTTGAACCATATGTAGATGAAGTTATAGAGGATTCTATGGGAAACTTGATAACCAGGATAGGTGAAGGCGAGCCTAAGGTAATGCTAGCGGCGCACATGGATGAAGTAGGGTTTCTGGTCACCCATATAACTGAAAACGGTTTCCTAAAGATAGTGAACTTAGGGGGCGTCAACCCCAATGTAGCCTTGGGAGCCAAAGTGGTTGTCCTGGCGGAAGAGGGTGACAGGTTAGGGATAGTTGGCTCCGTACCGCCACATCTCCTTAGAGGTAAAAGGGAGCAACCCACAGTAACCATAGAAGACCTTTTCGTAGACGTGGGTGCTGAGAGCAGGGAAGAGGCTGAAAAAATGGGGATAAAGGTGGGTACGCCTATAACGTTTCACCAGCCTTTCTACACCTCCGGTAATCTCATGTTCGGCAAAGCCTTCGACGACAGGCTTGGATGCGCAGTTCTAGTCAACTTGGCTAAGAGGCTTGAATCCGTTGAAAAGGGGTCGGTTTACCTGGCTTTCACTGTCCAGGAGGAGGTGGGGTTACGGGGTGCTGTGGTAGCATCCTATAGGATAGCTCCTAGAGCGGCATTGGCTATAGAAGGGACGATAGCAGCGGATACCCCTGGTATACCTCCTGAAAGCCAAGTGACGCGAACAGGTAAGGGTCCAGCGGTCAGAATAATGGACGCCAGCGTGATAGCAAACCCACGGCTATTTAAATGTATAATTAAGGTGGCTGAAGAAAACAAGATACCATATCAGGTTCAAATATCACCGAAGAGCGGGACCGATGCCGGTAGAATACAGTTTGCTAGGGAGGGTGTAGCGGTCTCAGCGGTCTCCGTGCCAGCCCGATACATCCACTCCCCCTTATCCATGGCTAGAATAGACGACTACCTAAACACGATAAAACTTCTTGAGGCAGCAATTCCAGCTATAATACAGGAATTCAGTGAAACCTGAAAATATTAAATATTCTATCTTATTTTGCTGTTTTTCCTTCATCTTTTAATTGTACGTGGATCTTAAACTTATTTCCAACATATGCTGGCGACGTAGAGAAGGCTGTATTTCCTTTTACTTTCCACTAGGATCTTCAGTTTCCTCTTGCTGTGTAATATTTCTTGTCAACTTTTATCTGGCGCCAGAGACTTCCAAATGTTTTATCGCTACCTGTAGATGAATACGGCTGGTTTGAAACAAGTATTAGTACTGGTGGTTACAATTATATAGTATAGGTAGCTGATAGCATGAGGTCTAGTGGCTTTGAATTTGATGAGAATAGGTCGCCAAGGATCAGGGAGGAAGAGTACGTGAAAAAACTTCACATGCGGTTAAACTACATTAGGGATAGGGTGGTTGGCGAATTAGGGTCTATAGTCCACAGTATAATAGTATTTGGGCAGGCCATTCAACCAGAGGATTTTTCGGAGGACTATAGTGACCTAGAAATACTCGTTATAACCCGGAGTAAGCCAGACAGGTATTTTAAATATGTTCTACTGGAGGAGTTTACGGAGAGAAACCTAAACATCACGTTCCTTACACCAGATGAGTTCGTCTCCCTCGTTCACGACGGCCATCCCTTGCCTTTCCAGGCAATGAGGGAAGGGGTTATAGTATTCGACGACGGGACGTATAAAAACATGTTGCAGCGGGGTTTTAAGCCCGGGGAGCGGACAGCTAGATACATGGAGTCCTTTGCATGTACGTGGTTTAGCCTGGCACTGGAATGCACATTTAGGGGCTTCTGGGACGACGTTCCACACCACTTATACAAATGTATAAGGGATGCGTCGACAGCACTAATCATACGTGAGAAATCTCTTTTCCCCGGCTCCGACAGCCAGATAATCAGCATGCTTGAAGACAAGGGTTTAAGGGAGGCTGTGAAGCTCTTCGAGGATTTAAGGGACCTGAGGAAGGGTTTAAAACGTGTTCCAGTAAACCCCTTTACCTTAGTCCATAAAGCTAACAATGTTCTCTCAGAAATTCTCAAAGTAAGGTCGTGTGATCTAAACCGTGTCTACTCCGAGGTTAAAGCCAAGGGGGTCGCTAAAATCGAGGTTAAAGTTAGAGACGGGGCGCTTAAAGTTAAACTAGTGTTATTCGACGGGGAGACTGGAAAACTATGTGAAAAAGAGGTTTAGCATTTTAGATTCAGCCTTTTCTTCAGCATTTCAACCTCTTTTTCAAGCCTTCTAATCCTCTCCTCCAAACTAGGCTTACTGTACTGCACTTTTCCCTCCTTTTTCTCTTGAAGCAGGGTGGTTCTCGGCACCCTAGCATTAACCACGTGTTCTGCCTTGGTTATTGGAACCTTTACTTTAACCCATTTTCGTCTGTTAAGGGTATAGACGTAGGCTTCTCCAACCCTCAGCTTGTCCACGCCCGCAGGGAAAAGCGAATAGAAGTACTCGAGCCTACTCTGGTGGCCAAGTGTGTGTACAACCATGTTGTAGCGGAGAAGCTGTTTTAGGGGCTCCTGATATACTGCAAACACGTTTACATCGTATTTGCGTAACTCCATCAACATTGTTAAGGTTACGGGCATCCCCTCAAAACCCGTATGGATCTGCCATGCCTCGTCGATGAAGACGCACAAATCCCCTCCCAGAACTCCACTAACCGCCCTAGAGTAGATTAAAGCTAAAAGCATGGACAAACATATTCTCCTCTCAAAGGGAGGCAGGTTCGATAAATCTAGGACAGTGTCGGAGAACAGGTCTTCTTCAAGCTTTCCATCGACTAGAACGCCGCGCCGGTACAAGGGTACCAGACGTCTAAGCGCCGCCATCGCGCCCATATCCCTCTTCAAAGCCCTTGTTTTAAGAAAAACCACCAACTCCTCCCAGCTTTCGGCAACCTCCAACCCCTCGGTGACAGCATATCCTATGGATATACCTCCACTCGACGGCCTAAGAGTCTCCTCCAACACGGTCGGCAGAAGCTCCCGTACATCGCTAAAAGGTATCCTGGGGAGGAAGGGGGTTAGGAAGCCTAATCCATGTTCTCCACACCAGTCGAGGATAGTAGCCCTTCTCCCCTTCTCTACTGCTTTTCTAGCCAGGAAACGTAGTGTATTGCTTTTACCGGAGCCGGTGGTACCCACGATAACCGTATGCCCCTGAAACAGGTCTTCAACCCACCTCAAACATGCAACCCCAAAAGAATAAATCCGTAATATAGTAAATTCTTTCGCTTAGCAGTTGAACTATGACATGTTTTCCTTTTTAACACTATGGGTCATCGACTGGAATTAATAAAAATATGGAGGGTAATATTATATACAACTAGGTGGTTTCCTTGGAAGAAGATGAAGCCTACCAGCTCATCCTCAGGCTGGCTGTACTCGACTCGGTAATTGACTTCGCCAAGGGCGTCCAGCAGTATAAGGTTCTCATGGCAATAGTGAAAAGAGGTAGGCTTGGAATCAAGGAGCTTTCAAAGGAGACCAGTATAACGGGTAGAAAGCTCATCGACACCATCTACAAGCTTAGGAAAAAAGGCTTGGTGGATAGCTTTAAGAGGGGGGACTATGTTCCCACAGAGCTGGGAATCAAGGTTTACAACGATATTTTAAGGATAACTGGGCGATCTTCCCTAAGAGGTTCCTCGCCGCCGGCTTCGGGAATATTAAGGGACACTGTTATAATAGCAGGTTCAACTTGGGGGAATAAGGTAAGCTATGAAACCCTATGCAAGTACTTTAAAACCCCTATTTCATCCATTAAACGACTCCTGAGACCATATACCCTCAGAAGAAACTCGGTGATAAAAATGCAGAAGGGGTGTGTTTTTCTCACAGCTGAAGGAGAAAAACTTTTCAAGGACTTGACACGGAGCATGGGTATAGGTCCATTAACAGCAAAGGTTGTAACAACCCTAGGTTTAAACAGCCATCCACTCAAGGCTATGAGCAACCTCTTTAAAGTATACGTGGCTTTAACATTAGCCTCCCTAATCCTGATAACCACGCCCTTCTTCGTCCACATCGCGGCCTGCACGCTGTTTCTCACGCTTTTCCTTTCTACCCTACTTGCCCTGAGACTATGAAAATACGGTTCACCGAAAGCCTAGCCTTTTAAGGCTGGAAGAGAGACTAAATATGATCAATACAGCCTCTAGAAGGTCCTTCCAGCCAGCTTAAAATCCACCGATCTTCTGTCCCACATTTGCAGGTGGCTGGTTTTTAACCGCCGGCTAGGCGACCTAAACCAGGTGAAACCTTTTATCAAGTTGAACCATGATACACTCCCAGTACGGTGGGTTGCTTGGGATGAGATATGAAGCTGGATCAAGAAAGGAACCTGAAATTCCTGAGACGCAGAGACCGGCTTTCGGTATATATAGATATTCTGAAAGCCATACTTGAAGAATGTAGGAGAAGCGACAATGGCTTTGCTAAATTCACGAGGGTCATGTACCGGGCGAATCTTTCTGCTAGAAGGTTGAAAGACAGGTTGCTTGAATTATCATACCTTGAGTTAATTAAATGGAATGAGCATGGTTTAAAGCTAACTGAGAAGGGTAGGGCTTTTCTAAGGGAGGTTAAACCCTTCCTAAAGATATTAGCTAAATACGGTGTGGAGGTTAGCACTTAATTTTGTGTTTTTAAATTAAAAAATATAATTTATAGAAGAACATTGTTCTGAACGTTGTACAAAACAGTGTTCAGAACACTTTTTCATAAAATTTTTAAAAAGGAAGAGACAAGGTTATTGTTGAGGTGAAAATATGAAAGGGCTCCGGTTAAATAAGAAGGCTATAGTGGGTATAGAAGCCGCAATAGTGATGATAGCTTTCGTGGTAATAGCCGCAGCCTTCGCCTTCATGGTAGTCAACATGGGGCTTTACTCTACACAGAGGAGCCAGGAGTCGATCCAGCAGGGTCTCAAGGAGGCTAGCTGCCCCCTCACAGTAGATGGGAGCATACTCCTTAAAACCGATGAAAACTATGCTAACAACGTTTCGGTCATAATAATCCCCCTCAAAACGATGGGCGTAAAGTATGTTCCAATGTGGCAGAACGAGACAACAGTCTCCATTAAGATCGGCAAGAGGGTGGCTGTAGCCAACATATATGCAGGCATAAACCATACAATCAACCCCACCTTAATGACCTTCGACTCTATAATCTCCAACCTCACCGGCAAGGGAGGGCACCTGATGAAATGGTGGACCACGATGCTACAGACACCTTCAGTGTCCGACGAAAGCGTAAGCGGAACATTCGACACCACCGGTGGATCCGGCACATTAGCCCACGTCCCCATAGTTCCCGGAACAGTCTCCATAACTGTTACTGGAACCTCAGGCGGTAGCCAAAAAACTGTTATCTTTACCGATAACGGAAACGGAACACTTACTGGAAACCAAACTGGCAGTAGTGGAACCATAGACTACGAGACTGGCGCAGTAACGTTAACATTTGGTTTAACCTTTGAATCGACGCCAACCGTAACGGCCAGCTACCAGTACTATGTTGGTACGAGGACAGGTGCGGTGCTGGTGATCCAGAACGATAACGGCGACGATTCACTGGACTTCTATGAAAAAGGGTACCTGATAATAATCCTTGACGCCTCGCAGAGAGCCCAGCCTAGGGACAATGTTTTGGTGGAGATCAGGCCTGAGAAAAGCGCTCCCCTCTCCATATCGTTCGTGGTGCCCGAAGCCATTCCAGCAGACTCCTATGTGACACTCGACTAAAGGGAGTTGATGTGATACGCGATGCCGGGAAGAAGCACGCCAATGCCCAGGAACAGGAAGGGTACCTTTAGCGTTGAGGCAGCCATAATATTGATCTCCTTTGCTGTCATCGCCTCAGCGCTGGCCTTCGTGATCATAAACATGGGCTTCTTCGCTGCCCAGAAAACCAAGTCCACTATGGAGACGGGCATACAGGAGGCCAGTAGCGCACTGGAGCTGGACGGAAGCATACTGGCCTACGTGGAGCAGAACAGTAGCGATGTACCCAAGGTAAAGTACATCATTATACCCGTGAAGACCTCGGTGGCCAGAGCCTCCATAGACTTCTCCGCAAACAACTTCATAATATCGGTCACACTTAAAGACAAGGTTCTGGTCAACGTGTACAACGGAACCCTCAGCTCGATCCCGGACAAGTTGGATGGGACAACGCTGGATCAGATCTTCACGAACGCGGGAACATCGGGGTGCGGGGCCTACGCCGTTATCTTGAACGGGGATGGGGACAGCGTACTTGAGTTAAACGAGAAAGCCATCATAATCATCAGGCTCGTGGAGCAGGTGGGGACCAGCTTTGAACCCATAGGCCCCGGATCCTATGAAAGCATCAAAATAGAATTCAAGAGCGGCGAGGGAGCCACGCTTAGGATAATCAGGCAGATCATGCCCAGCTTACCGAACCAGGGTTTCATGGACCTCGGGTAAAATCTATTCTCTTTTTTGTTTAAATAAATCAAAAGGTGATGTAAATGAGCGGGGTTGATGATAGGATAAGGAAGCTTGAAGAGGAGATGGAGGAGCTTAAAAAATCCATCCCAAATGCCTTGGAGGAGCTAAGGAAAACAGTTGAATCCCTTAAAAACACCACTATGGAGATGAGGGAGACTATAAGCGAGTTAGAAAACCCGTTTAATCTTTTAAGGATAGTTTCAAGCGAAGAGGATCTGGGAAGGCTTGTGGAGGCCAGGAGGAGGCTTATATCTGGCGGTGAGCCACGGGCTACAGGTAGGGCTGAGGTGAAGAAAACCGAGGATGTTAAGCCAAGGGTTTTAGAGGAGGCTAAACCCACGTTAAGGGGGGAGTTGAAACCCCGTGAAAAGGAGGTTGCGGAGAAAGGGGTTTTGAAAAAGCCTCTGGAAGAAAGGGCTGTGGAGAAGCCCGTTTCCGTCCCTCAACCTCCCTTAACACCTAGGGTAAAGGGTTTCGAGGCAGGGGTCTCTATGATCAAGTGGGTTTGGACCCTACTTGATGCAGGCTTCGACCATGAAGACGTAATCGATGTCTCCAAGTTCTGTGAGTTCATGGGCTTCCTACCCCCCAAGTCGAGTGAATACGTAAGCTATCTGGTCAACACGATGATGAAGGCCAGGGCGGGGGGCCTCACCTTAGACGAGTTCCTCCTCATAATATACAGTGCCGCTAAAGCCGCTGGAATAAAGCTTGAAATGGAGGAGCTTGAGGAAACAGCCTTCAGCCTGTTGCGGAGGATACTGAAGAAGATAAACTACAAGCATGGGGAGGAGTGATACATGGGTTTCTCCGTCACGTTCAGCGAGCTAATCATGATAGTTGCTTCGGTAGTGTTGGCTAGCATAGTCTCCTCCTACGCACTTTACACCGGTAGCCTGGTTGTAAGCGATTTATCTCAGATAATGAACGAAGCCCGTAGAGGCATGAACATTAGGGTTAGAATAGCCTACGCCACCCTGGAGTCCGGCAACTTCATCTTGTATGTGAAGAATGTGGGCTCCCTGACGATCTCCGACTACACCTACCTAGACGTATACGTGGGGGAATACGGTAAAGCAAGGCTCTACACCTACAACGCCAACGGGGGTGTAGGACACTTCAACATAACCGATAGCGACGGAGACGGGTTATGGTCCCCAGGGGAGACCGTCAAAATCACAGTCTACCCCTACCAGGATGAAAACCTAAATGCCCCGGTATTCGAGGCCAAAATCGTCCTGTTTAGGGGTGTAGGCGACTCGACCCTGTTCACTAAGCCTTAGAGAGGTGGCTTAAATGGGTTTATCAACCTCCGTCGCCTCCGGCATAGCCCTCATAGCCTTCATATCCTTGACCTACGCCATGCTCTACACATTCACGCAGGAGATGCAGGTAATCCGGGAAGTATACTATAAACTGGTTTACATGGAGTCCAGGAAGCTTAGGGTCGAGATAAGCCTTGAAGTGAACTCGGTGGCAGGGAGGTCTCTGAATATAACTGTAAGGAACACTGGTTCTGAACCAATATTCCTGTCAAACTATTCGGCCTTAAGGAACGATATAATAGTGGCCTACTTCAACTCGACATGGGTATCCTACCTAGCTGAATATTCTGTCTTAAGCATAAGGGTTGCCGGTGCGGCCGTCGAATTCGATCCAAGCACCCATAATGTCATAAACCCAGGTGAAGAAGCCTTCATCCAAGTATATCTGCCTTCTTCGGCCCCGGAGATACCGGTAAACTCGACGGTGACCGTGGTGTTCGTCTCACATTACGGTGTGACAGCCAGGGGAAGGGGGGTGAG
>QMRH01000002.1 GCA_003650675.1 Thermoprotei archaeon | reverse complement strand
GGGGGCGGGCTACATAAGGATGCTCAAGGAGGTTTCCAGAAACCCCTTGAAATGCATTTACGGTGTAAGAAATCCCACCTACATTAAAAGCCTTCTAGAAAAAATGGTAACTGCGCCCTTTAGAGCCGAGGTTGATCAAACCCGCTGGCTAGAGAAAATATACCGTAAGCTGGAGGGTGATAGAGCTGGGGAGCCGTAAAGCGTTTAAATATGTTGTCATTTAAGAGATTGAGGCGTCCCTATGGATAGGGAAGAGGCGTATAATCTAGTTGAAGCCAATGTTAAAAACAGGAAACTCCGGAAACACATGTTAGCGGTTGCAACAATAATGGAGAAGCTGGCTGAAGTTTTGGGCGAGGATAAAAACCTATGGTATCTAGTTGGCCTCCTACATGACTTGGACTACGAGAAGGTGAGCGACTTCAAGGAGCATGGGGTTGTATCGGCTAAAATGCTTGAAGGCTTGCTCCCCGAGGAAGCTCTGGAGGCAATTCGAGCCCACAATGAGATGACAGGCTACACCTGTGACAGCAGGCTCGCGAAAGCCCTTAGAGCGGCAGACCAGCTATCAGGCCTTATAATAGCAACAGCCCTTGTAATGCCACACAAGAAACTCGAGGAGGTTCGGGTTTCCTCTCTCAAAAAGAAGTTTAAGCAGAAGGACTTTGCTAGAGGGGTTAAACGCGAAAAGATAAAGCTGTGTGAGGACATAGGAATACCCCTTGAGAAATTCTTTGAGCTGGGGCTTGATGCGTTAAAGGAAATACACGAGCAATTGGGACTTTAAATTTTTATTCAAAGAAAACTGAAAATATAGTGGATTGGATTTGAGCCTCGAAGATGCACGGGACTTAAAGAAGATCCTAAACGAGATTCTCAGGAGGCTGGAAGCTCTAGAAGCCAAGCTTGCAGAGAGGGATGCGTTGAATGAGGCTAGAACCATATCCCTTATTGCAACCCTCATTAAACTAGGAGCAGCCACGGTGGACCTCTCTGAAGCGGCCAAACGACTAGTAAAAGCCGATAGGATGATAGCCAGCTATGGTTTGGACGGTATATCTAGGGCCATACTAGAAATACTGGCTGTTAAAGGGCCTATGAATATTTCACAGCTGACAGGGGAAATACGGAGATACAGGGGAAAAGCTTCAAGAAGAATAGTCGCCGAAAAGGTGAAAAAATTGGAGGCGCGTGGACTTGTAGAGGTTTGTAGGGAGGGGAGAGGGAAAGTGGTCAGAATTAAAAGTTAAGGGCCGTGAAAGTGAACAATTTGGATACAAAAAAGTTTTTTCCGTGAACAAAAACAATACAGGTGGTGAAAAAATGGGAGAAAAAGAGGAAATTAAAAAGAAAGAGAAGGAAAAGGAAGTTGAATTTGTATCAGAGGATGTTATGGAGCTTAGAGGCGTCCTTTCCGCTGTAAGCGAGTTTCTTAAAGATTTAGGACCAATGGTTAAGGAGATCCTAGACACAGTACTTTCAGCTATAGATGGCGCAAAACTAGGTGAAGAGACGGGGGCTTTCTATAAGCAACTCATAGAAGCTGGTATGGATCCAGAGCATGCTAAGCGTTTAACGGAGAAGTTCCTCGAGAAGAAACTATCCTTCATGGATTTGTCTTCACTTATCTCTGAGGCGATAAAGGGCGGGAAAAAAATAAAGGTATTGAAGAAGCTGAAGAGAGAAGGAGAAGAAGAGGAGGAAGAGGAGAAAGAAGAGGATTAAAGGTAGGGGATTTTGAATATAAATATTTTTTTAAAAATAGTTTCTCTTTCACTGATGTTTTTTAGGATTATAGTCACCTTAATAGATTTCGCGATAGACTTAGTACTAGCTTTAGTATGGATTAAGGTGAGGAAGGCCGTTAACAAATGGAAATTTAGATTAAGGGTGTCAAAATATCTCGATAAGAATGCGGTCGAGGAGCTTACGGAGATTTATTCTAAACATTTAGATGAAATGTTTAGTTTAAAGACTATAAAGCGACTTTTAGATTTTCGCTACAAGTTCTGGGGACGATGACGCCTGGGGTCGTAGAGAAGTTTTTCGAATAGGCATAGCAACCTTTAATAGGATATAATTGTTTAAATCTTAAGTTGATAATATGAGGAAAATTATTGCATTTATAATATGTTGGATTATAGCCTTTTCAGCAGGATACTATGTTGTTCATCCAAGCTTTATGGGTTTTGTGGAGTGGATGGGACCATTTATAGGGGTCAGGCTATATACTATATTATCGTTACTTTATATTCTGCTTGCGAACCCCCTTGTCTATACACCAGTGTTGACCATATGGGTAACGGTGGGTCTTCTCTCGGGTCTCATAGTTCGACGAAGGCTAGGGGGAGTATTAACTGGACTTATTGTATACTTTTCGCTTTTCGCCCTTTTTGCTTTACAGCTCTTCATGGTTTTTCTTGAAGTCGGAAAAGTTTTGGAAAACACATATTCCCTACCTCCTTTGCCTCCCGGAATAACCCTCTCCACCCTCACCGAAGCCCCCATTATAGGAAGTATGATCGAACCAATGCTTGAAAGTATGGGTAAATTTACGGGAGAACAGGCCATGGGCTTGAACGTTCAAATCATTCTGTTCCAACCTGCAGTAATAATGGTGATTATAACGATCTCCACTTTAGCAGGATGCTACATTGGATGGTTTCTAGAGAAAACTTTCAGAAAAAAGAGTGAAAAGAAAACAGGTAGCGTCTCTGCTAAAACAGTAACACCCGCATTAGTTTTTCTTTTGGTGATGGTTTCTGCTACAGCAGTTTACCCGATGGCCACTGAGGTGAGTGCTCAGTCTCAAGACTTTTACTCCGAGATGCTCATTGGCGTAGCCTCCCCAGACTCCACAGCATATGTTGCATCGGTATTTATTGAGGAGCAATGGACTATGAACGGCATTAACTCCGCCGATCCTAGCTTCAATGGATTTATAGCCGGTTTAGCTTTATCCTATAAGGTTCATCCATGGGCCCTTCCACCCTCTGTTTCACAAATCTACCAAGAAGAACCCATGTTTAGAAGCATTCTTCAACTTATGCCTGAAACCATTCTTATACTAGTATACGAGAAGGGCGTTACGGACGCTAATCTGAAAGCCAAGCAGGTCGCTGGCATGTTTGCTAAAGCTCTTAACTTGGAGTTCAAGCCCCTCTCCCTACCTTCACAATTCACCAAACCAGTTGGCAATTATACTATCTTCGTGTACTTCTCCAGTGTCTCATTTAGTAAATCCTCTAACGCAATAGCAAGCCATATCCCTGTGGAGCATGGGGGGTTAGCGGAGGCGATTTGGCAGGCTTATCAGAACGGACGCTTGACGCCGGGGGCGACAGGCTTTTCAGCCAATGGTAGCGCATTTATACTGGGCTTAGTCAACCCCTTAAAGGTGAAAGTTTTCTTCGGGCATGGTGTTCCATATGCAACCTACCTGAACGTCATAATGCCTCCGAGCGACACGATAGTCAAGGTGTCCTCCACCATCGCCTACTGGCTAAATTGGATACACTCTCCGCAGGAAAACCATACAGTAAAAATCACGGAGCTTCTAGGTGTAGAGAAAATCAAGTTTTCGCCGGACGCCGATACCTCAATACTTCTTGTAACAGCCTCCGTGCCGAAAGGCCAGATTGTTAAAGCAAGAGTGTATGCTGGAGAGACCAGCCCAGGGTACTCGGAGCTTAAAGCGTTAACCCAGCTAAGTAATATAAGTGGGGGATTCGACGCCAAATTCATGGAATCCGGCTCATCTTTATCTCCAGACGATATTTCCGTAACGTTCAGTGGAATACTTCCATTAAACATTAGAGTTAAAAAGACCGTGGACGTTAAAGCGATAGGAGAAAGGGGTATAGTGACGGTCACCGTAACGATAACCAACAACGATGAAGCTGTTGCAACCAACGTAAGGCTGGACGACGAAATGTGGCTTCAACCATATGCGATAGCCAACGCAGTAAAGGTGATAGAAGGCCAGGTTACAGCTTTCTGGCCGCAACTTAACCCAGGAGAGAAAGTTACATTAGAGTATAAAGTCAGGTTAGAGAGGCTAGGGGTCTATACGCTAACTCCAGCGAAGGTCGAATACAGCTACATGGATCTCCCCTTCCAAGCTTCATCGAATATCGTCTATGTTGAGGTAAAACCTCCATCGATAACTGTGGCGCTAGCCCAAGCCTTAACAGACTTCTATAATGGAGGAAGTCTTCTACTCGGTCTAATGTTCGGCTCCGAATCTACAGGGAGAATAGTATTTACCACAATAATACTGCTTATAGTGGTATTGATCACGTTCATTGAAGTACGTAGTGCCTTGAAGCATTTTCGAGGGAAAAAGAAGTAAAATCTATACACTGATATTTCTGTAAAGAAGGATTCCCGTACAACACTAAAATAAATATATTATTTAACCTCTCCTCCTATTTTCAGTTGGTAGCAATGATAGGAATAATAGCCCACCATTACTGGGGTAGACCCGGCGGAGGGCAACTTGTCTCCGCTGCCGCAGCACATAGTTTAGATTACCTTGGAATAGAACCTGTCCTTGTCGGATCCTCTAAATTTAGCCCCGAAAAATATGGTGAATGGTTCGGCTTACCCCTTACTTCCTATAAAATATATACTCCACCTATAAGACTCAAAGCTTTCGGACTGTTTACAAGAGTTCTCCTATGGTATCCTCTAAAGAAGGCTATAAAGAAATTCGACCCAGATTTAATTTGGACCGATGAGGTCACATACAAGCCAATATTAAATGAGAGGAGATTCAAGCTTATCGAATATGTCCACTTTCCATTTGAACTCTACGTAGACTCCAGGTTTAAGAATCTACCATTCTACTATAAAAACGACCCATATATCTTCGAAAGGTACGGTAGATTCCCCATGAACATTTACTTTGAATTTTTCCTATACCTGCTAAAGAAAACTATCCGAGAAAATCCCTTCGAAGTATGTGAAGCCGTGCTTACAAACTCTAAATGGACTGCGGAGAAGGTTGAACTAGCCTACGGTATGAGACCCATAGTCTTGAATCCACCTATACCGCCTAATGTTGAAATACTCAAAGATCCTCCCGGCTTTCATGAAAGACAAAAGATCGTAGTCATGGTGGGTAGATTTAGTGAAGAAAAAAGATACCATTGGGTGATACGGCAGGTTATGCCCAAAATACTGAAGGAGGATCCCGAGGTCAAATTATATATCTTCGGTGGGGCAGGTACGCCAACAGCATTCCGCTATGTGGAATACCTCCAGTCCACGGCGCGGAAAACAGGGTTGAAACTAGCCTTAAATAAGGATTCCATTAAAGAAGAGGAATACAATGTTTTATTGTATACTGACGCTCCTCGCTCATTGATAAACTCGACCATGGATAAAGCAAAGGTGTTCTTCCACGCAACGATCAATGAACACTGGGGGGTTGTCGTAACAGAGGCTATGGCACGTGGCTTACCAGTAACCATACACGATTCGGGTGGAGCCTCATCGGATATTGTGGAAAACGGTTTACGAGGCTTTGTTTACAATACTGCAGAGGAGGCGGCGGAAAAAGTTGTAAAGTTAATGAATGAAGAGAGAACATGGAACATGTTCAGTAGCAGGGGTTTAGAGAAGGCTGAAAATCTAACATTTGATAAATTTCATGCAAGACACAAAGACATTATAGAAAAAATTATTTAGTGAAACCTAGTAGAAATCTAGCTCCAATTCCTTTGAAGCCAGATAGGCTCCTTCCACAAGGGAGTCTAGCTTCCAGCGTGCAATTTTCGGATGAAGCGAGGGGAAGAAGGCAAAGGTTCCGAAGCCACAGTCAGGTGAAGCCTGAAGCTTGCCTAACGGAATGTATTTTGCAGCTTCTAATAGACGTTTCTTAACGACCTTAGGGTGTTCAATTATAGGGGTTTTTACATCCACTACACCTACGGCTATAGTTTTATCCGTAGGATGTTCCCTGAAGAATTCTATATCCGCCTGATGCCTCGGATTAGCCATCTCCACCACTAGTCCACCAACCTTTAGATCTGATAGGTATGGCATTATCTTGTTAAATGGAATATCGTCCATGTGGGGTGCCGCGTAGTTTCCATAACATACGTGGACTCTGATTCTCTCTTTAGGTAGGCCTCTAATAGCTTCGTTCAGTATTCTAGCATGCTCCGGCAACCTTTCCAACAGCTTTCCACCCCACTTCAAGTGATAGCCCATGGCCGAAGCAGGATCATCTATTTGAAGTATAGTGTTCTCGACGCTCAACACGGTTTCATATTCCCTTCTTAATGCTTTCGACACCCCGGCCATTGCCTCTATATCATCTCTATACATGTTTTTGTCATAGGGATGGAAGAAGATCACCGTTGCGGGTGAAGGCACAGTATATACAAGCTTCTTTCCTTTTGGCAACATGTTCTTAGCCTCCCTAATCTCCCTTAAAGTAAGCCCCTCACCGGTATACTCGAGTTCCCTAATTATTCTAGAGAACTGAAACTTCTTTGCAAGTCTTTTTACATCCTCTGGATCCATAACCAGCATCAATTCCTTATGTGAATCCAGTTTAAACTGTTGGGGTAGCAGCTTCCCAAATCCCGTATATTTCCTGAGCATGTCCACGTAGCCGAATCTACCCTGCTCTCCATCGCTAACTATATCTATACCTACAACACCGGCTCTACAGCTTTCGGAACCGCATGCTTCAACCTGTTCTCCAATAGCCCATTTTATAGCATTCCTAAAAGCCTCTTCAAAACATGAGGGTTCGACATATTCTCCTTTTTGAAATCCCATTAGAAGCTTGACGAGATCAGGAGATCTAGGCCAGCTTCCGACAACAGTAGTTAAAATTCTTTTCATATATATCAATTGCTATAAACTATTATAAATGTTTCTATAAACAAATATTCAAAAACAAATAAAACTCTAAAATATGACCGTTATTCTTGTTTATCATAGTAAACAAAATTTATTTATTCTTGTTTACCATAGTAAACATATGGAAACGAAAGAGAGACTGAAAAGGGTTTTAATAGAGTGGAGAGAACGAGGACTTCCTAAAGTTAAAAAGAGAGATATAAACATAGACATTTTCTTGGAATCAGACCATATAGTGGATATAGTAGGTGTTAGAAGGTCAGGTAAAACCTACCTGATGTTCCTTATGATAAAGGAGCTTTTTAAAAGAGGATATAATAAAAGAAATGTTATCTACGTAAATTTTGAAGACCGTAGATTATATCCCTTAACAGCAAACATGCTGGACGCGCTACTGGACGAGATCTATGTCTCATTGTCGGAAGAAAATAAGGTCTTCTTGTTCCTTGATGAAATACAAAATGTTCCAGGGTGGGAAAAATGGGCTAGAAATATCTACGACTATTATAAGGGTAGAGTTAAGCTGTTTGTTTCTGGCTCAACGTCTAAAATACTTGCTCCCGAAGCATCCACGCTACTAACAGGTAGACATTTATCAATAAAATTGCTTCCATTGAGCTTCAGGGAGTTCCTCTACTTTAAGGGTCTCAAGGTATCCCTGGAAGAAGCAAGGTATTCCGACTTTAAGAGAGCAAAAGTGGTAGAATATTTTAATGAATACTTGCAGTACGGAGGGTTACCCGAAGTGGTGTTAGCTGGAAGTAGCGAATTAAAAATGGAGATTCTTAAAGCATATTATGAAGATATCCTTTACAAAGACATTGTAGACAGGTATGGGATAAGGGAGATACATGTCTTAGAGAATTTCCTTAAATACCTTTTTCTCAACATAGCTAGGTACTTCAGTTATAAACGTGTAGCCAAATATTTTTCCTCCATAGGAATTAGTACATCCACAAGAACGTTGCTACGATATACTTCCATATTGGAGGAGATTTTTCTCTTTTTCTTCGTACCTATTTACTCGAAAAAGGTGCGGAACCAGCTGAAGTATCCAAGAAAAATATACGCTGTTGATACAGGTTTAAGAAACGTTATAGCGGCATCTCTAGAAGACAAAGGAAAGATACTGGAGAATATAGTGTTTTTAGAGTTAAAGCGTAGGAGTCTTAGAAACCCTGCACTCACAATAAACTACTGGAAGGATAGAAGGGGAAGAGAGGTGGACTTCATAGTTAGAGAATTCGATAGTGTAAAAGAATTGATCCAAGTCACATGGAGTTTAACGTACGAGAATAAGGAGAGGGAGCTTAAAGCACTAATAAAATGTATGGACGAGTTCAAAGTGGATAAAGGGACTATAATTACATCTGACTTAAAGGAGAAAATAGTGGTCGGTAACAAGGTTGTAGAATGTGTTCCAGCATACGAATGGCTTCTCGGAAACTTTCGGAAAACTCCTATGCTGACAGAGCCTTAATCTACTTCCTCCCGCTTAAGCTCGAAGAGTACTGTTCCTCCACGTGTATAGGGTTTCCCCGGGTCCGGGCACTGCAAATAACCTATGTCATCTTCGGTTCCTATACCCAGTTCTCTAGCGGAAACCCCCTTAATGAAGGGCATTAACAAGGTTAGCATAGAGTTCAATGCATGGAGACATATCTTGGTATTCTGCATCGGTTTAATATAAAACCACTCGAACGTGAACGTATCACCTGGTTTATAGCCTGCCGCACACTTACCTTTAACCTCCTTAACACAGACTACAACACGATACTTCCGCATTTAATACCCCATTGATCTACACTAATGGGATATAAGAAACTTTGCATTTCAATAGTTTTTCAGTTTAATTAAATACCCTAATCGGAGGGAAAATTTATTAATGTAAAGTATTATATTTATCTGCATTAAATCTATATAATATTAAGTAAAATATTATAAAACTAATTTGCTGTACGATTTTAATATTGGTGGAAGCTTCGAGATGAAAGATCTTATACCTTTGAAACAGGCGCAGCTATATTTATTCGTGAGGCTCGTCTATACATTTTTAATATTCTTCTTTTAGCTGGAGAGTTCTTTAAACCTGAAGTCATAAGCTCAATAATCAAGTGTTTTACCCGACTTACATGCGGTTGTCTTTCCATGCAAATATTGTTTCATTTCCTCTTTTCACGGCAGTAGCTTTCGACCGGGCAACTCCTGCACTTTACCTTCTTACAGTACTCTATAAAAATTTTCACTAAGTATGGTTCATAGACTCTGATATCTTCTTCATTTAACCCTAGTTTTCTGGCGGTTTTGATGGCAAGGGATGAGGGCTTGGGTTTTGCCTTGACCCATATTCCCCGAAGCTCCCTTAGAAAGATATTGACTGCTACTGGTCCCATGCCTCTAAACTCCATCAGCCTCTTCTCTAAGTCCGCTGGGCTTCTCGCTCTTGAATGTACCTCATCTATACTTCCATCGTATTTCTCCTTGAGAAGTTTTACTGCTTCAAGAATATTGGTTGCGGTGGAGAAATCGTATCTAACGTAGCCTCCGGAATCCAGAACTTCAACCAGCTTATCCCATCCAGCGGAAAGGATTTTCTCAGGCGTGGTCAATCCCTCTTCAAGAAATCTACGGAAGGTTCTTTTAGCGATCTCTGACGAGATTCTTTTTGCAAAAAGCATGGAAGCAATAAACCACTTGAAACGGTCTTCAGGTCTACTTAGGTCGAGGCCAAGCTCCGTGCTGTAAGATTTGACTTTCAGAAGTTTTTCCTCAAGTTCTCTATCCACCCTATCTCCCATCCCACCTAATACAAAACGATATAAGCGATATAAACTCTTCCCGACACCATTAACAAGTTTTATGAATCTTGATTCCCGTAGGCGAAAATGGATGTATTTATATTTAAAATACGGCAGTTTTATTTAAACGTCAGCATTATATTACTAATAGTTATATATAGCAATGTTTTTATATATGCGAGTATATAGGATAAGGAAAGTGTTTCCGGGTATTTATCCCAGTTTTCGGCCAAAGCCTTGGCCGACCCCATCTTTTAGGTGATACAGGTGCAGATAAAGAATATACTATTCCTAGAGCCACAGCCATGCATAAGGGCATTAAAGTATGCTAGCGGTCTTAGATGGATGTTGGGAGAGAAGATAAAAATAGTGTTCGGCTACGTACATTCCACTTTAAACGACCTTTATGGATACGGCAACGAGCTTTTTAATAAATTCGAGAAACTGAATCTAAGCAACCTTAAGAACGATATTAGAAGGCTTGTTAAAGAACACAATATCCATATTATTCACAGTCATAACGCCCCCGACTACCTAACCGTAGCAGCTATTGAAGCCGTTAAAGGGGACATCCCAATAGTGCATGATACACATGACCCTCTCTCCATGCGAAAGACAAAATACTACTCGAATGACTCTGAAACAAAGTTACAGATATACCGCGTACACGAAAAGATAGCGAACGAGGAGTGTGATGGAAGGATATACGTTGCTGAAGGAATTAGAGAGTACTTTCACAGCATATACCGTTTGGATCCAAATAATGAGCTAGTTTTCCACAACTATGCATTGTTATCCGCTACACCTAAAAGACTCAAGGAGAAACTCTCTAGGAGGGATGGACAAGTACATGTGGTGTACATTGGCACCTTAACCAGCCGTGTGCCCGGAAGCCACTATGACCTGAGGAAAATATTCAAGGGGATCGCGGAACATGGGATACATGTACATTTATATCCATCTCGGCTAAGCCTAAACGATAAAGCGTATAAAGATATGGCGTCCAACAGCAGGTACATTCACTACCATGGAAACTTGGACCATAAAACCTTGCTTTACGAGATAACTAAATACGATTTCGGGTGGGCTGGATTCAATATTAACGAGAAGAATGAAAAACACATGGAGATAGCTCTTCCAAACAAATTCTTTGAATATGTAGCCTGTGGACTCCCTGTATTAACATTCCAACAGCACAAGAGTATTCGAAATCTTGTAGAAAAATACAATATAGGAATAGTATTAAACAGCCTAGATGATATACCAAAAATAGTTAAAAACAGAGGAAAAATAAAGACCCTGCAAGATAATCTCATGAAGCTACGATACAACTTCACAGTCGAGAAGAACATTCATAGACTGGTAAACTTCTATCAGAATATATGCCACCAATATTCCTTAGTGGACTAATCTTAGCAGAGTAAGGGTTCGCCAGAATCTTTTCATATAAGATACCGGTTTAAGTATCGGATATTATCCCGTCGATATGTCTCCTGTTCCTATGAGGGATTCAAGTCTCTCCTTAATTTTAATCTCCAAGAGATATTCTGTTATGGGTTTAGGAAGCAGTTTCATCCATTCTTTATCTTCGTTTAATATCATTTGGCGTAGCTGTGAAGCCGATACATCCACTAACCGATGCACATTCCTGTGTCCCGGTACGACTATATATCCAAGTAGATTGAAGGCTAAAACCATGGAAGGCTTATTACCTATGAACACTGTGTCTTCGGGACTTGTCCCAAAAATCTCCTCTACTTTTCTCCCCCACTCGAGAAGGGGGTGGCCTTTCAGGACAACCTTATCTTCCCTCGGCAATTCTGTTTCCTTTCCAAAATCGGGGATAATCTTTATAACCACTTTCTCGGCGATTCCCTCGCTTTTCAGGAGACGGATCCAAGCTTCAACTCTCTCCTCTGGTGTTAGGGGGTCTTTGAGACTTAGGGGGGTAGCCCTTATACCTACGTAGACTTTTTCAGCCAACTTTAACCCATATTTCACGCTATTCAAGTGTCCTTGATGTGGTGGCTGGAAACGTCCACAGTACAGTGCATTACTCCATTTAATGATCCAGCACCTTCTCTTAAACGACATATCAGTTATATTTAAACTTTATGTAACTGAGAAAACAGGTTTTTATCGTTATTAGAACACTTGGATTTTTAAGCGTCTAGTGTGAGGTGTAATTGCTTATTTGCACCAGAAGCATGTAATATGAGTAAACGTTATATTTTACGGTGAAGCAATATTTTACAATACTATATTTGGAGGGTGAATTATGCTTCCGAAAAGTAAAACATTTCTCCTAGGGTTCACGACATTTGTCCTATTTATCCTTTCCTCCAGCACTGTTCTAGCACAAGAGAACTGGATAAAGTCCTTTGATTTCGTGGGAGCTAATAAACCGATAGGGGACGTTATCTTCGTTGATACAGAATATGTTTTGGAAATATCTATAAGTGTCCCTATATCGATCCCCGATAAAAGGTTCTACATTAAAATAGCTGACGAGGCTCAACCCGTTACCCCTACAACCCCCTTCTGGGAGATCAGTACAAGCGGATACCCTGGTATTGACAACAGGACTAGAAAGGAGTTAACCAATAGGAAGATAACCTTTAGGGTTGTGAAGGGAGACTTAGTTATACGTGTCAAATTTAAGATTCCCGCAGAAAACAACGTCATTTTTACCGTTTTAACGCCCACCAATAAGGTCCTTAAAATATATACAGTTAAATCGGATTTCAGGCTGGTTACTGTGGTTTTAGAGGATAATGTCGTCGGCCAGATCAAGTACAAGCTTTTCCCTAGTAAAATCTATGAATTTGAAAAGAAGGTTACCGAAATAAAGTCTTCTGCACCGGAGGCATACGAGGATCTAATTTCCTCTCTTTTGGCGATAGCAGATGAATTCAACAGCCTTGGGCTCACCGAACTTGCAACCAGGATAGTCGACGTCCTGCAGGACTACGAGTTTCCCGAACCGCCAAACCCGCTTATAATGTACTCTATGATAGGCGTTGCCGGTGTCTTAGCCGCCACGACAGTGGTTTTCCTCCTCCTCTATTTAAGGGCTAAGGGTAGGGCGTCGTATATAACTGAAACCGTGAACTCGGCTTTAAGGGATATAGCGTCTCTACAGGCTTCGTTAGAGAGGGTTGATAAAAGACTTTCCCGAGACCTTTCCTCCATAAGCGAAAAACTTCGGAGGTCTATCAGATGAGTAGCAAGGGTATTAAATTTTACTCCCAGTTTCATATAATAGGGCTGGGCGGTACAGGAGCCAACGTTGTGACAACCTTTCTTAGGCAACCCGTGTTTAAAGAACTCTTGTTCAACATAGAGGACTTTAGACCCGCTTTCCTAGCAATCGACATAGCAGATGGGGACATCATGGAGTTGAAGGACGAGTATAACAGGCTTCTAGAGGAGATGAGGAGGAAGGGTATACCTTTAGATAGACTCTACCTCAGAGCCTTAACCATAAAGTTCCCTAGCCCAGACATATTGTTCGATTTCATGTCCCTTTATCCAGATTATCTTCTTAAAGAGGGAATAAAAACGGAGAAGTATAGAAGCTGGATAACCTTGAGAACGAAGATCCCCTCCCTTGCAGGAGGTGCCGGGAGACAACGTGCGCTGGCAAAGGCAGTATATGCTCTCAACTACTACCATTTTGGTCAACTAAACACCTATCTAAATGAATTCAGAGACAAGGTGCTTTCTTCACCTTTATCACCGATAGTATACATCATATTTGGTCTCGGAGGCGGAACCGGGAGCGGAGTGGTATTTGATATTGGGCGACATCTAAGGGAGAAACTGGGAAGCGGGGTTCCATTAGTCCTCCTCTCCGTCCTACCCGCAACCCTCGACGATTCCCTAGCGAAGGGTGCTTCACCCTACCAGGCGCTCCAGGAGATGCGGTGTCTCTTCGATCACACGATAAACCGTAAGGTGATAGAGCGTTTCGGCGAAAAGTATAGGAACCCGTTTAGCCTAGCACTATTTATACCTCTTCAAGCCGCGGTCACCTACACTAAGGAGGGTACATTGGAGGAGGCTAAACGACATATAGACGACGCGATAGTCGAGATGATTAAAGTCCTTTCAAGCTTCGATTTAGCCGACATGGTGGCCACCATAGGATCCAGCGCGGAGCTCAGGGACTCGTTTATGAACGTTGCAGGCATCCTGAAGATAAGGTTTCCTGTAGATGAATACATAGAGCTTCTAAGAATGCTACTAAATAAAATCGATTTAATGAACAACCTTTTCCAGTATAAGATTCAGTTAATCGAGCAGGCTAAAAGCATCATGGACAAACTCTACAGTGAGTTGTATGAACTGCTACGGTCACATGTCACAGAGAATAGATTAGATGTGGAGCTAGAAAAGTATGCCGAGGATATCGTCAGGAGGGGCGGCAGGTTCGATATAGAGTTGTCCGAAAACCTTAAAGCATTTGAAAACACTCTTCAAGCTATTTCCAAGGTTCTGTTAACACCTCTTAGGGCAACTAGGTTCGAGGAGGACACCATGGCAGCCAGCTACATCAGAAAGTATAGGGAGTGCCTGGATTATGCTCTAAAACCACATAAAAACTATTCAAAGGACTTTGGTAACAGGCTTCAGCAATTCGAAAAGGAGTTGAGTCTTGGACTGGAAACTGTAAAGGAATTGACGTGGAAGCAGAAGGCTTATCTCGGAAGGACGTTAACACTGTTGAAGCTAGTGGACATATCTATAAACTTCCTTCAAAGGTACCTGCGGACCCGATATCTTGCAGAGGAGCTTCGTGTACTTTATGCGAAGACTAGCAAAGAAGTTAGCGACGTCTTTGAGGGGGCTTTAGAGCTTTCAATAGCCCTCTACAAGCTTGTGTCAACGATTCTCGAGGAACCCACCAAGGAGGCGAAGATGATAGACCCTGTTTTAACATCCCTTGTTATAGCTAAAAGGAGGTTTGAAGACAGGAAGAATACTCTCGCAGCTTACATTGAGGCATTGGAGAGGAGCATGGCGGAGAGGAAAGAAAGTATCGACCAGTTAAGGGAGAAGATTTCAAGGATAAGGATAGACCTCAGCGGCAAGAAGAAGAGATTGCGGGCGGAGATCTCGGATCTCGAAGAAGAGATCAGCAAAATAAAGTCGGAGCTCGACTACTACTATTCTAAGAGAAGCGACATAGAGTACACGCTTAAGACTATAGACAAGATCATTGAAAGCCTTGAGATAAACAGCGATTATAGGAATACATTGAATTCCATAGCTAGAATAGATGCTGAATACACCAGGAGGATGAGTGAGGCCACCCGATCAACAAGGTTCTTCGAAAGGGTTATCGAGTTAACAGAGGAGGAGAGGCTAAGGATACTTGGTGTCATAATGAGGGAGGAAGAGGAGAAGCTCAGAGACCCATCCGAAGTAAAAAACATAATAAACATGGCGCGGCTAAGAGACATCCTTAAAAGCCATATGAAAACGTTCTCCGTCCCGGGATTTTTCGGGCTTAAAGACAACTATAGGAGCGATGTAATATGGGCTATAGTAGCCACGCCAATAATATGGGATAAGGATCTAGAGGAAAGCCTGAGAAACTCCCTGGCGATCTACGCGCTTGTGGAGGCGGGTATAGCTATAAATATAAGACCTATCGAGCCCGTGGATCCGTGGACAATAGAGTTCCTGATAATATGTGCTAAGGCTAAGCCAGAGCACCTGGAAATATACGATACAATAAGGTTCAACGCCTACCAGGTGATCGATAGAACGATGTTCATGTCCTTTCTCCTTGAGCAGGGTGTTGACGCCGTAAAATTGTATACAGAGGCCGAGAAAACCCGCTCAAAAACCGCGATGGAGGTGTGATTTTGGCGGAGACTCCATCCACCGAGAAACTTCTGCTGGACAGAATAAACAGAAGCATCAACAGTATAATAGCTTTTGTTTCTTCACTAGGCTTCCTGTACATCTTCCCGCTTCTACCTGTAGGTGGAAACTACATAATCCCATCCATAATTTCTCTTCTTATAGCACTGTTAAGTTTCCAAGGCAAGATGGATTTAGGCTTCAAAATCTTCTATATATTATCCTACTTGGCACTGTTACTTAACATCTTCTACGTATATAGGGGACTGGATCTCCTAATATTCATGAACATCTCTTTTCTAACAATACTCTACCTTATAGTCTCCTCCTTCACGGTAAAGCCAACCATCAAGTTCATAGTCTTTCTCTCCGCCGCCCTTACACTTCACCCCACCTTCTTTGTGTTTTCGATACCATTAATAATATTAACTATAGCTTTGGAACGCATAGATGCTAAGACAGCCACCTCGGTGGTCTTGCTCTTCCTAGCCATTTACACTCCGTTCGTATTGGCCATGAACTTAGCTAACATTGTTTACCAGTCTTCGTTTATGGGGAGTGAAGTTTTACCCTCGTACTCCATTTTAACGGTGCCATACACCAATATCTATGGAGGCTACTCGGATATACTCGGTAAAGGTAGCCCGCTAAAGCTACCCATAGATTTGGTACCTCCAGTCAGTAATATATGGGACTTCATAATCAAATTCACTAGCGGAGCATCTGGGAAAACGGGACCCATGAACAACGTTGTAGCGGGGCTAAATGAATTCCTTGATAAAATCGGGGTGAAAATGGATGCAAGAACACTGTTTTCGTTTTCTCGGCTTAGGGAATGGATTAACATTATACTTGGGGGCCTAAACTTCTCCCTATTAAACTACATCGTGATACACTTCATACTAATGGTGATGATAAGCGTTTCGATAGGAGTTATACTCGCCATAGGCATGTTCCTAATATACAGCGACTTTATCAACAGGAGGTTTATAGGTCTCTTAGAGAAAAAGTTCCCACCCTTTAGGCTACTTTCAACCATAATCTCAGTAACCGTTTTAACGGCACTAACCATATGGCTTATAAATTCCATGAAAGACCCCTTAATGTACAGAACCGACATCACATTGGAGGGGACTGCCGGATTATACTCCATACTTTTTGTCCTTGGGTTAGGTAGCGTTATTTCTATAAGAGATTACCTCGAATACCGTATAACGCAGCTTGACCAGCTCAAGAAAAGGCTTAGAGAGGTTCATGAGAGCCTTATAGATAAATACGATCTTTTCACCCTCAAGTACAAGCGTCTGAAAGCGGAAACAGGTCTCGACGTACCCGAAAAAATAGTGGTAGACAAGCTTTACGAGGGTGCCGAAAACATGGTTGCCGCTGCTCTACGTAGCTCAAGCATCAATGATTTGAAGGATAGCATAAAGAAGATTAGGGCATTAAGTGGGGAGATCGAAAGACGCTCCAGAACACTTGAACTTGAAATAAGATCTAAGACAAAAACCCTGCTAGACATCTACAACATGGTCTTAACTCAGCTCAGACGGCTGGGTTATGAGCATGAACAACTAGAGAAGATGAAACCTATTGAAGTGAAGTTGGAGGATATGGGGTTTGAGGAAACCATAAAAACGTATAATTATGCTAGACAGCTTTTCCTGAACCTAGTGGACATTGTTCTTGAAAAATATAGTAGGGTCATAGAGGCTTTAAGCAAGCTTATCCCCGAGGTGGAGGAAATTTACACCGTTCCAAACAAAGAGAGCTTTAAGAGGGACTACATGATACTCGACCTCTTTGTCAGAAGGAGTCTCTTGGGTTTACATGCAACGTTCAGCGAGAGGTACAGGGAGATGTGCGGGAAAATAGCAGGTGTTTTCGGGATGGAAGTTGAAGAAAAGTTTAAAAACGTGTTGAACGCAGATTTGTTCATCAAGGTATTGGACGAGGCCGTTGAAAAACTTGCAGGCGAGTTAAGTGAATATAGGAAGAGGATTGAAGGGTTCAACAACCTGGTCTACACTTTGGTTAAGGAATCGGGCATAGACCCCTCACTTATAAGGACAGAATCGTCGGCGTACATTGAGGCCATGGGGAGGCTTGAAAAACGCTTGAGATCCTGGAGGTCAGGGGAGGACTTATACCGTCTAGCAAGAGAATATACTGAGCTTAGGAAAAAGTTGCTTGAAGCGATGGAGAGGGACAAGGTTCTCATAAAGGCCGCAAGCGTGTTTCCCCAGGTGGAGAGGTACGTTAAGAAACTTTTAGAAAAGAAAAAGCGCGTTCACCTAGAGGATATACCTTTAAGAGAAGAATACTCTCGCTTCTTCGTGAAATTATTTACACTTAAAAACCTAGAATACACTTTCGATTCATCGGGGATGATAGTTAGGAGGAGAGAGGTGGTCTAATGTGAGCTCTAGACTTACAGATGCATTCAAGATTCCTAGAATAGAGATAAACTTGCCGAACCGGCTGGCTATAGCAATCAACCTAGGCTTCGCTAAACGTGGCCGATTTACGGTATACTTGAATGAAGGGGACGCCACACGGCTTGACGCCCCGAATCTAACTTTACATACTAGGGACTTGGAGGGGGAGGGAAGAGGGGTTATTGAGAAGTGGCTACAAAGTCTAGGTGTTAAACACGTCACCCAGCTGTTTATAGCGGGCAGGGCTGAGGATCGCTTATTCCATACATTAAATAAGGTTGTCTCAGAGTGGGATAACAGTATAGACGCATTTATAACCATAGTGCCGCCTAAGGGGGAGCCTCCACTACGGGTGTTCGAGGCCCTTAAAGGCATCCACCCTGGACTAACAAAAAGTAGATCGATAATTTTGCTGGATTATGAGCTTCTCTGGAATGAATTAATGTTCATCGACAAGGGTATAATAAAACAACCAGCCGAAGTTTTAGGAGACTTGATAGAAAGCCTATTCCCCATCCTTGGAACAGAGAGAATTAGGAAAATAAGTTCCCTTAAATCCAAGATAATATCTCCGTCGATCATGTACAATGTTCATGCAAGCATGTTTACTGGACTACAGGGGGCGTTGAATATCGCTGAGGAAAACAGCTTACTAAAATATGATAGAGAGGACGTCAACTACGTTATATTATATTTGGACGGTACGGGATTCGAGGAGGAGCCTGCAACCACCGAGCACGAGTTTCGTCTCTGGCTTACAAAGTTCAGCAACCTTGTGGACGCCGATGTAATTTACGGCGACAGTAAGGATAGGGAGCTCATGGTCCTGCTTATGGCTACCACACGTTTATCCGACAATTGGTATGGGCATCTCTCATCCAGCTGTAGGATGGTGGAGAAGATAGTATCCGACCCGAAGCCAGCTTTAAGCACACTGGAAATCCTGGGGTTGAGAAGGCATGAAGCTTAAGGTTGTTTCAGGCGGAAAGAAATACATTCTAGAATTCGACGAGAAGACGTTGAAAATATTTTCGAAGTCTTTCTTCTCCTCTAAACTATTGGAGCAAGTCGACTTAAAGAACTTTGCTTTGAACGCAGTCTTCGACGCAAGTAACTATACAGTGAAATACCATGATAGAGTCTTCCAAGTAACTGACGCGACTCAGATAGAGTACTTTAACAGGCTTAAGGAGATTGCCGACGGTTACATCGAGAAGAGAAAAGAGAGGGATAGACTTCGCCAAATGGTAGAGACTTTAACGGCTAGAATAGAGACCATCTTAAAGGAGATTCTGGTTTTAAGAGGGTTAAGCGTAATTTACGTTAAAAAGGCTAAAGAAAATTACGTTGAAGCAGCCTTCAATATGCCGGAAGACCTGTTTAAACGCATTAACGCTAAATCCCGCGATCCACTAGAGATCTACAACTGTTTCATTAAAAGTATAGACGAAAAAGTAGCGCTCCTTCAGAAGATTCTCCTCGACGCTGAAATACCTTCGGAGCTTAAGGAGAAGGCTATCACGATACTTCTTGATAAAGCAGGCATGTTGACGGCTGGGCAAGACTCGCTACTAGCCAAGGAGGATATAGAATACAGCGACGCCGAGGAAACCGTTAAATCCCTGAAAGACCCAATAAATGAAGTCATACTAGGCATTAAAAAAGTTTTAAGTGCAGCAATTCCCGAAATATAAGGAATTCGAAATGCAATGTTAAACCAAATATATTCTTGTTTTCCACTTTGTGGATTTAAAACTGTTTTAAAGGAAGTTTTATCAGAGCTAAAGCTAATATAATTTAGGGGATTTTGATGGAGAAAACAAGGAAAGGACGTAAAAGAGAGTATGTCAATATCCCTATACCTAGACCATTGTACGAGCGACTTGCAAAGGCGCTTGAAGACTCGGGGTATAGGAGCCCAACCGAGTACATTATCTTCCTTATAAGAAAGAACCTTCCAGACTTGGAGTCGAAGGAGGTTGAAAGAAGGCTCCGTGCACTAGGGTATCTCCCCTAATCCAAAATATTATACCGCTGCAATAATGTCCAGGTACTTTTGAGGAAACTACTTCTCAAAAGGTTTAAAAAATGCTTGTGGATAGTGATTGTTTAGAAGATGCTTTTACCCTCTATTCCGGAGGGTGCTGGGATTTCTAGAAGCTTTAGTATTGTGGGCGCTAGATCCTCCATTTTTAGGCCCTTAATCTCTCCCTTGACTCTCCCTTCGGGGTCTCTTAACACGAAGATTCCGTATTCTCCATGGTTGCTATCATCCGGTCCCTTGACTGTTTCAAGGCTGTAAAGTGAACCCAATCCTAGGGCTTCATTAGCACCGTAATGGAGGTTATCGAAGTATACTGTTATATCCGGCATTCTATCAATGTTTTCACCTCTATAAGCTTCTTCTCTTACGAAGACGCGGTTATCAAGTTTCTCGCCGTTAGGCCCCCTAATGTTTTTCAGGAAGTCTGCAACCTCCTTTCTAACCTCAATGTACTCGTTTTTCTCGACGGCTCCCTTAGGTTCTCTACCCTCAAGGTTTATGAAAACCTGTCCGATATAGGCACCTAAGGCGAAGGCCTGGGTGTGTTCCCAATCTATTAAACCCCTTTTATCGGCATCTGCTAGGCCTATAGGCTCCTTAGGTTTCTCCTTTAATTTCAGGAATCCCTCGGACATTAAGGCCTCATTTACGTTTATCCTGTAGAACATTCTCTTGGCACCGTGATCTGAAACCACTATAACTGCAGTATCTTTTGGGATAAGTTCAAGGGTTTTCTCCAGTTCTCTGTCTATTTGGACGTATAGGTCGAGTAGGCCGTCCCTCAACTCTGGATCATCCACATATCTTGGATGGTCCCTGTCAAAGAACTTCCATAATGTATGTTGAGCCCTATCCACGGTCATTATTACAGCTACAAAGAGGTCCCATTCTCCCTGAGTTTTAAGAAGCTTTCTAATGACCTTGAAGTCGTGTTCTGTCTTTCTTTTAAGTTCCTCGTAGAGCTGTTTTGGATCCTTTCTCCTGTAATCGTAGACATCTATAATATAGTTTTCTGGTCCGCCTACCGCATCTAAAACCAGTTTCTTTAAGCTAGGAGGGTGGGTGAACTGGCTTTCAACCGTGGGTGTGAGGAAGGACGAGACCATGAAACCGTTGATCCTAGAGGGAGGATAGGTGGTGGGTACAAAGACGACACCGCTTTTAAGTCCTCTGCGGGACAGTATATCCCAGATTCTAGGGACCTTGATAACCCTGCTGTTTACTATGCCGAAGTCAGTGTATGTTCCAGGCCTCCTGTAGCGTAGATCATATAGGCCGAAGTGTCCTGGATTAAAACCCGAGAAGGCGGAGGGCCAGGCAGGGCACGTTATAGGTGGAATTGTACTTGAAATTCTGCCCCAGGCACCTTCACTTCTCAGGGATTTAATTGCTGGTAGTTTTTCACCCCACTCCCTGAAAACTAGATCGGGTTCAGCGCTATCAATACCAAGTACAAAAACTCTCATATATGAACCCCTTAAAGGTAGCCTAAGGCTCTAAGCCTCTTCTTGATCTCCTCTTCCTCTTCCTTGCTGTAAACACTCTCCCCTGAACCTTCCTCTTCCTCCAAAACCTCCTTCAAGACGAATTCCACAAGTTCCTCCACACTCTTAAATTCTCCACCACTCTCCTTAACGAATTTTTCAGCTTTCTCAAAAAGCTCCTTAGAAATTTCTACAGCAACCTTATCTGACAACTTTTTCACCGTAAAATCACCCAACAACAGGACATATAAACCTTTCTAATACCGCAAAAGCTTTTAGGAAACCGTGTTTTCCCGTATGCTTTAAACGCTGGATCCCATTGATCGGATTACGTTATTCCATGACATTACCTTTTTTGGTTTAGGTATGTTTGTTTGAACAATTTTCTCAAGTTCCTTATCTTCGGTTAATAATATTGACTTTTGGAGGACGGCGGTTGCATAGATTATTCTATCAAAGTAGTCTTTCAGTTCGGCTTCTGATAGAAGTTTATCGGCTATTTCCTCTACTTCGGGGCTGGTTAGGGCCGTCTGTTTTAGCTGTGTACTATTTAGTAAAGCCGTTAACCCAAGCCTATATGTTTTAAGTAATAGTGATTTTTTCGAGGGATATCTTTTACATAGCTTTATCACTATCCATTTTGACTCTACTATAGATATGGGATTATACATGACCGTGTACTCGGTGAGTAATCTAGGGAAAAAAGCTTCGTAGTCTTTAAGCTTTACCCTGACGCCGAATATTGGTAGAAGATAAGTGGTGTCAAGGAGTAGTTTATCCATATATACCTTCCTCTTTCTGGGCTTCCTCGCTCAGTTTCTCGGCTTCCTCAGGATCTAGTTCAACTACAAAACATTGAATTCTCTCCTCTATTGTGGGAATAGGTTCTATTATGAGTTTTCCATCCTCAACTGTTGCTTTAACTCTACCTCCCTCCCTGATACCGGTTTTCATTCTTATTTCCTTGCTAGTATATATTTCTCCTCTTTTTCCGACTTTAAGGATAATTTCAGACAATATTTTATTACCGAAATTACTCTTCTTTCAGATAAATATAAAATTATCGGGAACGTAGGTCAAACGGCATAGTAAGCTACCACCATTTATGTAGTAGATTTGCCTTCTGAACTTCATTTAAGAATCTAGCTATATTCTCATGATAAGCTCAATTTCCAGAAGTATCCATGTTAGTAGGTTAATATCCATCTTCTTTCTTTTTGAGATTGCTGGGTATAAACCTCAAACCTCTTTAGGGTTCTATGATGGTGCCTTTCTTAAGTTTAACCACATCCTTCAAGTTCTTTAGGTTACCGATGACCGCGGGTCTACCTGTTTTTAGGACGAATTTTACTGCGGCTTCCACCTTTGGTCCCATGGATCCTGGCGGGAAAACGCCTCTATCCAGCAGTTTTTCTGCTTCGTCGACGGTCAATTTCTTTAGAAGCCTTTGAGAAGGTTTACCGTAATCAAGGTATACTCCATCCACGTCTGTTAAGATGGCTAACAGTTCTGCATTGAGCTCTACTGCTAGAAGTGATGAAAGATGATCTTTATCTATTACTGCGTCGACGCCCTTAAAACCGTTGCCATAGCGTATTACTGGGATTCCTCCTCCGCCACCAGCCACTATCACATCAACTTTACCTAAAAGCGATTTTACTACAGGTAGGTCGACTATTTTAAGTGGCTTAGGTGAAGGTACAACCCTTCTGAACCCTCTGCCAGGTATCTCCACGAAGACCCATCCTCTTTTCCTTTGTAGTTCTTCGGCTTCCTCGCGGGAATAGTAGGGTCCTATAGGCTTGCTAGGTTTCTTGAAGGCAGGGTCGCTGGGGTCTACTAGAACCCTTGTCGTACATACTGCGATGCTGAGGGAGGGGTCTATATCGTTTAGGGCTTCTTGGATCATGTAGCCTATGAGAGACTGAGTCATGGCGACGCAGGCGTGGAGTGGCATCGGAGGAACATCCTTAACCGTTTCCTGCTGTAAATATAGGGCTCCAACTTGTGGACCGTTCCCGTGGGTTACTACAAGGATGTATCTTCTAGATAAATCCACTAGATGAGAGGCTATTTTAGATAGGTTTGCTACTTGCTCGTTGAACCTACCTCTTTCACCTTTTCTTACGAGGGCGTTGCCGCCGAGAGCCACAAGTATGATGTTAGGGTACAGCAAAATCTCACGTAATAAATACTAATACCTATTTATTTATATAATATTTTAGATTTAATAGGCTGTTTTATTCAATAAATTTGAAAAGTAGCTATATTTAAAAATTTTATACCTTATAGTATTAGGGCAAGGTTATGTGGCTAAGGGCGGTTACCGGAAAAACCCTATTTAAGTTTCTTCTACTAGTATTTTTAGTGGGTACATTTATGGTTTCAGGTCAGCCGGATTATCCTCAAGCCGTCTGGAACCCAGCGTACAAAAACAACTATACTACATCCAATAGGGAAGAAACCTACGATATAAGATGGATTATAATACATGTAGCTGAAGGCAGTTATTCTGGGACGATCTCCTGGTTTAAGAACCCTCAGGCAAAGGTCAGCGCCCACTACGTTGTTAAGATGGATGGAAGCGAGATAACACAGATGGTAAGGGACAAGGATGTGGCATGGCATGCAGGCAACTGGGCCTATAACACCCATTCAATAGGAATAGAGATAGAGGGATATGTTGGGGTAACGCGATGGCCCGACAGCATGTACGATGCACTGGCTAAGCTTGTAGCCTGGCTTGCTAAAAAATATAAGATTGAGCCAGTCCATCCGAAGGGTGTGGCACCAGCCAACCCTGAATCAAGCACCGGTATAATAGGACACAACCAGGTTCCCGACCCCAATAACCCCCGTCTAGGTGGAGGGAAAAGTCATCACAGTGACCCGGGATCGACATTTGACTGGGATAAATTCATGAAACTGGTTAGGAAATACTATTACGGCTCTGAAAACGTTTCCCAGTCAACGGAGACGCCTACAGATGAAGGTGAAGGCTTCAACATTTACACTATATTGGCCATTGCCGGAGCCTTTACAGGTCTAGCAGTTATTTTGGTAATAGTTTACATGCTCTTAAAGTCGAAGTAATTAAGAAACTTTCATACAGGTGTCTTAGTTTCTTTATACTCTCACAGCAAAACATAGTTTTCTCTATCCTCTAATAATAGCGATCAACCATGAATAGGGGATTATTCATAAAAATTATATTATACGTAATCTTTACAGCACTGTCGATTGGTCGTTATGTACATGGAGAACCCTACTCGCCTGAGCAGATTTTGTCGCGGCTACTTGGACCATTTAAGGCGATCGCATGTACACTTCTAGCCCTATCCTTTGCGGTAGGGGTGCTTGGCTTCATATTTCTAGTTGTAAACGGTATTTTAAACTGGGTTCTGGGTGGAAGCTTCGGGAGGATGAGTGCTATACGCTCCTTTGTAAGAGCCGCTGAAAGCCTGGCCGCTATACCCATAGTTTTCCTGATAGTTCAGGTTTTAGCAAACATAGGTATACCCGAGGTGGAGGATGTTGCGCCGATGCTTAGACAGATGCTGGATGAAGGCTTTAGGATACTCTTAAGTGCACTGGGGGGTTAGCTGGGTGATATATGCTCTCTTGATACCTGTGGTTGCGGCGGTGGTCTATATTTCATATGCTATCGTTCTTTGGAGCGTAGGGCAACGAGGCAACGCTATAATGTATGTGGAGAAGGCTATTGAAATCCCCCTGATGTTAGCCGTCAACGGCACGATTTTCTGGGCAACCAATTTGATTATAATATCCGTTTCTGAGGGTAAGCTAGGGGATATATGGTCTGCATGGAATTCAATGGAGCTTAGTGCAACTCGATTTAAGACGATAAAGGAATACTGTATCGGCTGGGTACTTTACTCCGGTACAGTACGTAGTATAATAGCATCTACGCCTGTTTTATCCGGTTTTGCGGAGGCTTTCAGTGCAGCAACATTCTGGAGTAACATGGTTTTAAGTACGGCTGCAACCAGCTTCCTTTTCCTAGAGTATTTAACCTATCTCTTGAACTCCATTAAAGACTGGCTTCTCTCATTAGGTGTTACGTTGACACCTGTAGATAAATTAAGGAGACTCGGGGGATGGTTGCTGTCAATATACCTTGTCTATGGAACAGCAATACCCCTTATAGCCTTAAATATACCTCCAGACCTATCTCCACCAGGATTACCAGACTACTTCAATCCCGTTAAATGGATTATAGCAGCAGACCTCATGGCTAAAGCGGCGTATACGGTTATAGGACCATTAGTGGTCTCCGTGACGGGTCTCGCTATAGCATCAGCCGTAGCTGCAGGCATCAGTTCCATGATTGGTGGAATAGGTTTAACATTAAAATGGATTTGAACTGAAAGCCGCAGTAGTAACATTAACTTTATAGTATTTTTGAAATTGAAGCATCTTCCAATCTCTTCTTTACCCTGAAACATGGAACTCCCAGTTATGGTAGCAAAATTCTTCATGCTATTTCAATAAAAGTTGAGGGATCCCCGTAAAATATAGATTTCATGGGCGACTCAAAACATTTTCCAGGTGTTTGCTTTATCTTTCCATTAGTTGACTCATCCTTTCTTTACTTCTATTTTGAGTAGTGTTCCGTTTGGGAGGAACCTGAAAGTGTAGGCGCCGTATGGGGGTGTGATATTCCTACCGTAGAAGATTACTACACTACTTGTTAAATTAAACAATGTCGCCTTAACCGTGTATTTTTCGTTGGATAGCGTACCGTTATAAGCATATTTTTCGGCCTGTAGCCACGCCTTCACGTAATCTTGCTCCACACGCATGCTTGTAACTTTACTGTAGATCAGTAAGAGTTCACCTACAGCTGTAACAGCAACCAAGGCCACTATAATCATATCTAATCTCATCCCTTATACACCTAGAAAACTCCGGGCTAATAGGGGGGTTGCATTGAAGAATAATAAACCCACTACATTGAAGAACGCAAGGTATATGGGGAAATAAAGCGGGTTCCCGTGCATCACGCTGGCCGTTACCAGGGATAAAGCGAGGGAGAAGGCTGTAAGAGAAGCTTTAATCTCGATGGGATCTACAGTGTAAAGGAGGAAGGATCCCATGAACCCTGCGTTAGAAAAAATCTTATTGAAGTAGAGTATGAACCCTAAACCGAAACCTAGAATACCCATAGATATCAAGGAAAATACAAGCATTGTAGAAACCTTTATCCTAAGCCTTCTCTTCAGTCTCTGAAACCTCGATACATATTCTTCAAGCCTTTTAAAATCTTCAATTCCGCCACCAAAAACCATCAACAAACTAACTGTTGAAAATATAAGCCGATAAAACTCAGGGAAACGTCTTGAAGCAAGGTCACTCAATTTTACTCCAGATTCCCTTAGGGCAAAACTCGGGTTAAAGGCGTAATTCATAATCCTGTTGAAAAGCCCCTCCCCCTCCCGTTGGCGCATCTGCTTGAGCAGGATGAAACGGTAGAAGAATACGGCGGATATGAGGGTTGCCACCAGGATTCCCAAATCCCAGGACAAAAGAGAAAATAGGGATAGTGTTAACGGAGCATAATATATTGGTGGCGGGTTCTCTTCACGCATCTCACGTGGTATAAGCCTCGTTGACGATGCTACACCGAGAAGCGCCGAAACAGCCGAGAAAAATATGGAGGAAGGCAAAATCAACCTAGGCGCCGTGAAAAGAGATATCGAAAAAACCATTAAAGGCACGATAATCAAGGTTGTTGAAACCAGGGAGTAGATCTGAGTTAACGCATAGTCGGCTGTTTCAATGCGGGCGTCAAGTCTATCGATTTCGTTTTCAAGAAGCCTGCGTATGGGCTCCTTGGAGCCAGTTAACTGAGCCTCCTTTATCACATTAGTTAACTCGTGGTCGAGCCTTATATCAAAACCCAGTTCCTTGAGCCTTCGAAGAGTTATTAGCGGCGGGAGGGGAGATGTATAAAAAACTATTAAAAGAGGGATCTTCATTTTAGCCCGAAACCACCGCCTTAAAACTTAGGGTGGCAACATTCGTCGATACAGCACCTTCAACGACATTTTTACCTGATACGGTTGAGGAAAGTGTGGCGACGACTACTATTCCATCTCCTGGCTGAATATTAACGTTGACCGTGTTTGAGCTCGAGCTCCCGGAGGAGGATCCTTGAATATTAAGAGAGCTCACAGAGTACCCTTTAACTGAAATGGATAGCGGGCCTGTATAAGCGGAGCTTCCGTCATTAAGAATTGTTAAGTAAAGTTTGTTATCGACGACGGAGGCACCTGCAATCCTTAAAACAGCCCTGTTTGTCATAGATTTTGTTAAAGCAAGTATATAGCTTGAAATTAGAGCTGCACCGACGAGCATGGCGATTAAGACTATGATGTAAGTTAACTCGGCAACCCCTCTTTTATTCATTTTTTCACCAACTCTTATTTGTAAAAACTATTTTAAATTGATTTTTTTGAGAGTGATTACTGAATCTATGTTTTTAATATTATGGTTATTTAAGCTGACCATAAATTTATTTTTAATTTCACTGTATACTTTCGCTGTTGATCCTAGGATACATTTTCTTGGAATCAACTCTAGGAATTTTTCCTCTGTACAGTGTATGTCTTCGATGTATATCGGATGTAGTCTCTGGCCGTCAGATACGTAAACTTCATCAACTCTCCGAATCACCCTTGGTTTAAGCGTTTTTCTCAGAACCACGAAGACGTCGATGTACCTTATAATAGGAGTGCTTATACCTGTTTTGGCTTTCATTATATCCTGCATGGAACACAGAGCCTTAACAATATTCTGTGAATGATATGTTGTCAAGGTTGGAAGCCCTTGTTTAGAGGCTTCTATCCAAGAGATTACAGCCTCTCCAGCCATTTCTCCTAGGACGAGGATGTTGGGTCTCTCGTATCTAATGGCCTTTCTAATTAAATCCGTTACGTCTTCGCCTATACTTCGAGAAAGTAAAGCGGTCTCTGGTAAAACAAGCTCCTTGACATGCTCTATAACACTTATCTTAAGTTTATACCCCCTCAGGATTTCGCTTAAAATACTGTTGAGAAGCGTCGTTTTACCTGAACCTGCGGGACCTACTATCACAACGGTGGAGGATAGGGATAACGTTAGCAGTCTTGCGGCAAGAAGGTTATCCACGATGGCGGTTAACCTAGGAACCTGTATTATCCTTGTTAACACTGCTTCGAAAGCGTTATCGGATACGTATGGAAGCTTCAGCTGTATCCTCCATCCCCTATATTCTCCAAAGCCTATAGGATTCCTCATATCCACCCTTATTGCTGCCTCGACTGAAATGTTGTGGAAAACTTCTTCTATCAGTGTCGGTGAAGCTGAGGGATGAAAAACGACCTTTAAAATACCCTTACCGGCTACATTAACGTATACTTCTCCCCCTCGAACCCATATTTCATTGATGAATCTGTTTTCAACTAAAGGTCTAAGCGGACCCCATGGGTTGCTCCCATTCCTCCACCAGACATGTATCTCCTCTTCGCCGAACGCGTATATCCTTCCCCTATCCCTAAAGAAATCCACATACATGAAATCCGGGTCATGTAAAACGGATTCCAGTAAGGGTGTATTCTCCCGCTTATGGAGAAGTTTAAATCTTAAGTGAAATCTTCTTAAAACTTCTCTATTTCCCTTCATTTCATCGAGATATCTAAAAAACCTGTTCATCGTAGTTGAAGCCCCTCCATCAAGGTTTCAAGAAGCTTTTTCTTTTTGCTGAGCTCTTCCCTTTTTCTCCGCCGTTCCTCTAGCTCCTTGTCAAGCCTCTCTATTTCGAAACAAATGTCCTTGTACCTTTTCCTCAACTCGTTTATCCAAGAGGTGTCAAGGCCTAGCTCCTCGAGTATTTTCCTCAATGTAACGATTTCTGGTGGCTTTACATGAACATTACCTGGGGCTTCAGTGGATTCCTGCCGCTCCGAGAGAGACTTTAAAGAAGGTCTTCTGACCTTTATGCTCATGCGATCACCTCTCGTAGGGGTTTAACATCCTTGAGAGAAGCCTCTTGAAGCTTTTCATGAAATCCTTTGAAACATACGATAATGCCTGTGTGAAATACCTTGGATTGAGGCAGGAGAGGGCGGGGTCGAAGGGCAAGACATAGACGTTTTCCTCTCCAAAGGTGTTTTCTAGGTAAATTTTATCTTCAATGAAGTGTGGCTTATACTTATTTAAAACAACGATAAGGTAGCTTTCACCCCTATAAGATGAAACCACTTCGCTTACAGCTCCCGGCTCCGCAACCAGTATGCATACATCTGACGAGTCGATAACCTTGTCGAAGATGGGGGACTGGTATGCAGGCATATCTATTAAAATGTTTTCAAAATAACTCTTCGCCTCATCTAGCCACTCGAGTCTCAGTTGTTCAATACGGTGGCCTCGTGGTATGAGGTGAAAAACCGTAGACTCCACCTCCACTTCTAATACCGCCTCCCTCCAAGAAACCCTATTAATCATTACATCTGAAAGATAGGGTGGTTCGAGCGTGGCAAGCATTTTTCTTGCCGCACCACCCATATCTACTAAAAGAACCCTCCCCTTCACATAGGCTAGTGAAAGCGTCAGAAGTAGACTTAACATAGACTTCCCTGTCCCTCCTTTTGTTCCACTAGTAAAGCATGCAACATACCGCATTAACTTCCATCTTCTTACTCTACATGAAAAGGTAAATTTTTACATTTAATGGGGAGTCTATGTAAATATGATTTAATAATGTTTGGTGAAAGTTTATAAAAAGTGAGAAATATGAAAATAAACTTAGATATGGGAAGAGTTAAATTCCCTTTAGGTGTGTCTGGTGGAGAGATCAGAAAGGGACAGCAAGTATCTTTGGAAAACAGTAATGCTCCTATTATATACGTTTCTTCTACAGGGGTGGCTCGCCTATACAACGGTCAACAATGCTTTAATCGATGTAGTGGGGTATGAGTCACCTATAAAAATAACCTACAACGATATTACTTTAAACCAGAGTGGAAGGGTTTTCCACGGTGAAATAAGGGTTCTCGGAAGTAATGTGAAAAAAGTATCTTTAACAGGGAACCTGGTTTTCGAGCTAAAAGATATAACGGAAATATATACTGGGGGATCCGGTGGCCTGGTAGTTCACCTCCGCGTCGAAGCACTCTACACGATAAATCTACTTTACTCTAAAATGAAAATCGATGTGACTGGTTCTTCCTTAGATGTAAATGAGGAGGAATTCACGGTAAAAAGGGTTTATGCGATGGAAAAATATCTTTATTTGACTCAGCCTTCCACCCTAATACACTTGGAACAAAACTTTACTCTCTTCGAAGAAACATTAGAGGATTGTGAGGAATTGCTACTCGAACTGGATTACTGTTCAATAGAATACGTGTCTGTCGTTGTGGGCATTGAAAACGAGCAAGAAGGGCTGTTAAATGCAGGTGGGCTACTCTACAGAGCTACGTTATTCATAACATACCAAGAGAAGGGACTTCCATCATCTACTGGAAGCGGAGGCCTAGTTGTAGAAAGCAACTTGGATTTAATGGGCGGTGTTCCAATAAAATACAGGGTGTTCTCAGGTTCAACCATCAAGGAAGGAGAGGAAAATACTCCGTTTATACTTAATACTGATTTTACAAAGGCCAATTTCACAGCACCCCCCTCATGGAGAGGTTTCCTTTTCGATTCATGGATTTTCGAGACGAGAAAAGGCACCCAGAATAGGGTTTACAATAGGTCAATTGAATTTGCTTCCAATAAGGAGATTTCAAGGATAAAGGCATTGTACTACCTCTATCAAAGTACGCTTGGAATAGTCGCTCTTGAAGGTGGAAAAGAGGTCTCAATACCTTTATCATTCACAACATCCTTCCAGCCGGAGGAAAAGGTGGATTACACCCCTTTTACCATAGTTTATCGCAGTCTCGAAAACTCTCTTTTCGAGGCTTTCATACGTGTACCGGTCTTCATCTTCGACGGTAAACCGTTGAATTTACTCGATGCTACCCTATGGGAGACTGCCGGAAACGTAGTACTTCGCAGTTATGCGGGTCGCCTTAGAATAGACTTCCTGTCTAAGGGTAGCCGAATAATTGCAAGGAATTATTTGAAATCGGGTTCAGCTAAACTAAGTTACCAGGGAGTTAAGCTTTCAGGACTGGAGGTAGGCCTTTTATCTGACGATGGTAGATTTATCCTAGCGACGGTACTTAGCTCAGATCAAGGTGATGTATTTCTAAAGGTTCCTGAAGGCCTCTGGAGACTAGTTTTAAGCTCAGAGAAGAGGGTTAAAATAGTTTTTTCTAGGCTCGAAGTATATGTCGATGGAAGCCCCTTAACAGGATGTATTCTAGAGGGGGCAGGCAACCTAAAGGAGTATCCATCTGGCTACTTTACCTTATTTAAAGTAACTGTTCCCAATAACTCCACTTCCCTGCTTAAGCTCATGTATGGGGTTCAGGAAAAGGCTGTTATACCACAGCAGTGGATAACGGGTTTACATCTTTATGCAGGTACACTTTACATAGACGTTGAACCACATTCCTTCAGGAAGTCTATTCTAGCAGTGTTTAACAATGGGGCATCGAGACAACTACCGTTTACTGTAGACTTAAAGAAGCCGCTTACCCTTCCTTCGCTGGAGGATGGTTTAGCTGGCTTAGTGTTTTCGTCTTCCGATACGGGTCAATTAGATGGATTCTTCTATTTACTGGTTAACGGTACACGGCTTTTGAAAGTGTATCCATCGGGGCTATCCATAGGGGTTGAAGCCACCTATAATATCGCCTCTGTTCAACTACGTATAATAGCCAGTTATACTAATCCTCTACTGCAAAACAGGTCCTTAAATGCGAATCTGCTTGCAACCGTGGAGCTGGGTACAGAAAAAATTAAGTCGACGATGAGAAGGGGTGTAGCCAATGTAAACATACCTTTATCGAAGCTGTATCAAGTCGTTAGGGAGGGAGGCGCAAGGATTAAGGTTGAATTGAATTGGCCTGACGGTTCCCCACTACCCTTCGCTAAGGATCTACCGTTGATTCCAATAGGTATTGAAATAGTTCAATTAGCTGAAGAGTTCGTGGACTTTAAAGTAAATGCTTTAGGAGCCTCTTTCCACCCGCCAGGCAACCTGACAGTAGTCTACGGTGATGTCGTTTTCACAGAGTATCTTAACGCTACAGTATACAGGGTTTACGTGGACTTGACCAGCCTACTTGAAGGCCTTAAGCTCATCTATCTACCTATGGAATCGCGGAACGTGATCTACTGTCCCTTCCCCTTTGAATTCAGGAATTTAGAGAAGGGTGAGGAGTAGGAGATGAAGGCATTCACTTATCTGTTTATCCTTCTCGTCGTTAGCTTGACCTCGTCAATTTTCCTAGTGCAACTGAAGGTTCTAGAATCAAATACTGTTCTGACTCCAGTTGATCCAGAAACCGTGGTAAGGGTGCATGAAATCCTGGAGAGGTTTAAACCCTTTAGGCTCCCCAGGGAGGCTGATTTAACGGTTAAGGAAACCTTCATCCTTATTTCAGGTATACCTTTAAAAGCTACTTTAATTGAATGGGATTGGTTGGTCTCCGCCGTCTACTCCAATGATACTGAAGGTCTATGGGGCTTGAAATGGATTATCGAAGGCAGATTCCACGTGTTAATATACTCTCGCATACTTGTTAAACAGCAGGGAGACAGGTTGATAATTTTTTACGTCAATGCCTCAAAGAATACTTTAACGGTCTTCTATCCCTATACCTTGATCCGTTATCAAATAACATTGATGAACCCTACTATAGAAACCGTCTTCGGGGAGTATCGCTTCAACGGTATATTTGAAATATATGTAATAGAGGTGAAAATATAATGTTAGACGAAGCAATCTTCGCCTTAACGTCGGTAATTTTCCTCATTCTTATAGTGTCACTTGGATATACAGTATACTATTCGGCGTTATCCTACTCTACCTTAACCCTATCCAAGGAGCTTGAAGAACTGAAAAAGGTGATTCACTTAGCCAACACCACTAAAGTGGCCCTAATTGGACCGGGAGGGGTTGTATATGAGGATCATTGAAGCTCTTGGAATATGCTTAGCCTTCACCGTACTAGCAGGCAACCTCTATTCAACCTTACTTTTAACCGAAAAAGCCTTGGCTTATCAAAATACCGCAAACAGGGTTTTAGCCTGGCTCTTCCTCTTAAAAGACGACTGGGATAAAGATGCATTGCTCCGGCAGCTTCTTCGAGTGCTTGGAGAGGAGTTAACGTACTTATCGTTGAACGGAACCCTTGTTTACGGGTCTAGAGCTGGAGTGGGATGGGTTTTCGTCAAGATAGAGTACAGGGACTCCACCCCGGTGGTAACGGTGATAGAATATGGTGTTAAAATCTAGAGGGCAGATTCTCCTTTTAGCAGTAATCATATTCGGGATGCTTCTCATAGATGCCGTAGCGGTCGTAAGGGTGATTAAACCCTCGGTAGTATTCCTCTACGACTACTTGGATGATGTGCAACTGCTTCATATAGCTAGAGTAGTCTTAGCAAACTACCTTAAGACAGAAGGATCCATAAACCCGGCGGACGAGATACAAAGGATCTTGGATGTTGCTCGGAATTACACCTGGATACCTGAAGTCGAAGTGGAGTTTAGCAAAGGTAAGGGATTCTACCAAATATCCTTTAAAAACAAATATTCTTCGCCCAGTCTTAAGATAATTTGGAGTGTCATATCAGTGTCTAAGCCATTTATTTGGCGGGAAAAAGGCGGAGTATACCGCAATGTCACCTTGACCTTTTTCCATGAATACCGTGGAGTATGGGGCGTTGTTAGGCTAAGCCCCCAAATTAGGGATCCACAGGGAGTTGCGGGGATATGGAGGACAGGGGAATACACGTGGATCGTTGCTGTTCCGTCGATACCCTACATCCTTGAAGACGAGTATGGGATAAGGTTTCAGGTGAACCCGTGATGGAATTAGAGTATCTCATAATAACGTTGACTATCTTGTCCTCTATCCCTATGCTATTAAGCCTACTTCCATCCCTAAAGTGGGTAGAAGACGTGGATCTAAACATCCTCGTAAGAGAGATTTTAACAGCTAATCTTTCTAGAAGATACTTCAACAGGATCCCCCTACAGGTTAGCAAACCTGTAGTTGTCGGAGACGGGCTGATCATCTTAAGGAAACCGTTAGGTTTCTGGCAAACCCTGTATTTCAATGGGACAGTAGGGGAGGAGGGACATGCACTTACCTTACCCATTAAGGTACGAGAGGCAGTCAGGCTAGAAGGGTTCCTACTGGTGGAGGTTCAGAAGAAGGGTATGGAAGTTACGTTGAGGGTGGTTCCTCCATGAAACTTTTTTCCAGAAAAGGCGGTAAGAAATCTTTCAAGAGAATATTGAAGGAGGAGAAGAGGCTTTCCAGGCTCGAGTGTAAGGTGAAGAAGAGGATGTCGGGTAAACCCACATCAATACAATTTTTCTTCAAATGGATTCAGGAGAATCTTGAAGAAGAGGATGGGCTAGAGCTGCCGAGAAACATGTTCAAGGAAGGGATCAGGGAATAATAGAAAACCATGAGTCTGAGAGACCTTCTCGTAAGGTTTATCGTAATTGTAGTTGTCCTAGAATATTCTGTAATAGTGTTACGGTGGCTTGAAGGTCGAAGAAGAAATGCGTTAGAGAGTTTTACTAAAACAACACTCTCCATCTTAGCGTCGCTGGTTTTCATCCAGCTATTGAATCCATGGTGGGTCTCCAGGATCGTAGGAGTACCCTTCATCAGCCTGGATCTCGAAGAGGCGTATAGAAGAGTTGAATCCATTTCCGGGAAGCTGGCTGCACGCATAAGTAGCGCCGCATCAGGGATCCTTGCATCATATTATGTGGAGACGTTCTTCATGGTATTGGCTTCGCTTCAACCCTATGTTACTTTAACCTTCACGCCTTACATTAAGCTAGCTTCAGACACGTTAACAACGATATTATACTCTTTTACTAGAATGTATAGTTTTGCATTAGTTATTCTCCTTCTAGTGAAGGAGTTAATTTCACTGTCAATACGCTTATCACCCCTTTTCCTAACAGTGGGAGCTTTAACGCCGGTTTTCACACGCGGTAGAAGACTCGCCCTAACCTTTCTCCTATGGGGGATTCTGTTAGGCTATGTTCTACCCTTCTCGGTGAACACGGTTATTAGCGGGATCAGGATCCCCCCACTAGAGTTCAATGATCTTGGTGAGCCGGGAGTAGCCCTCTTTGAATCAAATATCCCTTACATGGTCTTAGTTTTAGAAGGCGATGCTGGAACCTACATCTTTCAGCTAAACAAGTACGGTAAAAGGCTTCTAGTATTACCTTTAGGAAACTATCGTTTAAAGGAAGCAGTAGTCTGTTGGGTTAAAATTCCCCTAAATATGAGCATACAGATAACCAAGCCCCTCCTGGGAAACCTAAGCACCGTGGCTTCCCCCCAGAATCTACAGGGATCGGCTAAAGGGGTGTACCAAGACGGATACCTTTTCTACGAAGGTGAAGCAGATGTGGTGGAAATCAACGTTCCTGCGGCCCCCATAATGGTGAACGGAAGCCTCCTCGGCATCGTCTATTTAAAAAACATTTCTTGCGGAATAGTCTACAACAACGGTTTAGAGCTATCCTTCAACATAAATGCTGAAGAACGTGTTGAGATGTTGGTAGTGGGGGCTCAACCCGAGGCTGTAGAATCCGATGAATTTAAAGTATACTATAACTTGAGCTACATGCCTCTAGAAGACTTTAACATAAAGTGGGTTGAGCCACAGTTTCTGATTAATCTCTACAACAGCTACGTCACGTGGATTCAACTCCAAAACTGGCTTAACTCAGCCTCCCCCACTATAGGGCTATTAGACGAGGCGTCGGCAAGGGAATACGCTACATATAGGCCTCAATCGTGGCTGATAAGGTTGAGACGTGTTGAATCCCAGCAACACTCTAGAGGAATCATTGAACTAAAGTTTAAACCCTCAGGGAAACCCTGGGCTCTCCAGCCATGGTTAACTTCAACACCCCTACTAAACTCCACCTATAGGGAAGCTTTGGAGAAGGATTTTTCCTTCATAGCCGAACTCTTCTCTACAGTTTACTCACTTCTAGTGAACTTCATATTGACTGCTTTTGCCTTCGACATTCTAGGAGGATTTTTAGGAGGATACTCTTTGACAGGGACGCTGGGTAGACGGCTTTCGCCTAAAACATATTCATTCATCTACTCTACGCTCACGATAGTCCATCGTACGGTGTTCCACTTAGGTAAACTAGCGTCAAATATTCTCTCAAAAAGGTTTACGGGTGGTGGACAGGACAGTTTAATGGCATCACGGGTCGTTAAATTGGGGCCTCCTGGAAGAGCTCCTACATTAAAGGAGAAAATCAGCATTACGAGGCTTAAGCTGGAGAAAATGCTGGCTTGGTTGAAAAACCCAGGGCTCCAGCAAACGTTGGCTAAATCCCTTTCGATGGTTTACGTTGGAGGAAGCTATGCCGCGAAAATTTTTAACGAGAAGGGTTTAACACCCTTAATCTTCAGACTTGCATGCGACGCCGTTGGAATCTATAATGGTTTAAACGCCCCCTGGTCGACATCGAAGAAAATGCTGGATAAAATGTATACCTTTGTGAGCTATAGGCCTGAAAAGCTATCTAGGAGTTTCATCGAGCTTTTTCAAAGAGCCTCCACCATCATGGAGAAGGAAAAATTCTTCGAGGATCTTTCACGACTACTGGAAACAGTGTACAAAGGAAAGTATGGAAGAAGGATCCTGGAGTCCGGCTTTGAGGTTGACAAGGTGCTTAAAGACCCTTGGAACTGGTTTTCACGGAACTTCGAAAAGGAGTTAAAATACGTTGAGGAGCATGGTGTGAAAATAGATGCAGGTAATCTTCTAAACATAGTCCGAGTAATTAAGTCCGCCGGTTATATGGAGAAAGAGTTCTATCGAAGTATGCTGACTATACTTCAAGGAATAACCGTGGCAAAAGTATTTGAAAAATTATTGTCTTTAGATGAATCGGAGAAAAGGATACTAGCGAGGATAGCGGTGCTGGTGGCCGAGTACGGTGAACGGCTTAAAGGGATCCTGGAACACAAGCCTTCTAATGGTAATAGCATGGTTGAAGCCTTAACCCTGGCTGTAGCATCGTTGGATTCTCCTCTACTTGTCCCATCAGCCTTAGAGGCTAAGGTGAAGCTAGAGAAAACGCTGGGCTTAAAGGAGGCCCTGATAGATCTAACCCCTCTATTAGCCCTTTTAGTGGACTCGCCTTTACTGTCGATGAGCATATCTCATGGTTCGCCGTCGCCCGAAGCCCTAAGACTCATCGTTTTCAAATCCTTAAAGGAGGGTAGTCTATGGGCCCTTAAGGATCTAGACGAGAAGGGAGTCTTAGCGGACTTTATCTTAGATGAAATTAAGTTAAGCATCCTAGAGAAGCTTAGGGAAATATACCCTTTGGAGATGCTTGCAAGGAGGAGCTATATTCCAGATGAACTACTTGAAGCAGTATACGAGCTCCCCCTACCCCCTAACCTTGTGTATGGGCTCCTTGGGGACATCAATGCTCTATGCCTACTTATTAGATTACTTGAGGGGTATGAGCCCCCTCCACTAAACGATCCAAATTCCGTGTTAAGGCGGGTGTTTGGAACGGCTTTAATGTTGCTTGGAAACAGGGAAATATGGGAAGAAATATCTGTGAGCCTGGTGTCGGAGAGACGACTCATACCCCTCCTTGAAAGAAACTCCTCGGCATATACTCTAATTCTCACCATGCTTGCAGAAAGGCTGGGAACATGATGGCAGCCTGGAGGCTTTGGATGGAATCCCAGGGATACCTGTTTACAGGCCTCTACGGTAGAACCTATACCCCCAAAATCCCAGAAAATGCATTGAGGAGACTTGTATCCAGAAATATTCATCAACCCCCAAAACTGTTGGCTTCAACCGCCCTACTTGTACTCTACCATGAATCTATTATAAGGGGGAAGGTCTTTCCGATAGAGGTGATTGGACCGAATGAATGGCTTATAGGAGTACTGTTTTTAGCCGAAAGAAGGTTAATAGACCTTCTCTACGATAGAAGAGTTCTGGTCGATTCAACCACCCTATGGAAAATTATTGAGCGTTCACCGAGGTTCAAACCGACCTTAAACTGGTTTGAGAAAATATTTCTGCGTAGAATAGCTCTTGGATCTAGGACAAGCTTCAAGCACCTCAGGAACATTAAAAAACTTATCCAAGCTGGGATACTAGAGGCGTATAGGAGCGTAGAATGGAGGCCGTGCATTGATCCCAGAATATGGAGATACCAGTTTGAGGCGCTATATAATAGGTTGAATCCAAGAGGCGAATACACTTTACCCTGCTCTAAACGGCGTATAGGAGAGGGGCTGAACCCACTTTTAAATGAAATTGAGACGGGTTTAAGGAGGATAATAGCGTTGCTGAGGAACATGGAGGAGCAAGGTCACAGTGAAATATACTTAAAACAGGTGAAGGAGGCTGGTAGAATAATCGTGGAAGATCTTCTCCTTCTTTCAAAGGATAATCCAGCCCATGCTACCGTCCTAAGGAGGATGGCGTATGAAATACATTTTTTGCTTGAAGACCTAGGGTGAACATGCCTTGAGGAAGAAGACGGCTTTCATAGTGCTTGGATTATCCTTCTTAACCATACCCATGGATCAGCGTCTCGCTACAATACTTTTTGCCATAGGCTGGGTTTTACTTGAACCATGGATCATTCTCCGTGAAGCCGTATGGGGGATCCGCATGAATCTTCCCGTTAAAAAGGGTTCAACATTCTATCTTCTTAAGAGAGGTAAGAGATTCAAGTATGGAACCTTTATTGAAATAACAGATGTCGAGCATGGGTCTTTTGACGCCGTGGATGAACGGGAATTCTGTTTGAAATCAAAACTGCTTTTGGACGGTATGATAGTGGATCCAGACGCAGAGTATGCTTTAATATACGTTAAAAGAAACGGTATTCTAAGGGTTTTTCTTCAAGTTGTTGTCGAAGGCGTTGACCCTCAACTCCTTAAAACAAGGGTTGCTAGAATCCTCTACATTTTGACGAGACATTTAGATGCAATGGGTGTACGTTATAGTGGACCCTTAGTTCCCGACCTTCCCTGGATATCTCCTGCTTCGAGAAAACCTTGGTGTATTATACCTATACTTGCACCCGCAGTCAAATTCATCTTCAACCCGCCTGAGTTCAGCCTACCTGACTCGACCATAGTACTCTTATTTTTAACAGGTTTATACTCTCTCCTTTCATCTTACAAGGGATACCGTGTTGAAGGCCGTGTGGTTCTAGTAGTGGAAAATAGCTCCCTGTATTCGACGCCAAGCTACATGGAGACCCTCCAGAAGTCTCAATGGTTTAGCAGGATAATGGGGGTACTAGATAACTTTATGCTGGTGGCTAGGATTAAGCTTGCACCTCCCAGTCTAGGTGAAACCCTCGAGAAAAGGGCCTTCCGGCTTTACGAAAGAGCAACAGCCTTCGACAAGCTCTCGTTGATGGCTAAGGCCGAGAGACTTTACACAGCCGCTCGAAGACGAATGTTAGGTAGAGAATCCACTTATCTGGCTAAAATAGTGGCGATTTTCGAGAGTAAGAGCGATTCAAAGACATTTTCGAAGATGCTGGAGGACCTGGGCTTCACGGTTACCGTAGACCCGATTCTAAAGGGATTCATGGAGGACGTGTATTATGGTTGAATACGGGCGTATACTAGCCTTCTCTCTCGACCTAATACCGTTCCTGCCTACAAGTATTCTTCCACCCAGAGAGGAGGCGGGAGGGGTAGTGTTGGGGGTGGATGAAAATGGACGTGAAGTATACTTGGATTGGAGAAGGCTACCCAACTTCCACGGTATAATCGTTGGAAGCACTGGTTCAGGTAAATCAACTTTAGCTAAAAGTCTGATAATGGACCTTCAGGAGGAGGGGATAGGAGCAGTGATCATAGATCCCCATGGCGAGTACAAGCATTTCGTTGAAAGGATGGGTGGCGTGGTGATTGACATGCAGGAAAATGCTGTGAATCCATTGGAGCTTTACACGCAGAAGCCTGAAACCAGGGCGGATAACCTAGCTTTAGCATGCTCCCTTATCCTAGGATTGAGTGGGGAGGAGGAAGCTGAGATTAGAGAGGTCTTTCTAGAGGTTTTAGAGAAGGATTCTGAAGCCTTTCCAGAAAACATTTTCAATGAACTTGATCCATCCACAGCATTTAAGCTTAAAACCTTGTTCGAGGGATGGAAGAAGCCCTTCGTCTCTATAAGCACGATCCTCGAGGAGTTGAGGCCGATAGTCTTGGTCTACAAGTCTAGGGGATCCCCCATGCCCTTGAGAAAATCCAGGTTTCTGACATGGGTGCTCCTTGAATTAGTGGCAGACTACATGTCCTCAAAAGGTATAAGAAGCAAGCCGGATGTGATAGTGGTTTTAGATGAGGCACATAGGATGCTTAGTCTCGGCGGCGAAGAAAATGTTCTTGTCCGTTGCTATAGGGAGACCAGGAAGTTTGGCTACGGTTTCTGGGTCTTAACCCAGAGCCCAACAGATCTTCCACTTATACTCTACGAGTTAGCTGGCTTTATCATACTTTTATCTGGCCCGGAAAGATATGTCAGAAGCATTTCAACGATCGTCAGGCTGGGACCCCGTGAAATAGACTGGCTTCTCTATAATACACGTGGAATAGGGGTTTTGGTGAGACAGGGGGATCCCCGGCCAAGAAGGATAAAACTTAGGGTTAGGGGAGAAGCGCTGGAGAAGTGAATATCCATTATAGTGGTTTAACGGGGTTTTAGAGAAATATTCTTCCCGCCGTTATCAACTTTTCAGCCATATCGACGAATACTTCAACCCCCTTTATCTTGGGTAGCTTCAATAAAATGTCACGTTCAGTTACTATACCCACAAGCTTCTTTCCCTCCATTACGGGGAGGCAACCTATCTTATGCATCCTCATTCTTTTAATCGCGTCCCCTACATCCATTTTCGCGTCTGCTGTAACAACACTGCTTGAAGCAATGTTTGCTAACGGGGTTTTATGCACCTCTTTTGCTAGTCCAAGCTTAAGCTTCCCCAATGTTTCGTCGTTTGAGTAGAATCTAACCATATCCTTCAGGGTTACTAGCCCTTTGACGGAACTGTTCTCTACCAACACTAGTCTTCTAATATCCTTCTCAAGCATCAACTCCTGCCCCTCGATTAAATATGCTTGGGGAGGGAGAGTTATAACCGGGCTACTCATGATTTCCTCGACGCATACATATGTCTTCACGTCTGTGAAAAGGTTCATTATATGTTTTTCAGATATGATGCCCGATACTTTTCCATCTTCATCTAATACTGGAAGTGCACCTATATCCCGTTCCATCATCAAATTTACTACGTCCTGAAGTGTGTGGTCTAGCGTCACATAGGGGGGTTGATACATTATCGATGATACCGGTTCCTTGTTTAACGCGGAATATATGTCACCACCATATTTTTCTGTAACTATTCTATGTTTAGGGCCTCCGCCCAGAAAGTTTATGAGGTCGCGTGCAGACACCATTCCCACCAGTTTACCTTCATTGGAGACTATAGGGGAATGCCTTACACCCTTTATCTTTAGATTTCTTAGAACCTCTATTATGGGGGTTGATAGCTTTGCAACTACTGCTGGCGGATATCTACCAAACTTAAGGACGGAGAGTTTCATCTCGGCACCTTTAATAATATTTTTAGAAAGTACCCTTTTTATACCTTTATATCACTAAAATTTCCTCGTCGAACGCCTAACCTATATTCGACAAACAACAAAGTTAAAGCCGGGATTCCTCTAGGATATTATCGGCGGCGTCGAACGATCCCAGCATACAGTCAAATATTTTAATCGACTTTCAATCTATTATTTCGCCGATGAGGATCTTCCACCTCCGGGAAGCGGTGACCCGTCTGGGCCGGCGCTGAGGCTGGTCAATCAACAAGTATCAATGTGAAGTCGTTGACGTTTGTTCCAGTATAACCCGTATAAATTAAGCCCCCAACTTTTTTGAAGAAATTATAGCTGTCGTTTCTATACAGGTAGTCTATAGGATCCAGTCCTAGACTTTCAGCGTAGTCTACGGTTTTCCCGTCTACCATGGCCCCCGCGGCATCGGTGACGCCGTCAATTCCGTCGCTTCCAATAGACGCTATGAGGGTTTTCTTGAGTCCTCTTATACTTAATGCGGCGCTTAAAGCCAGCTCCTGGTTTCGGCCTCCAACACCATCTCCAACGACCTTCACCGTGGTTTCGCCACCCAGTAAAATACATGCAGGTCTTTGAATGGGCCATCCGTATGATTCAACCTCCCTAGCTATTGATGCGACAACTTTTCCGACTTCCCGTGCCTCGCCTTCGAGCATAGAGGTTAATATCAGCGGCTTATAACCGTACTTTCTAGCCATATTGTACATGGCTTCAAGAGATATCCTGTTTCCCGCCACCAGGATGTTGTATACCTTATGGAAAACCTTGTCGCCAGGTTTAGGGGTTTCAGGTCTCCTGCCTTCAGCTCCCTCCACTATATACTTGACAGCAGGCGAATCCCTTAACTTCAGCAATCCATAACGCTCCAAAACGTTTAAAGCATCTTTAAACGACGTTGGGTCAGGCACTGTCGGACCCGAAGCTACCATATCCAAACGGTCTCCAACCACATCGGAGATTATGAGGGAGATTACTGTAGCCGGATACATGTGTTTTGCAAGCCACCCACCCTTTACACGTGAAACATGTTTCCTAACGGTGTTTAACTCATATATCGATGCACCGGATTTCAAGAGTAGATCTACGAGCCTTCTTTTCTCCTCGAGGGGGACATCTTCTGGAGGTAAAGGTAGGAGCGCTGACCCCCCTCCCGAGACAAGAAACACCACTAAATCATCGTCGTCGAGTTGTTTAACTAGATCCAAGATAGCATTAGCGGCTCTCAGATTCTCCTTTGTAGGTAAAGGATGGTCGGCCTCGAGCACCCTAACTCGTTTAAGAGGATACCTGTTTTTGGTTCCCCGTGGAACCACCACTATTCCAGCGTCAATCAAGTCCCCTAGGGAATCCTCTAGGGCTTGAGCCATCCTTCCAGACGCCTTACCTACACCGATAACATATATTCTTCCTTTAACCTTGAACTCTAAACCCTTTACCCTAAGGATACCCTTTTCATACTTCAGGGTTTTCAGGGTCATCCGATAGGGGTCGGCTGAGTTTATACCTTCCTCTAATATCCTTAAAGCCTTCTCCCCCCTGCTACCGAATAAACCTATCAATTCCCCCCTGTTCTTAACGAGCATCATAAATAATAAAGAAGGGGCATTTTTTATAAACCGTGATGATTGCTGGGAGAGGTATGCGTCATGGATGTAGGCGGCTTAATTAAAGTGGCTTTAACCTGGCCTCCCTCACCCGAGGAGCTGGAGATATTGCAGGGAATCCTAGGTGACCGCGTTAAATTGGTGTACCCTAAGTCCCGTAAAAACAGGTTCCTTGAGTTAATTGAATTGGCGGAAGACGCGGATGTGATCATTGGAGGCTATGTGCCAGACAGTGTTATACTAAAGGCTAAGAAGCTGAAGCTGATACAAACTTTATCGGCCGGTGTGGACAGGTTTAACTTTAGATTACTTAAGGAGAAAAACATACGGCTTGCCACAGCGTCTGGTGCCAATGCAATAACAGTGGCGGAGATGGTTTTTGCCTTGATGCTTGCAATAGCCAAGAAGATAGTGGAATTCGACAGGTTGATGAAAAAGGGTAAATGGGCGCCCTATAACCCTGAAACAGCGTCACTGGAGCTATACGGCAAGACTATAGGTATAATAGGGCTAGGCAACATCGGAAGGGAGGTGGCCTCGAGGGCTAGGGCGTTCGGTATGAAGGTGATGGCCATAAAGAGGTCGGTTGAACCGGACTTAAAGGAGAAGCTTGGCCTCGAATTCCTAGGCGGGCCCAGCGACCTCGACTACGTGTTAAAGAACTCGGATTTCATAGTATTAACGGTACCTTTAACCCCTGAGACAAAGGGCATGATAGGTGAAAGGGAATTAGAGAAGGTTAAGCCGGGGGCCATAATAATAAATGTTTCACGTGGACCAGTAATCGATGAAAAAGCATTATATAAGGCTTTAAAAAGGGGTCGCCTAAGGGGAGCGGGCTTAGACGTGTGGTGGGCTTATCCTCCTGATCCTAAGGCTCCTTCACCTAGAAAAATACATTTACTGGAAAATGTGGTGGCAACCCCCCATAAGGCTGGATGGACTTTAGAGGCAAGGGCAAGGGCTTTGAGGCTTGCAGCAGAAAACGTGGTTAATTTCATTGAAGGCAGAGAGGTGAAGAACCTGGTTAATCTAGATCTAGGCTACTAAAATTTAGAAAAGGTTTATGTAGATTAAGGGTGTTTAATATTATCCCCGATGAAAAAATTGTTCCATCACCCTAGGCTTTGATGGAACGATGAGGGGATATCTCAGGTGATAGCCATGGGCTTCCTCGACCAGGTTTTAACCAGACTAAAAGAGTCGATGAACATCGACGAGGAGGATTTCATAGCCCGGAAAATTTATCTGGAAACACGGGATCCATTTAAAACACTTGTAGCCGCTATTCTTTCACAAAATACACGTGAAAGCAACGCCTTCAAAGCATATGAGAGACTAGAAAAAATGGTGGGTGTGGATCCAGAAAAGATCTATGAAGCGGAATACAGCATCCTCGAGGAAGCTATTAGACCTGCAGGTCTTTCTCTCATGAAATCTAGAGCTATAAAATTTCTTGCATGGAGGGCTCGTAAAAAAGGCTGGTTTGAAAACCTTATGTCAAGCAACAATATAGAGGATATAAGAAAGAAACTTACTTCAGTGCCTGGAATAGGTATTAAAACAGCTGATGTTTTACTGGTAAATCTAGGTTTCCCTGTGGTTCCCATAGACACGCATGTACGCCGGGTTATACGCAGGCTAGGTATAGTCGACGATGGAGAGAAAAACTATATACGGATGCAGAAAAAGATCCTGGAAAACATTTCACTGGATAACTGTCTGGACCTACACTTTTATCTCATAAAACTTGGGAGAACCTATTGTAGGGATTCGAAACCCCTATGTGATAAATGTCCTCTTAACGACCTATGTCCTAGCCGAAATTCCGAGGATTCTGGTCGACAGGTGGCTTAAGCAACGCTATGTTCGAGCCCGGGGCTACGCCCAGAGTCTCGGCTACAGGCTGGCATTTTGCCTTAAATAGGTGCGCCACCGTTCTTTCTGGGGGCGCATAGAGAAAGGTTTCATAGTGTGCCATACCCTTTGCTATAACCAGGTCACATGATTTTAGAAGTTCTTTTACCTCCTTTGAATATGTTCCAGGCAGGAGGCCAGAATAGTCGCTCCCCGTTCCCAGCACTTGGGCGTTTTCTCCTAAACCTAGCTTCAGGGCTTCACGGACTGTGACATCGTTCTGGTACGGGCGGTCTTTGGCTACAACCCAGACCTTTAACCCCATTTCAGTAGCCAGAAAGTCTACTATAAGCTTGTCGAAAACGGCTTCACCGGCATTATCCAGTAGAAAGATCACTTTCTTTGATTCCAGTAAAAGATCGTATATTTTGTCTCTATGATCTACTGCAAAGTCGTCCCTTAACAATAGTTTCTCGAGATCACTTAGCTTAAACTTAAGTGAAGGGACTCCTGGATCCAGTATATTAGCATTCACAGAGACCGCTACAAGTTTTTTGAATAAGTCTTTACCCTCATACTTCTTCATTTCCTCTAAAACCCTTGGTAGGAGTTTCTTGGCTAGTCTATTGGTTTCCTCCTTATACCTACGGTAGGGATCATCGTTATGGGTGACTTGCTTGACATATCTAAATGCCTCACAGGCGACGTATGTTGTTGACTGGTTTGGATCGAAGAGTTCGTAAAGAAGTTTCATCAGTTGTCTTAAGGCTTTCTTCTTTTCTTCTTCGGTGAGATCGGACTCGAGGATTTCCTTACTTCTGACGCTGAAGATACATGGTATGCATACTGCCCTGAACCTCATGTCGACACCTCTCTTATCCTAACTATTTTGTTATTTAAGCTTGACTAGGGTTCGTATTTAGGCTGGTTATCTGGTGGTTGGACAGCTCCTCCTTGCTCCCCTCACCCCTTTCTTTAGGCTATAGGCTTCAAAACCCTTTTCCCTCATAATGTAGGCGGCTTCTAGGCTTATCGACCCCGTTTCACAGTATAGGACATAAACCTTGTTTTTATCGAGGTTTTTTAATTCTCCGTAAAGCTCCATGAATGGAATATTAATTGAACCCGGGTAATGCCATGCCTTGTATTCCTCGGGGCTTCGGATATCAATTACAATGGATTGTGGAGGAGGTCTTGGGACAATCAGCTTCTCGATGGAGGGTGCTTCTATGGACAATATATCCACGGTTTCCTTTTTCTCTACAGCTTCTTCAACTAGTGTTGCTACGTCCAGTTTTTCTTCTTCTCTTTGAACAAGTGATAAAGGTACTCTGGTTTTAGGTCTACCTGCATAAAGGGCACAGTATTCCTCCATAAGCGAGGAGGCGTTATATGTCCCGATTTCTCTCGCCTTAGCCATGATTTCCTCCTTATCGAAACCTATCAGTGGGCGCAGTATCTGGAGGTCGACTGCCAGGCTTGAAACATATAAATTTTGTAGTGTTTGTGAAGAAACTTGGCCTAGAGACTCGCCGGTTACTATGGCCTTTGCCCCGTGTTCCTTGGCCAGCTTTTCTGCAACACGGTACATAAACCTTTTTAAGATAACGTTAAACACGCCTTCTTCCGTCTTGGAAGTTATTTCCTTAATGATTCTACTGAAGGGGATTATATGAAGTCTCGGGTTGTAACCGTAACTCCATTTTTCTGCAAGTATCTTCACAACGCTTAAGACTCCAACTTTATGGGCTAATCCCCCTATATTACAGAATACGTAATCCACCTGGGCTCCCCGTTTTAAAAGATACCAGGCTGCTACAGCTGAGTCGAATCCTCCAGAGACTAGGGCCACAACTTTCCCTTCGGATCCTATAGGTAGGCCGCCGTAGGCCTTGACAATGTCCTTGAAGAAATATGCTTTGGAGCCCCTAACCTCTATATGAACCTCCACTTCAGGCTGGTTCAAGTTCACGCCTTTAGCGTATCTAAGTAAGACGGCGCCTACCTTTCTAGCTATATCCATCGAGGTGAAGGGGTGTTCCCCTGTTCTTCTAGCCCTGACTGCGAACAATTTTCCTTCAACATGTTTCTTAAAGTATTTTTCTGCGTCCAAAACTATGTCCTCAAGGCTCTGGAAGCTTGTCTCCTTTACCCTGGAGATGGAGGTTATTCCGAAAACTCTCTTTAAAACCTCCTGTGCCTTCTCCTCTAGGTCTTCGTTCTTAAAGTAGATGAATATCCTTCCTCTTTCCCTCGATACACTGTATTCATCGAATCCCTCGCGTTTCAAGGCATCCATTATATTCTTCACTAGGATGCTTTCAAACCGCCATCTTGTTCTACTGCTTTTTAAAGTTATTTCTCCGAGTCTAATCATCAGGGGCATAGGACCGCGAAACACCTTCCGTTTATCTTACATCATTCATGTTGATAAACTTCATGGACGTTTAAAACTGATAACCGCCCGGTTACCAAGACTTCAAGACAACTCCTTCTAGGTAATCAATAAAAATTTATGGTAATTAATAGAAAGTTAGAATGAGGGTTTGGTGAATCGGCATTGAAGTACCTTGTGTTTGCGGGGATAATACCTGTATTTACTCTCTTACTCGAGCTTTTCCTCCTGGCATATATACCAGTAGATTTTCTCAGCTCATTTCAAAATTTCATTCTACTAATATATATTGTTCCTCTCCTGGTTTTTTCTATCCCTATAGGTTCAATGCTATACTCGCTTAAATCAGAGCTTCTATACAGGGAGAAGAGTTACAGCGGTGTTGTAACAGAGGCGGTCTTTAATTCACTAAATCTCATAGCTGTGTCTATTGTGGGAGGTATAGTATCCTTGATACCGGTAATCTCTCCGATCTATCCTCTGGCGCTTGCTGCCACTAGTATTTCAGGATACAATGCTATCGAAGCCTTTGCCGAAGCGGTTATACGTATGCGAAGATGGCGACGTTTTCTAATGCAAAGCTATAGAATTTACCTTCTTCTAGTATCGACTCTTGTTTTAGCATATCTTGCAGGTTTTGTCATGTCTCCTCTGCAGAAACCTCTCCTCATGGCTTTGGTCAGTAGCCTTGCTATGGTTCTAGTTGTGAGGGATATCTATCGAATAAGCAAACAATACATCCTTTATGGACTTAAGTACTGCGTCTACTGTGAAAACCCTAACCCCATGGAGGCTATCTATTGCGCAGAATGTGGATTTAGGCTTAAAAAATGAGGAAAATATACCTTGTGAAATGTGGTTTAAAGTATTTACTATTGGTGTTCAACGACTCTATGTTAGAGTTAAATAGTGTACCATTAGAATGGGGTGTCTTGAGCCATATACCGCGGTATTCGACCATAGTGAATCTCGCTAAACCAGTTAAACCAGAATTTCTACCTCCACTAGTTAGAAATGTATATGATATTATTCAGAGGTTGTATAGAGGTTTTCGAATAGAAGAAGATGTACTGAACGAGCTTCCCCTACTCTATGGCGACACGGTACTACGTATGCTGGGTAGAATACCTAGGGGAAAGGTGGCTACATACGGTAGTTTTGCTAAACATGTTGGGATTAGCGTTAGATCCGCTGTAAAAATTCTGGTCGACAACCCCTATCCCCTAATATACCCTTGTCATAGAGTTGTAAAAAGCAATTTAAAGGTTGGAGGCTACCTTGGTTCCAGGAAACTGTGGTGGATTAAGGCTGAAATACTACGGAAAGAAGGCGTGGTTGTGGATGAGAGGGGAAAAATAGGGAAGGAACATCTGTTTTTACTCTAATAACAGGACGTAGCAATCGTTTTTATGGAGGTAGAGTCTTGCATTCGGATGGATCCTTTTAGCCTCATATAGTATTTCGATAGAATCGTCGTGAACCTCTGTTATACTTGAAAAATATTTTAGATACTCTCTTTTTACCATGTAATCAGCCCTCCTATCCCCCCTACGCCTGAAAAGGAACTGTGATATTTTTTCGACCGGCACCCCGAAACCCTTTAGTTCCCTTAAAGTGGCTTTTCGCAGTGTCTCCGGCCGCCCCGTCAACACTATTACAGAGCCTTCATGCAACCTATCTAGAAGTAAACTTATACCCAGGGGTCTAGGTTTATCGTAAGCCAGCATGTTTTCGGACAAAAATATCTTCCAAAACCTGTTTCGAAGGGATCCGGTAATCTGACTTGTATCTTTAATGAGTTCACTTAACCCCAGTCTCTTCAGTGTTTCTTTAAGCCTATCTCTTACATCAACAAGTACTCCATCTACATCAAAAACATATACCCTATCTTTCGTGGATTTCGGAAAAATCATGTGATGGTTTCGCCACCTATAAAGGCTATAGCACGGGTTATATCACTCTTAGTTATGATGCCTTTAAGGCTACCTGTGTCATCCACTACCGGTAGACCGCTTATGTCCTCCCTCAACATGGTTTCAGCGGCGTCAGCGAGGTCTGCGTCTTCTTTGATCGTTATGAGCGGATAATTCATTACATCTTCAGCCATTAACGCTATAGACGCTCTCCTATACGCTTTAAGACCAATCTCCCTGATCCTACTGCCTCTTCCAACGCATCTTCCTGTTTTCCTTCGCTCTTTGAAGCTTACACCGAAAATAAGGTCTCGTGAAGTTATTATCCCTACAGGCTCCTTTCCCTCTACAACCACCACTCTATCTAAATTGTTTTCCGACATTACTTCAATAACCCTATAAATTGAAGTAGAGGATCGAACGGTCACAACATCTTTTGTCATAAAGTCTCTTACCGTTGCTACGCCCCTAAACCTTTCGGCGTAATGACGGCACATATCTGTTTTAGTGACAATGCCTTTAGCAAAGTTTCTTTCGTCGACCACTATAATTGAACTAATATCCTTTTCCAGCATGATTTTGGCGGCGAGGGGGATAGGGGTTTCGGGTCTAACTGTTATGAGAGGAGTGCTCATAACTTCTCCGGCAAGGATGTTGTCTATGTCTTTAAGGGTGTTTGCTAATACCCTAACCATATCCTTTTGAGTTATTATCCCTACGGGCTTTTCCTCTGGTGACACCACCACTATTCTGGTTATATGGTGTCGAAGCATCAGTTTACGTACGTGTGCAAGTGTGTCCTGTATGGAGGTCGAGATGACGGGCGTGGACATTATATGTGAAACCGGGTAAAACATTTTCTCTACCAGTATGTAGATAAACTTCGATCTAAAATACTTTTAAATTACAGTTAACTTGTCGTCTGTGAGGCCGATTTGCTGATAAGCTTAACTCTGCTTAGAAACTCGTCTACATAATCGTCTATAATTTTCTTATCCTTCTTACTGAACTTAGGGTTTTCCAGGAACTTTTTGATCTTCTCCGTTGGCGAATAGACCTCTACATATAGGTTTGCGTAACCCCTTTTATCTAAAGTATAGAGTATTTTAACGTAGCCTTTTTCCGCGAGCCGCTCCATAATGTTTTCTATGGTTGGGGAAACCAGTCTACCCTCCACATTATATATTTTGACATCCACGTTAAGCCCTTTATCGAGCAACCGTTTAACCATTTTCACGAAAAAAGGCTTCTTAACGGGAACGCCGAGACGGGCCAGGATGTAGCCTATCTTTCTATCTAAAGTTTCGATACGTTTGGACAAAAACCCTCCCCCGATTTACCGAAGAACTCCTCCACCTTTATATAAAGGAGAATTATATATTTTTTGCATCTAGGGAACCCTTAATGCAGCATGAAAAAACATCCTGCGAGATATGTGGCCGTGAGGTCGAGGAACCTAGAGTCTGCATGATCTGCGGCAGAAAGGTATGTGAAGACGAATTCGACTCCGAGAAAAACATCTGTCTCGTTTGTCTGGAGACCTTATGCCAACGTTGTGGAACGTGGCTTTCCATAGCTATATGTAATTCCTGCGGCAGACACGTTTGTGAAGCCTGCTCTGTTAAAGTCGGTGCCGGGTACCTTTGTCTGGAATGCGCTGAAAAGAGGGGAGAGAATTGAAGTTTAGACCGATGATTGTAGTTGATTCGCGCGAAGCAACGGTAGCTAAGGATATTATAAGAAGTTTGAGAAAAATGGGTGCGATAGTGCAGGTTAAACCGCTTGTCGCTGGCGACTACATACTTTCTGAAGAGCTGGGGGTAGAGAGGAAAACAGTAAACGATTTTATATCAACACTTACACGACGGGATCTCTTCGAGCAAGTATTATCGCTTAAAACAGTTTATACTAGGACGATCCTTGTTCTTGAAGGGGACCTATACCTGGCAATGAACTTCCGTAGGATACATCCGAATGCTCTTTTAGGTACATTGGCAACCCTTGCTAGAAGCGGGATTCCAGTGGTCCCCACAAGGGGGAAAGATGAAACAGCACGTTTCCTGTTTTTTGCTGCTCGTCAGGAACAGAGGAAGGAGGGAGGTGGTTTCGAGGTTAAGGTCGTTAAAAAAGCTAGAAGTATAAGGGAGTTTCAGCTTCTAATGATCAGCAGCCTTCCGTCTATAGGACGCGAGAAAGCCGAGGCGATATTAAAGACCTTTCAAACACCATTAAATGCTCTCAACAACTTCCGTGCATGGAAGAGGCGTATAAAGGGGATAGGTGTGGAAACGGAGAGGAGGATCGAGAAGGTTCTTTTAACACCGTTCACCGACGAGGAGAAGTCAAAAGAACCCGTAGCCTAGAAAGTTCATCGACCGAGAATATCCCATCAACGCATTTTATGGCTAAATTAAATAAACTGTCGCTTAGCTCCCTCTTATAATATATTATAATGTATTTTACGTTTTTTAGGGAAGCATCGAGAAGCATTTTATCACCGAGAGCGGTTTTAAGTCTACTTGCATCAAGCTCAACCTTACACTCTACAACAACCTGTAGTCCCTTTTCGCCGAAGATGGCTACATCAGGTTTATAGTATACTTCACGGTTCAACTTCACCCTAGGTCTCCACGCGACAATATACTTTTCATCAACAAGTTTCTTGAAGAACAGATAGACATATAGTTCCAGTAGTGTCGCCCGCATTTTACCATAATATTGAGCTACACCCAGTAGATCCCTGTTCTCTTCAAGCAGGTTCATTAACTTCTTTAAGTTTTTATATGAGGGGTCTTCTTCAAGCCTACTGTATAGTTCTTCGACTTTCAACCTTAGGTTCTTCTCCTCTATCTCCCTAATATAGTCACGGAAGTTTTTCTCTTCTGAGCTAAGCATTTTATACGTTAAGGTTTTTATGAAAATAAATACATTATAAATACATTTATTGTCATTGGGTAGTGGTCGGTGCAACATCGATGTCCAGCGAGGATAAATACAAGTTAGCTGTGAAGAAGAGTGAGCTAGATAGGGTTGTTGACAGCCTGGTTAAGGAGGGGCTTGAGGAAATAAAGGCTGGTTTTGCAGGCTATATAACCATAAGGTACAAGGAGCTGGAGAAAATCCTGAAGAACAGCGGAGTTTATTTAGCTGAACAAAGCATAATTGATGCTTTAGTAAAAGAGGGTATCGTCACCGTTGAGACTGAAGGACGTATCGTAGTATGCCCTAAATGTAAGAACCCGAGCATAGTAGTCATGTACACTTGCCCCAGCTGCAATTCAGTAGACATAGAGCCAACACTTGTAATGAGCCATGTTGTTTGCGGGTATACGGGGCTTCTAGTAGATTTCAAGAAAAACGATGAACTCGTTTGTCCCAACTGTAAAAGGAGGCTTGAAAGCGAGGAAGATTACACAATCCTAGGCAGGATATTCTACTGTCATTCATGTAAACGCCGTTTCGCTAACCTCTCGGTCAAATTTAAGTGTATTATATGTGGAGAGGATTTCGGCCCCTTTGACGCCCTTATGAAAAAGTTCTACAGGTTCAAGGTAAATCTAGATAAAGTAGGTGAATATATTATTAGAAGAGCAAAGGAAATCGTGGTAACCGAGTTCAGTAAAGAAGGTTTCAACGTGGCTGAGGGTGGAAGTATAAGGGGTCAAAGTGGAATATCCCATAAGTTTGACTATACCGCCACGCTGAATGAAATCACTATAGGCATAAGGTTCATGGGTTTTGGAGGTAAATATGAGGCAATTGAAGCCGAGATGGCGGGGATATATGGTCTTAGCATAGATCTCGCGGACTCTGAGGTTGTGATAGTAACACCTATGGAAATATCTTCTGTTGAAACCGAGTCTTTCGGAAACGTGCATATAATAGTTTTCAGCAGCCTGGAGGATTTCTCCCGAAGGATAAGGGAAACGGCTTCCCTTATTCTCTCGAAATACAGGAAGCTAAGAGAAGCCGATGTGAAGGAAGGGGCGTAAGAGAGGAAACACGTAAACTGTAGACACATAGGACATTATGAGTAAAAGCAACACGTGTTTAAAGCTTGCCTTTATACTTCCCTCAGCTATCTTACCTGCCACAAAGCCTCCGAAAATTGATTCTATGATCTCTATATAGAAGAATATTGATTCATATACTGCTATACTAACGCCTGATACGAATATCGGGCCTTCCGTTACCATGGTAAATGGCCTGAAAAATATTTCGATTAAAATGAAGGATATGACAAGTAACATGAATAAAGCTATGTAAACCGTGCTAACGTAAGGTTTTATCCTACTCTTCCTCTCCTCCTCAAAGGACTCTATTAGAGCAACTATTTTAGCCGATGTATTGAGAACCTCTGCCACCCTGCCTCCACTTCTTCCAGCCACTTCAATTATAATCAACACTCTACTCAACTTTACTGAAGGTATTCTCGATCGAAGCCAGCTGAATGCTTCTTCAAGGGTCTCCCCAAGCCTAACCCTATATAACGCCTTTCTGATCTCATGGCCTAGGGGACCCGCACTACGTAAAGCCACTATTTCTAGGGCTTGCATGAACGGGTGTCCGGACGTAATTTCCTCAGCTATTTCTCTCATAAACACGGGTATATGTGCTTCTATGGAGTTAATGTAGCTTCTATTCATCACCTCTATTATAGTATAAGGTAATAGTCCCAATATTAAGGCTTCTAAGATCGCCTTATTAAACTCCAGTGTAGTGGGTAGGGCGATGACTGTTCCCCCTACATTCTGAAACTTTAAGGCTTCTCTCTCGAACAATAGGAGGGCGAATAGCCTGGCTAGCGACAAAGACATGCACAGCAGTATGATAGCAGCCTTAGTTTTTCTGGTAAGCGGAAGGTAAGGCATATTCTACACCCTACTCAGCCAGGAGTCTATTAAAACGAGTATTCCTAGAGAAGATAAAGGAAGAAGGATGAATGTGAAGAATATTAGGAGGAGTATAGGGTCTAATCCCATTATTCCTCCACCAAGCATCGACGCTAAGCCTAGAATAATAGCAAATATGACGGGTCCAGCTACCATTAAGGTTATGTAGGCCTCCGACAATAATCCCAAGGCGTTTGAAAGTTCTAGTAGCATCCTTCTCTTCTCGTCTATGAGCCTCTCCACAATAAATTCAAGGAAACCCGTTAAGTTACCGCTTGTTATTATGGTTTGTCTAATACCCTCAAAGATCCTTTCAAGCATCCTGGAGGGGCTTCGCTTCGCCGCTCTTTCCAGAGCTGTAGACACATCAAGGCCGCCTAGAGTCGTGTCCTTGAGAAAAGCTGCAGCCTCCTCCTTAATGTCCCTGTTTTCTTCTACTTCAAGCAACTCCGAAAAAATATCTATTACACTTAAACCTCCGGCGGCAAGGGCTGCCATGAAGGCAAGCGTGTAGGTCAATGTTGCATCGATGCTAGAGGCCCTGTTCTTCATCATGAGTAGAGGATAATATGTTATAACGAGGAACGTCAAGAGACCCGCAATTAGGCCGGGTATTGTGGCCAGAAGCAACGATAAAACAATATTATATCTCAAAAACAGAAAATGCAGTATCGTAAACAGGGTGAACGTGGAGAAGGCGGCTATAAATGGGGAAAACTTGAATATTTTCATGTAGTCTTCGAAGAACATTTTAATGCCTGATTTAACGTAGATCTTCTTCAGCTCCCTGTAAAACTCCTCGCCTGAAAGAAGTTTTTTAAGGGGGTGCATTAAAGGGCACCTGCCTCAATCCTATAGAGGACTTCATCGGGGTTCCCATAGTAGTCTCTTATAACCCGGCTGACTTCGTGGAAGGAGCTCATCCCCTTCTCTAACAGGTATTCGATGATCCTCCTCCTGTTCTCTATTTCCGCGTATATATCTTTCATGCTGAGGAACTTCGTCCTAGCAATCTGTTTTAACAGCTCGCTTTCCCCCTCATGTTCAATCTTATCTATTGTAGGGTTCCAGCGGAAAACCCTGTTTAATATAACTTCCTCTGTTTCCGGGTTCAACCCAACGATTTCATATGTGTCGATCGCCCGTCTAGCTATCTTCTCCCCTATCTTCACCCTCTCCATCTGAATATACACGTTCATCATAGGTATTAATAGCCGAGGGATGTTCATCGGCTCTGTTTCAAGCCTTTTAATGGCATAATCCACGTTTTCGGCGTGTATCGTACACATCCCTGCGTGTCCAGTGGCAATGCTCTGGAACAGTGTATAGGCTTCTTCGCCTCTAACCTCTCCAACAATAATGTAGTCTGGCCTCATCCTGAGAGCGGATTTAAGCAGATCGAACAACGTTATGTTCTCGATCCACTCTCCCCTGCCCGGCCGCGCCACCAAGGGGATCCAGTTTTCGTGGGGAAGCCTTAGCTCAGGGGTTTCCTCAATGGTCACTATCTTCGCCTCCGGCCTGATGAACACGGCCAGCGAGTTTAACGCCGTAGTCTTGCCCGCAGCCGTGGCTCCACCTATCATCAAGCTTTTCTTGGCGTCGATCAGGTACCATAGGTAGGCTGCCAGCTCGATGCTGAAGGTGCCGAAGCCAATTAAATCGATCACCGTGTAGGGTACTTCGCTGAACTTTCTAATGGTGAAGGTTCCTCCCCTACGGGAAACCTCCTTCAACGTCAAGTGTATTCTGTAGCCTTCAGGTATACTTCCCTCCACTATAGGCGAGGCCACGGAAATCTGTTTACCAGCCCTGTAAGCCAACTTTATTATGAAGCTGTTAAGCTCCTCAACGTCCTCGAACACTATGTTCGTGGCAAGGGACTCGTATCTCCTATGCCAAACGTATACGGGGACACCTACACCGTCGCAGGATATATCCTCTATATCCGGATCCCTAATCAAAACGTCGACCCTACCATACCCCAGCAGATCCCTCAAAACATAGTACTTTATCTTCTCTACAGCCTCATCCTCAAGCCTTATCCTACGCTTCTTGAGAATCCAGTCAACCCGACGCTTCAAAAAGTCCTCCACATCCTTTTTCTCCAACAAAACCTTCAAATCTATAGAGCGGTCCTCCAAGAGAAGCCTCTCCACAATCTTCAACACCCTTCTATCAACATCCCTCAACACGGGCTCAATGGCAATATACTTCAATCTACCCTCAAACTTATCCATATATATTCCAGCATAAGCATAAGGCGGCTTAACAGGATAAAAATCCACCAACACATACCGCTCCCTATCCAACCCCACTACACTCAAACCAAACCACACCTAACTACTATAATAAAACAAACAAAAATAAAAATAAACCTAAAAATAAAAACCTTAGTTTAGCTTTTTCTATAAATGAATTGATATGTAGCTTCCGTACCCTTTTCGGTTATTACTTTTACGACATATGTTTTTCCATTTGTAAGGCTGCTATCGGTCCAAGATAACTGTGCAGTAAGAGTTTTTCCTGGATCTAGTGATGTATTAATTGTTTTATTTGCTTTTAAAGAACCTCCTTCATCGAGCAGATAAGCGTCTGCTATTTTTATTTGTACATCGCCTATATTTCTAACATATATTGTTAGTGCTTTACCACTAGAAGCTATTTCCACGGCGTCGATTTTTAATCTTTCTTGAACCTGTTGAGCACCTGACTGTTGTTGCAATGTGCCAAGGTACCCTGTTATCCATACATAGGTTATCACTGCTGCAGCAACTGCTATGACGACGAGCAATAGTGTAGCTATTACCGGCGAAACTGCTTTCTTATTCATGTTTTCTCCGAATGGTAATGGTATTACCTAGATATATATGTTATTTTTATTTTCATAAAAATATTTAAATAGCTATTTACGGCGTTCAAACACAGCCACCCATTTATTCTCATATACTAGGATTAACTTTGAATGATTTGTATACATATCATAGTATCTATAATATTTTGCTACTACAATATAGTCCGCATTAAGGGTGATCGCCTGCGATGCGTTAGCATAGTAGTCTCCAATCAACTTACAGCGTGAGAAAATTGGAAGATATCTGTAGTGAGGTAAAACTATCGAAACTACAGTAGCATTGCCTTTTGTTTTAAGCCATAGCATAGAGTCATATACTGATGTATAAATGTCATGTACTCTTCCAAATCCATCCGCTATATCATACACACGTAGTCTAAATGGAGAAAATGTAACTATAATACAAATAAAAATCAAAAATAATGTTTTAACAATTATTTTCCATTCCTTTTGAATGGAATTCTTTTCGATGAAATCGTAAATTTTTCCGAGAAAGTACCCTAAAAGGAGAGACAATGGTATAAGTGATTCCACGACAAACCTTGGGGTGTTACCGGGTTGGGTCTTCATGAAAAAAGGAGGCAGTGCGCAGAGAACAACCCAAAGTAGTATCGGAAAAAGGCACTTTTCTTCCCTTTTCGTTAGCAACCTTATAAATACATATGCTAGCGCTAGGAGGGCAAGAAATGAGGGTACGTAGGTGGCTTCAGAAATGAGATATGCGAGGTAAGGGATTCTATTTTTTAAGTATAGGAAAAGGGGATCTAGAGATTCTGAATAGCGTAGATGACCAGATAAAACACTTACTACAAAGTTGGGCCTAACAAATAATACAAGTAGGGAAGATGGTGCCGCGAAAAGGAGCCCTTTCTTAAGCATAACAATATCTAATTTAAACCTCCTGTAAAGGGCTTCTATGAGCCAGGAAACTGTAAGGGCTGTAAAAAACAAAGAAGAAAACCAGTGTACTGATAGGGCGTATATTGAATAGAATGGTATCAAAATTAAATTAAAGATATTTGTGTCCGTTTTTGTTAATAGGGTTGATATAAACAGTATGAATAGTACTTGTATTTCTTCGTAGAAGTTGGGGTAGGTGCCCATGAAGTATATGTGGGCTGATGCCGGGACATACACGAGAGAGTACATTGTTGAAACGAGGTACCCTATTGTTTGTTTGGAGAAGAGTCTTTTTCCAACAGAGTAGGTTAGTAGAGGGGCTAGGAGCTCCATTGCCCCCACAAAGTACCTTACTGCGGCTGGATTGTAGTCCCATTCTATGGAGTAGAAGAGGGCTGTAAAGTGGAGTGTTAGCGGGTATCTTCCGGCCGGGAATGTTCCCTCGGAGAGTTGTTTGACTTTTAGCATATGGAAGATCGGGTCGTGGCTCATGAGGAAACTGTGTAGGATGGGGTATTTGTAGAAGTATAGTATCCAGAGAAGCGAGTGTATTGTGATTATTGAGATTAAGGGGTAGAGGGTATTTTTCTCTAGTTTAATTTTGGGCCTAAATTTCAGGGCAAGGGGTAGTAAAAGTAATCCGAGGATTAGAGGGAACTGGGGTGGAGGTTTAAACAATAGAAATAGGGTTCCCAGTAGCCCCATGAACGGCAGGGCTGGAAACACCAGCAAGACTACTAGCTCTCCCCAATCGTACTCTCCTTTCAAGCCCATTAGCCTTAGAGAGAGGAGGCTTAATGAGAGAGTAACCAGTATCGAGCCTATCATAGTCATCTCCCAAAATATGATCCTATGTTAAATAAGTTTCACCTAGAATATCTTGGTTTTCCCGGCTCACAGGCTATGATCTTGGCTGAAGTTAAGTGGTTAAGGGTATTCTTTTTAGCATCGGTATCTTGTCGAAGGCTTTGTCATCTGAGACTACCATACCATCTACCATGAGGGCGGAGGCGGCAATTAGGCTATCGAAGTACGTTAAACCGTATTTCTCTTCTATTTCAGATTGTTTTATGAATAGATCTATGCTTATAGTTGAAACTTCTTTTATTTTTCTTTGTCTGAAAATGTGTCTAAGTGCTTGCATTGCAGAAGAGATTTCGCTAGTCTTTCTACCTCTAGCTTTTAATACTATTTGAAATTCTAGTATAGCTGTGTCCGGCACCTTTAATCCTTTTATGGATAAGGCTTTCAAGGCTCCTTTATGCCTCTTATCTCTAGGATTCAAAGCAAAGAGTAGTTCAGTATCTGCTACAGGCATTTTTCAACCACTTCTC
>QMRH01000001.1 GCA_003650675.1 Thermoprotei archaeon | reverse complement strand
TCTCGATAGACTAGTTACTGATATAAGGGAAGTATTAGGTATGGAGGTTTCTCCACCTGAGAATCTAAGAGCTGTAGTTGAGCCTAGGAGGTCGTTCGCTAGAGGAAGCTATGATCCTATACGGAGAATAATAACACTATATGACAATGATTGGTGTAGGAAGATGTTTATACATGAGTTATTTCATGCCATATCCGCTTTTTCTCAGATTCCTGAACTACGGAAAATAGCTAAACTCGAAAGAGACTTTGTCGAGGGATTAACAGAGTTCTTCACGGGATACGTACAATACATTAAATATAGGGAGTGCTACAGCGCATGGATTAAAAGTAGGTATCCTGTTTGCGCTATATCGTACGAGAAGGATGTGAAACTTTTTGGAGCCACAGCACAAGTACTGATACCAATATCAGATTTCGCTAAGATATATGTATACAATCCTAATATTGACTGGTACGAGCAGTATAGGGGGTTCCTAGATAACTACGATATGGAGGATTTTCTAATAAATAAACCTAAGAAGAAGAGAAAATGGCCTTCCCGCACTTTATTTGAAAACATGATTGTAAAGATTCTTAGAGAGAAAGTCGGTGAGAATTTAGTAGACGAATTCAGAGACTTGCTATATGAAGCCCCCCATAAGTGAAGTACTAGATTACTCAAGTATGTTAAAGTGAATTTCTAAATATTCTTCCAAGAACCTATTATTCGTGCTAGAATGAGCTTACATTAATTAATGTAATATGTGTATATCCGAGAAGTAGATAATCTATTTGGTGTTCCCATGTCAGACCTTAATCATTCGGGGGTTTATAAAGAGAGGCTCAGCACTCAAGATCCTAATTATATGAAAGAATAAAAGAAATCGATGAAGAGATGTAGAGGGTTTTAATAATTTTGTTAGGAGACTGGTTTATATATTATTCCGAGTTTTTCTGCTAGCTTGTAGGCTTGGTGCATTTCTTCTGAGGAGACTCTGCTGTATATTTCCGGCCATTTTTCTGGGAACTTTCTGACTAGGAACTCTGGTCTGTATTGGGCCATTATGTTGACCAATGCGTTGCTACAGTGTTCTGCTATCCACTTTAAAACTGGTTTTGTGCAACATTCGAGATGTCCCGGTAGCACTAAGTGTCTGATTATCATGTCCCCGTATTTGGATGCGGTATGGAGATTCCTGGTTACCACCTCGAAGTATCGGGGGACGCCTGATAATCTTTGTGCACATTCATTGTTCCCGTACTTAAAGTCGGGTAGCCATATGTCTATCACATGTATCAGGATCTTCATGGCTTCCTCGGTCATGTAGAAGTTGCTGTTCCAAAGCAAGGGAACGTTGATGTTCATGTATTTGAGGGATTCTATGATGGTGTGGAGCTGTTGGTCGGGGTTGCCTCCCACGTAGTTTATGTTTCTAACTCCTTCTTTACGCAAAACCTCCGCCATTGAGGCAAGTTCCTTCGGCGTTACTTCGACGCCATTTTCAGGGTACTGTGATATATCCCAGTTTTGGCAAAAGACGCATTTAAAGCTACAGCCCGTGAAGAATATAGTTCCCGAGGGAACTAGTGGGGCTTCCTCACCCATATGGTGGAACCAGGATGCAACCCGAGTCCTGGCGTCGAGGCCACATGCACCCTTCTCCCCTTTAACCCGATTGACTTTACACCTCCTCTCACAGAAAACACACTCCTCTAACAGCCTTTTCACGATCTCTATTTTGACGTCAAGAAAACTCCTTGATGGTACTTGATAGTCTTCAAGCTTGGCTTCCCCCTCCCTGATCTTCCCCCACATATCCATGAAGACTTTCCCCAGCTTCTCATGCTCCCTCCATAGTTCACTAAGGGTGGCTGTTGAGGGTTCGAGATCCGTGGGGACCCGTTTGGCTATCAGGTATTTAGCTGGCATCTTGTTGTCCATGACTGCTTTATACCAGCCTAGCCTTTCTTTAACCTCCCTATACCGCCATACGATACGTGCATCAGGTCTAAAAATAAACCACATATCCCCCATTTCCTCTAATATAATATTCCAAAATGAGGTAAAAACAGTTACGGAACTATAACGTGTTCCAGAGACCCATCATATGTTTTATATTTGAATAAGAGAAAGCGTCTACAGGAACCATACAGAAGCCCTATGCTGGACAAGGGATATTCAAAACATTAAACAAGGCCAATTATTTTAAAACGATTTCTTTAATAGATTCTCTGAAGGGTATTAGGTGAGGGGTGAACTGTTGCCCTTAGTCTGTAAAATATTTAAGTTAACCCAGCCACTTGAACTCTATCTGATAGCATCAAAGTTAAAGGATTTCAGGCAGGTTTATCTGGAGAAGATAGAGGAAGAGGAGGTTGAACTGGGCTACAGGATTAGAGATCTCAGGCATGAAGACAATATTTTAAGTGGAGTCTTTGAAGATAGCTTCATTATAGAGTTACCTTATAGAGGGATGTTCAGAAAGGTCCCTGTATCGAGGGATAGCCCATTCTACTTCGTTTATTACATGAAGCAATTATATCTAGTCATAGGGGCTAAGAAGCTTAAGGCCAATAGGCTGGCCAACGTTTTTTCCGAGATACTTTATGCTGAAAGAGGGAAGATAATTGAAGCCCGGATAACCCATGATGTCTTAAAAGCCCTCCACGAAGCCAAGCCAGACGCAACCAAAGTAATATACTTCGATGATCTAAGGGTTCCAAGCCTCAGCAAGCTAGCCTTATATGGACCCGGAGTCTCCAACGCGTACCTGTACTCGGAGTACCTGAAGCTTGGAAAAATATGGTATGCTGTCTTCGAAACGGAGGAAGGCTGGGTTATAGGCGTAACCCGAAACTGCGTCGTAACCTGTTTCACGAAAACCGAAGAAGAGAACTTCTACAGTTTCGTAATCGATAAAATAATACCCCTAGCCTATGAAAGCGAGAAGGAAGTTGAATGATGTTGATTCCAGTATTCCACGACCCCCATGAGAAAAGGGGCTTTAAACCCCTGATTCTTACCCGCCCCCTTTACTTGTTTAAAATCGGCGGACAATATTTATTCCAGTTCTTTGAACCCATCTTTACCGGCAGTAAGCCAGTACTTTTAATGCCGAAGAATCTCGAAGGTCTCTGGAAGTGGAGGCTAAATATTGTAGAAAACATCGACACCCTAATTAACATAAAGACTATCGAGAAGAAAAAGAAGATTCTGCTTATAGATGGCAGGCTTTTACCCCTTCAAAACACCTTAAATCTTTTATCGTCGATGGTCGAGGAAAAGGAGGATGCTCTAGAATGTCGAGGAGAAATTTTAGCTCGTCTACTTCAAGCAGGGGCATACGAAAAAATTCTTGCAGGAGAATATGATCGAATAGGTTGTAGAAGGAGAATCCATGCAGAAAGCTCACTCTGCTACGATTCACCGAGAACCCTTCTGGAGGGAGCGCAATCTTTAATTAGGGAATTTAAGGGATCACGAGGTTTCATTCAGCTTGGAGATGAGGGTGTTCTTGTCGATAAAACTGTAAAGATCGGTCGAGAAGTGGTCTTGGATGCCAGCAAGGGTCCCATTATAGTAGATAAAGATAGCATCATAGGGGATTATGTTATAATCCGGGGCCCAGTTCTAGTAGGACCTCAAACCGAAATAAATCCAGGGACGAGTATTGAAGCCAGCATTATAGGAGACTCGAGCAGTATTAGTGGACGTATAAAAAATTCTCTTTTGATGGGGAGAAACCAAGTTAATTATGGTACTATTATAGAATACTGTATAATGGGCGAATACACTGTAATTGACGCAGGTGTGGAGATTACCGGAAAACCTGGAAGCGAAGCTATTGTAGGCGATTACTCTGTTGTCCTAGCTTCAGCTGTGATAAAGGAAGCCACGTCTATCGGCCCGTTGACTATTGTGGCAGGAGATGTACCACACGAAACCCATCCAACCTCCTACTATTCCCCTAGAATAGGGGAAAAACTCTTGGATAGAGAGAGAATCGAATACACATTGAGGAATATCTTATACAACTATTTTGGTAGGCTCCCTTCATACCATGAAGTAAATTTATTATCGTCTTTGTCTAAATAAAATATTATAATAAATAAGGTGTCGAGATTATAATTAAAATGGAGGGGGTTCCCTATAGGTATTGTAGATAGACTTCGTCTCTACGAGTACACCGCTTTACTTATTATCTTTTATATATTCTTTGTTTTAGGTGATACATATACAACTTACCTTCTACTATTATTTGATCCAAGGGGGTTGAAAGGTGAAGGAAACCCGTTTGCAAAGATGCTGTACCTTAAGGGAGGTTTACCGGGGCTTTTAGCGGGTAAACTAGTCTTCTTCATAATCCTCTCGTCAACCCTCTTCTATATAGTTCATAAGTTTACTGATAACAGGAAAATAATATTACTTTCAGAGAGTATTCTAATAGCTTTAATCACCTACTCTATTTTAATATTCTATAATAATACTGTAGCGTTGATTGTTATGACAACGTTTAATGTAAGTGCCTTAATATTCAAGTTTATACTTATGCCGCTTCTTCTTTCGGTGGTTGCCGTAATAACCTTCTATTATGCTTCTGGAAGTCGTCAAATAATTCACTATGTAGGTCTTCTGACATGCGTTCTCACAGTATATATTCCCCTCCAGCTAGGTGAACTTAACCTCATGGAGTATTTTCTTTATCTCATTCTAGTCACCCCAGCTAACCTCCTTTTGATCTACTTTTCTTCCAAGTATACGGGTAGATAGGGAAGGATAGTTAACTTTATCAGGAAGGCTAGCAGTGCTATAACAATGTTATAAGTGATGCCCATGGAAAGAAAAAATTTAAGGGTTTTTGAGGACGCGGTCTCTCTGCTCAAGGATAATTGGCCCACCCCACTCCTAAAGTTGAAAAGCGAGACAAGAGAGGGATTTGAGGTATGGGCTAAACTAGAATTCTATAATCCTTTTAGCCGCAGCATCAAGGATAGGCCAGTCTGGCTCATGCTCTTAAGGGCCCTAGAGAAGAACGATTTCAACAGCCTCTATGAAGCAACTTCCGGAAATATGGGTATAGCTTTAGCTGCTTTATCGAATTTTTATGGAAAGAGGTTTCGGGCATATATCCCTCGAACCACCCCAACCACCACCGAAATAATACTTAGAGTATATGGCGTAGAGGTCGTCCGCACAGACTTTGAAACAATAGATTGGGATTTCATCGAAACTGTAGAGGCCGACGCTAAAAGAGATGGAGCCGTAAACCTAAATCAATTTAAAAACGATGCAAACTTCCAGTCACACTACGAATATACCGGCAAGGAGCTTGTTGAACAGTTAAAGTCCATCGGGAGAAAACCAACATGCCTTATAGCCGGCATAGGAACCTCGGGACACATAGCAGCCCTCTCGATGAGGCTTAGAGAAGCTTTTGGAGACGTAAAAATAGTTGGTGTTCAGCCTAGAAAAGGTGAAAGCATTCCAGGCATAAAAAGGATAGAGACTAAGCCGAAGTGGCTAGCCCACGCTAGCCCCTGGAAAATAATCGACGTGTCGCTGGAAGAGGCGGTTAAAGGCTCCATAGAAGTCGCTAGAAAGGAAGGAATATTTATAGGCTTGAGTTCCGGCGCCGTATTTAAAGCCTTCCAAAAAATAAAGAACATTCTGGGTCACGGCGTTTATGTTTTAATATTTCCTGACGATGGTTTCAAGTACGTTGAGATATTTGCCAAACACTTGAAGATAAATAAGCGACACTCCATATAATATTAGACATATGGCTGTCGAGGGCTAAACATGAGAACGTTTTGTGAAATATATTCAAAATACATTTTACCTGCCTTAAGAAGAATTATAGCTAATATTCTTATACAGGACTACAGTTTATCGCAGGTTGAGGCCGCTAGAAAACTCGGTGTCTCGCAGCCAGCGATAAGCTATTACATTAGTTCAAAAAGAGGCTACAAATTATTTACAATACTGGAAAATGACGAAGAGATAGTTGAGATGTGTAGACGTGTTGCGGAGCAAATAATTAAAGGCAATAGGGACACCGTAGCAAGATACTTCTGTGGGCTCTGCTTTACTGTGAGAATAAAACAGGAGATGCTAGGAGAGATCCTGGAAAGCCTGAAGCTTAGCAACATGCAGATATTCTTCCCAGACGAGTTCTACATGCCCCGAAAATAATCTAAACCTTAAAAGCCTTAACAGTATTTTTAATTCGATGCCCATGCTAAAGGGAGTAGAAGTAGTAGTTTTAGTTACCTCCCCGTCGCCTGAGGAAGGAGAAAAAATAGCTAAACTGGTTCTAGAAAGAAAACTTGCTGCCTGCGTGAACATCATAAAGAACATTAAATCATTCTTTTGGTGGCAGGGGAAAATAGAGGAGGCCGAGGAAACCCTACTTATAATGAAAACACGTTTAGATGTGCTTCCAGAGTTAACTAAGAGCATAAGGGAGAACCATAGCTACAGTGTTCCGGAGATAATTGCTTTACCTATAGTAGCTGGCCTAGAGGGCTACATTAAATGGCTTAATAAAAGCATATGTAGTCGAGCCTCTTCCCCTTAAACCGCGAGTTTAACCACCTATATTCCTTTGTATTTTTTGGCTATATCTCCAAAGAATTCAAAGAAATTTTCTAGAGTTTTAGAGGCTTCCAAATAGAAGTTTCTAGCTCCTTCATCTAGGAAATAATCTGGCTTTAGGCTGTTTAAAAGCTTTTTAATGGTTTCTATTTCACGTTGGCACCATTTCTGATCCGGTATTAACCCCAGAAAAACATTGAACTGTAATTCAGGTCTCTCCCTTTCAAAAACATCCTTTAATCTGTTTTCCTCGTCTAAGACAATGTCACCATACTTTAACTTCTTTGCCTCCTCCATCAACATCCTGAATTTCTCCCTAAAGTTTTTTACTTTAAAGTATTTTGAGAGCATTTGAGCCCTCATCAACGCCTCATAGATTCTTTTAAACGCTACCTCAGACACCTTTTCGTGGATTAGTAATAGGCCTTCCTCCCCAGCCAGCGATATTAGTTCACGTGCAAGCCTCATAGCCTCGTATTCCATTAAAAGCCGTTGACCCTTGTCGGTTAAAACGTATAGTCCAGCATCGTTTTTTCTCAGGTATCCTTGATGGGTCAACCTTTTTAAAGCAAGGGAGAGTCCACCCCTACTCATTTTGATTTTGTTCAAAAGGTAAGTGAAGGGCCGAGGCTTTCTACATGCAATTAATATTACAATATTTTTCTCCGAGAGCTTATCCAGATAGACCCCCTGTTTACTATAATTAACATTTATTATTATATTATAATCGATGTTTATATCAGGGATTAAAGTAGGATTTTACCCATTACAACGTTTCTTCGAGCTCCAGTTGCACTGGGGGCGTTATTTGGATTCCCACAGATTACCTCATTTGCAAGTATAGCCATTAAGAGAGGCTCCTTGGCCTGCGCCGGTATGCCGAAGTCTTCATGGAAGAGTATTTTAACGTAGCCGAGGTACTCTTTTAACATTTTTACTAAAGTTTTGTTGAAGCATCCGCCTCCCCCCAAAATCATTTCATCCACCCTCTCAGGAAGGAATTTCTCGTAGCTGTATGCTATCGACTTTGCTGTGAAAGCGGTTACCGTTGCCACGATATCTTCATCTCTAAGACCAAGCTTTAAACCCCTGTTGTAGACCTTCCTCGCAAAATCTAGTCCAAATTCTTCTCTTCCCGTGGTTTTTGGAGGCCTTTTCTTAATAAATGGATGGCCCATAAGCCATTCTAATAGTTCCTCGGATATCGTGCCCTTTGCGGCAATCCTGCCATCCTTATCGTAGGTCATTTCACCCTTACTTATCAAGTAAACTATGGCGTCAATGACCATGTTTCCAGGCCCTGTGTCAAACGCTATAATATCATTTATATCGGCTTTCCGGGGGATATACGTTACGTTAGCTATTCCTCCTATGTTTTGAACCGCCCTGTTTTTCTCTTCATGTCTAAACAATATATAGTCTACATATGCTACTATCGGCGCCCCTTGTCCCCCGGCGGCCACATCTCTTGGCCTAAAGTCGGCTACAGTTATCCTGCCTGTCCTCTCGGCTATGACAGAGGGCTCGCCTATTTGAAGCGTGGCACGGCTCTCGTAGCCAGCTATACTCCGTGGATTTGGTTGATGATATATGGTTTGTCCATGGGAACCTATCAAATCTATGTCTTCTATATCTATATTAGCTTCTTTCGCTATCTTGAGTGCAGCCTCTGCGAATATTTCCCCTAATATGAAGTTCATGAAGCATATTTCATCAACTGTACTTGTCTTGGGATCGAATAGGGAGAAAATCTTCTCTCTCACTTCGCTCGGATAAGGGTAGGTTTTATACGCAAGAATCTTATACCGTGTGTTTACTCCACATCCTTTTAATTCCACGAGAACCGCTGAAACACCGTCTGCAGAGGTGCCTGACATTAAGCCTATAACTAGCCTCCTATCCTTCCTCTTAACTTCTATTAGCCTTTCAAGACCGTTCTTTGCCATAGGCTATATACGGTCAAATAATTTTTAAAGGTAAACCATTATAGGAGATATAAGTGCGGTGACCTTTTAATCAAAGGGGGGAAGGAATCATGAGAAAACTCATCCTGGTAAGTTCATCCATATTTACCGGAGAAAAACAGATTCGGGATGGAGGTATAGTGATTGAGGGGGATAAAGTAACATTTGTGGGGTCGAGGGAAGAAGCTTTAAGGAAAGCTAGAAGAGGGGATATTGTAGTTGATCTTAACGGATACACCGTTTTACCAGGGTTCCAGGATGCGCATCTACATTTACTCGGTTTGTCGCTTTCAGATAGGATTCTTGATCTACGCGACGTAGATTCAATAGATGTGCTTAAAGAGAAGGTTGCCGAGCAAGCAGAGAAGCTGGGACCGGGAAAATGGATAGTGGGGAGGGGATGGGATCAGGAAAAGTTTATTGAAAAGAGGTATCCCACGAGAAGGGATCTGGACGATGCGGCTCCAAGAAACCCGGTTTTATTAATCCGTGTATGTGGGCACATCGCTGTGGCAAATACCTTAGCCCTCAAAATCGCTGGAGTGTATGGGGGCTCGGCTGTAAAGGAGACTGGTGTTGAATTCGACGAAAACGGGGATCCTACAGGAGTGTTAAAGGAAAATGCTGTTGAACTGGTTGCCAAAGCGGTCCCGGAGCCTTCACTTAGTGAATTAGCTGAAATTTTAAAGAAGGGTATAGATAGGTTGCTTGCCGCGGGACTTACAACCATACATGCTATGTCTGTTACAGAAAAGGAGTTTAAAGCCCTCCAACTGCTACGGTCAAAGGGTCAGTTGAAGATAAAGGTTAGAGTTTACTTTGATCTAGAAGCTTGGAAACGCTTGAAGGATACCGACTTGCTCGTTAGCCCAGAAGACGATTTTATTAGGGTAATGGGGGTGAAGGTGTTTGCCGACGGAAGCCTTGGCGGTAGAACTGCTGCACTCCAGGAACCGTACAGCGATAAACCCGATGTTAAAGGTGACCTACTAATGCCGAAAAAAGAACTTAGCGACCTCTTTAGACAAGCACTAAAGCACGGTTTCCAGGTAGCCGTGCACGCTATAGGAGACAGGGCTATAAAGGAGGTTTTAGAGGCAGCCAGAGCTTCGGGTATAAGAGGAGATCTACTGCGGATAGAACACGTGTCTGTAGTGACCCCCACTATTATAGAAGATATAAGAGATGTCTCCCCTTACCTTATAGTACAACCCCACTTTATATTAAGCGACTGGTGGATTGTAAGAAGGCTTGGAGAAGAAAGAAGCCGCTTTGCATACGCTTTTAAAAGCCTCTTAGCCGCCCGTGGGATTCTAGCTGCCTCCTCCGACGCACCGGTCGAACCATTTAACCCGTGGCTCGGCGTGTATGCGGCTGTACTTCGAGGAGAAAAAGAGAAAATAGAACTCTACAATTTTACTAGAGGCGAGAAGTTAAGTATCGATGAAGCAATAAAAATGTATACTGTTTACCCCGCTATCGTGAGCAAGGATCAGACAGGCCTAATAAGTGAAGGCAGAAAAGCGGACATAATAGTGGTTAATGGAAACCCCTTTGAAGCATCGGGAGAGGAGCTACCAAAGATAAGGGTTTTGATGACCATCGTTAATGGAGAAATCGTTTACAACGCTCTAGAAAACCATTTATTTATAAAATACATGTAAGATATTTGTTAACAGGTTGGCATGAAGATAAGGAATGTAGTTAAAATAGGGAACTCCTACTATGTCTCGCTTCCCAAGTCTTGGGTTAAGGAGTTTCTGAGAAATAGCAGAGCAGTGTATGTTAACGTTTCACAGGAGGGTACCATAGAGATACGGCCACTCAATAAGGGAGAAGGTATGGTTTTACGAGAAATAAAATTGATTTTTTCACCCATAGATACTATTAGAAAGACTCTAGCCGCATACCTTAACGGTTACGATATAATTGAAATAGAGACAAAGGAAAAGGGATTTCCCAAAAAATTTCTTGAAGACCTAAATAGACTCTGCAACCTTCTTATAGGCTTAGAGATAATCGAGGAATCGAAGAAACGTATAATACTTCAATGCTTCAGCGATGCCGAACCGGAAATAACACCCCTCGTTCGAAGAATGGATAGCATCACTAGATCCATGTATAAGGACGCTCTTGAAGGATGGATAAACGGGCTATGGGAACTCGTAGAAGCCGTCGCACGAAAGGATGATAGTGTCGACAAGCTGTATTTCCTAGCTGTAAGGGGCATAAGAAAAGCCATAATGGATCCCATGAAACCTGGAGAAGAAAAAGTGAAGCTCCTAGATTTAAGATTGACGGTACAAAGCTTAGAGAGAGTTGGCGACGTTTCAGAAAAACTTGCACTAGATCTTCTGGAGAAAGGATACGGCTATAAGATCACCAAAAAGGAGGCCCAGCTAGTTAGAAAAATGGTTCATGAGCTTCATAAATACCAAAGAAAACTTGTTGATCTAACTTTAATGCGCGAAAAAGAAGCTGGCTTGATAAAGGATCTCGATTCAAATGTCAAGGTTTCACTCGACAAACTAGGGGAAAAAGTGCTTGGAAAAACGTCTAAAACTTTGCGCATGGTTTTAGGTCATCTAAATGAAATATATGATATACTCACTGATTTAAGTGACTTAATAAGCTGAACAGATTGATGGAAAAAGGTTTCAGGGCCCCGTGGCCGTGCCGGCAATCCCTCTCCGGGAGGGATTAAAGCCGGCGCATATTCATCAGGGTTTCCCCACCTTGTTTTACAATATATTGTCATTCCTCAATATATAAAAATGTTTCCAAGGATTATTTCATAAATTATACCCAAATATCGTTTAAAACAAATAATACATATTTTACTCCGTTTGCCCTTTTAGGTAACGATGTCAACTCAAATACTTGGACAAAACCGGTGATATCTGGGATGTTATTTAAAAGGTTCGTTGAATTCCTTGAGCAGATAGAGTCTAGGAAAAGTAGAACCGAGAAAGTAAATTTAATTGTAGATCTTCTTTTGAAGCTTAAACCAGAGGAGATAGCCCCAGCCGTTAGGCTAATGGTGGGCAGAATTTTCCCAGAATATTCGGATCTGAGCCTAGATGCAGGATGGTCGTTGATTAGCAAGGCTTTAAAAACCACCCGAAGCGTAAACATGCTTCTTAAAAAGGAGCTCACAGTACTTGAAGTATACAATTTACTTGAGAAAGTAGCGCAAACCGTGGGTGAAGATTCTCGTCGGAGAAAACAAAGAATATTCGAAAGAATATTTGTGAATCTTGAGGAAAAAGAAATAGAATATTTGTTTAGAATGATATTTGGCGAACCAAGATTAGGGGCAAACGAGGGACTAGTACTAGAGGCTATAGCTAAGCTTGTTGATGTCGATGTAAGCAAGGTTAGAAAGGCCTACATGTTCATATCGGATATCGGCCACTTAGCCCATCTTGCCGTAAAAAAGGGAGCAAAGGGAATACTTAACGTAAACCTTCAACTTTTCAGACCTGTGAAACCAATGCTTGCAGAAATGGCTCAGGATGTGAGAGAAGCTTTAAAGGAGTGCGGAGGAAGGGCATCCCTTGAATACAAGTATGATGGAATAAGGTTGCAGGTTCATAAAAGGGGGAAGGACATCAAGCTCTTCACCCGTAGGTTGACTGATGTGACTGAAAGTCTCCCCGATGTAGTCAAGCTTGTAGAAGAAAAAGTCCACGCAGACGAGGTAGTATTAGATTCAGAGGCTATAAGCTTCAAAGAAGGAAAGCCAATAAGGTTCCAAGATTTAATGCGGAGAATAAGGAGAAAACATGGTATAGAGAAATTAGCTAGAGAAATGCCTTTAACCCTAAAGGTTTTCGACATACTCTACATTGACGGAAAAGTTTTGGTAGATCTCCCCTATTCGAAACGATGGGAGATTATGACAAAAGTTGTAGACGACGACATCCTGATAGAAAGAATAGTGACAAATGATCTAGAGGAAGCAAGAAAATTCTTCAATGAAAGCGTAAAGATGGGTAATGAAGGACTAATGGTTAAGCGTATAGATAGCCCATATACTCCAGGTGTAAGAGGCAGGTATTGGTTTAAGGTGAAACCTTCAGAAACCTTAGATCTAGTCATAGTGGGGGCGGAGTGGGGGCACGGAAGGAGGAAGGGATGGCTGAGTGACTACTATCTTGCAGTCTTCGATGAAAAAACAAACAAGTTTATGGTAGTCGGTAAAACCTTTAAGGGTTTAAGCGACGAAGAGTTTAAAGAGATGACTAGGAAACTGCTTGCCATTAAGGTTAAGGAGGAGGGTTGGAGGGTCTGGGTGAGGCCGAAAATAGTTGTCGAAGTAGCGTTCAACGAGATACAGAAAAGTCCTAAATATAAATCAGGGTATGCATTAAGGTTCGCCAGAATAGTTAGAATAAGATACGATAAAAGCCCTTATGAAGTAGCAACGCTAGAGACTCTTAGAAAAATCTATGAAAACCAGTTTAAAAGCAAGGCGAAAATAACTTCTTAGTACACCCCTTCATCACAACCTTCTATAAAATGCTTTAAATCCGCTGACCGTGGAGGCCCGTGACTTAAAAGCCATTCTTTAACCTTTGAGGGACTCCTCAGCTTGCTAATTATATTTAAAACTTCATGGAACAACCCCCTAATATTTTCCTTTACTTCGGGGATGTAGTCTAAACTTGGAATAACTATGTCACGGTAATGGACTATGAGGTTTCGAGCTTCCTCGAAGCTTATTTTACCTTGAATATAGTGGCTTAAAATGTCCTCCAAGAATTCCACAGCTTTTTTACTATCCCCCCGCAAATCCCTCTTCTTTAATTCTCTTGGATTTAAATTATATCTAAGGAGACTGACGGAGGTTTTTGGATACTGTTCTAAAACCCTTTTTATCTGTTCGTCGACGGGAGGAAGCTTACGAAATCTGCGAGGCGGGGAAGGCTTTGGATAGGCGCCAATAACCTTGTAGGCTTTGTAGGCTAATGCATCAGCTTCTCCTTCTATATACTTCTTCCAGTCCGGATTATGTCTAGGGGATGTAGGCGAAAGCCAGGATACATCAAAAGAATCGATCTCCTCTGGCCTAAAAGCTATACATGATATGTCGAGAAACCTATGTAAACTTAATGGAGCCGTAAACACTCTCTGAGGATCCATTAGATTTTCAACTTTAATTGAAACATTATCCTCTTTATTTATCGTAAACACCTTTTCCCTGATCTTCTTTAAAACATATTCGACAATCGAGTAAGACAAGTCTATCGGATGGATCTTATCGTAGACCTCCTTTGAAAAAGCTTTCTCATGTATGTGTATGTGAAGACCCCGTCCAGACCATTTAAGGTAAACCGATCGATAAACACCCTCCTTCTCCAAGTAGTCTACAATAACCCTAGCAACCTTTAATGTGGTTTTCCACCACTCAAGTCGGCTATCTACATCCCACGTGGGTGTCCTAGCATATATATTATCTATATAATTTAGAGCATCATCTTTCTCCTTTAGCTTTAGGTAGAGGCTTGCAGAGCCATAGAAGGTCCTAGGTTGCAGGAACTTAAACTTCTTCATGAAAAAGAGAAGGTCTCTAGTGCTCGTTATTACCAAGGGTTTTCCCTTATAGTACCTGAGGAGAACGGGAGACCCATTCTTCAATGTTTTTGTACAATGGATCGCGACCCATCTATCCTTTAGGAAAGCTATGATCTCCTTTTGTACATCTAGCTTTGAATAGTATTTTAGGCAGTCCATCGAAGAGACACTTCCATGAAGATAAATACTAGAGGATAGATATCAGTACAACGTGTAAAATCCATGCGTGAAGTAAAAGTTATCTTTTCCAAAGATGCAAAAACAAAAACTCAAAAACAGGCAGGTAAAAATTCTTCAATAGTACATATTTTCCTGACGTATTCTGATATTTATTTTGATAAAAATCCTTAAAAAATAGTTTTAAAGGTATTTTGTTACCAATTCTTATGAAGCAATAATAAATATATTATACTATTTAATATAGTATTTTGGTGGTTTGTAATTAGAATTAGTGATTCCGAGTATAAAATTATAAAGAATATTCCAAGAGCGTTACATTACACAAATGTAGCTGAGAATGCTGGCTTCACTGTAGCGTATGTAAGTGTCAAGATAAAGGATCTTCTAAAAAAGATTAAAATTTCATTTATTCCAAGCTACTGGAAAATGGGGCTAATACCGTCCTTTTTCCTATTTGAAGACCGTGGCTACGACTTAAAGGACTTCAAGAAACCTTATGTAACGACTATAGGAAAAGTGTTAGGAGAAAAAGAGTATTTCTTCGTGAAAGCCACCATACCTCAGGAACATCTCGATGAATATGTTGGAATCTTTGGAGCTGAACCTGAGCTTGGTGAAATCGGGTTAATTGAATATTACTGGGAACCATACTCTCCTTTGACCATTCATAGACGAAATCACCTGGATGTAGACCTAAAGAACTTTATAGAAGTTTTCGAGAAGGAGGCTTCTAAGCCCCAGATATTTACTATCACACAAAGGTTGCCCGTAGATGAAATTGATCTATATATTATTAAGGAGAAGATGAAAAACCCCTTCAAATCATTAACATCTATGGGGAAGATTATAAATCGATCCCAACAGCTAATATCCTACCACTTCCATAAACATGTTTATCCACTATGGGAACGTAATTCAATTATGATTTTCCAGAATTACTACCGGACACCACTATCCCTACATTTCCTTGAATTTTCCGATACAAAAAGTGCACGCGGTTTTGCAAAAACCCTTGCCTATCTACCATACACTCATATAGTGCTTCTTTCCACAAGTAGACCCTTCTTAATATATATAGGCACTATTCTACAGGAAAGGGCTTTGGATTTAATGAGAATCATTTCACAGTTAAGAAAAAAGGATTATATTAGGTATTATAGGTTCATTGGTTATGTTGATCCCGATTATTTTAAAGAATACACAATATCTTTTCGAGGGGTTTTAAGGGCAGGTGTTTGGAGCCTACCAGCTACTAAATCATTGGATGACGTTGCTGAGGAACTTTCATTCCCCCTAGTATAGTTACCCTACCGGATATATTTTTTGAGGGCTTCTGCTACTTTAATGCCTCTGGGTGAAAGTATTATAACCCTGTAGTTTCTGGCTCTCTGTGTATCCTTATAGGTTTTCACCAGCCTTTTTTCCTCTAATCTGTATAGTGCGGTGTATTTTCGAGTACCGATTTCCTCAAGTAGCCTTCTTATAGGCTTAAAGCCGCCCAACAAGTTGACGAGTATCTTTGCTTCGGTCTTTGTTAGGTTTGATAGTTCCCTATCTACGTCCACTTCCACTGTTTCACCTAGTATCTTCAATGCTTCTTGTAGACCCTTGTAGCTTAGGAAGATCAAATCTCCTAAGGCCTCTTTTCTAATTTCTATCAGACCTTCATTAAGACAGGGTTCAATAAGGCTCTCATATTTTTCAGGCATCTTATCTCTTAGATATGGACCACCCTTGTAGAGGTCGACAATAAAATCTTTTATTTTCTCATCCATATTGATATTACACCTCCATTTATATGTTCACCTTAAGCGCTATTTAAAGCTTTTTTTAACATTTTGGAAAAGATAGGTTTCACATGTGAAACATTGTAAAAAACATAGATATTACTAGAAAAATATATTTCGATCAGTTAAAAAATTTTTCATATTGGCAAAATGTTATATTTACGGTGATAGCACCAGCAAAAAATTCCGCGGAAACACCAAGTATTCACGGCCGAAAACTTCTATTAAATTTATACTGAAACCCACCTTGTTCACAATATTCCTGATTTCACCGGATGTAAATAGATGGTAGAAACGTAGAATAGTCTTCCCCCTTTTTCTCCAAGGTATTAGGACATCCCCGAAGTCTCTACATATATTTGAATGAAATAGTTTACACTTGAGGGCTTTTAACATCATTCGGGGTTGAAGGAGGGACCAAACCGTTAAAATGGCTACGGCGTTGGGTTTCAATAGTCTTTTGATCTCCCTTAAAGCTTCTAGTCTCCGTACACTCCCCGGAATATTATGTAATACAGCTATGCAAAGAATTCCGTTAAAAGCATTTGCCCTAAAAGGCATTAAAACAACGCTTCCCTGGACCGGATTCAGTCTACTTGTTAACAGCCTCCTTTTAGCAGCATCCCTATATTTTTTGAGCATTGAAATCGATATGTCAAGTGCAACAACCTCTCTTCCGTTTTCCAGTAAAAAAATGGAATGTCTTCCGCTGCCGCAACCAGCATCAAGTATAGGATCTCTACGGAAAACACGTAGTGCCAAGTTTTTAATCCTGCCCCATGGTCTGCTACGCCAATGCTGGTAACCTTCTGCTATCTCATCAAATGCCTCAATAACAAACTTCTCTTCTATCGTTCTCCACGATGAATACTCATCGAACATAACATCACTTCTTGAATAACTTTTCCTATTCACTAAGTACACTAGTTAACTATTCGTTCAGTTTAATTAAAACACCTCTGCCCATAAACCTAAGCTCAATCACTTGTATTCTTTATCTGAAAATACAATATTTTCAAATCAATGGTTTCATTGAAAACAGGCTTAAATTTTATTTTTTAACTATATTTTGAGGCATATGAATACGTTGTTTTTCCTAAAGGTTCTTTAATTTTTGTCTTTTAATTAAATGTCTTACATTAAAGTTAAGCAGGTTAAATAGTTAATATTTTAGTACTGTACCTTAAAACTTTTAAAGGTAGGGGGCTAGTAATGTATCCTATTGTCGAAAAAAGGGTTTTAGCGCCGCGAATAAAGTCGATAAAAGTGAAAGCCCCTCATGTAGCACGTAACGTTAAGGCTGGCCAGTTCGTAGTAGTACGTGTCGATGAAAGGGGAGAACGAATCCCACTCACTGTAGTGGACTGGAATAGAAAGGAAGGAACAATATTACTTGTGTTTCAGGAAATAGGGGTAAGCACAATAAAACTTGGGTTGTTGAAGGAAGGTGACAATATACTTAATATATCGGGTCCACTCGGCAACCCCACTGAAATCAAAAAATACGGTACGGTCATCTGTATTGGTGGTGGTGTCGGGACAGCATGTATTTACCCGGTGGCCCGTGAGCTTAAGAAAGCCGGTAACAACGTTATCTCCATAGTAGGAGCAAGAAGCAGTAACCTGTTAATACTGGAGGAGGAAATAAAGTCAGTTAGCGATGAATTCTACATAACTACTGATGACGGGAGTAGGGGGAGAAAGGGGTTTGTTACGGACCAACTTAAGGATATTTTGAGGGAGGGACGTAAAGTAGATCTAGTTTATGCAGTTGGTCCCGCAATAATGATGAAGGTCGTGGCAGATGTTACTAGGAATTACAATATAAAAACGATCGTGAGCCTTAATCCTATAATGGTTGACGGTACAGGGATGTGTGGTGCCTGCAGAGTTATAGTAGGTGGCCAAATGAAGTTTGCCTGCGTGGATGGTCCTGAGTTTGATGCCCATGAAGTGGACTTCGATTCACTGATGTCGAGGCTACGCACGTACATTCAGGAAGAAAAGAGGGCTCTAGAGCTACTTCAAACCAAGGTTAAGGGAGGTGAATAACATGGGGCAGAGGAAGATTATACGTGAAGGTACACCCATGAGAAAGCTTAGCTTAAAGGAGCGTAGAACAACGTTCAAAGAGGTTGCGCTTGGATACAATCTTGAGGAAGCTTTAAGGGAGGCGGAAAGATGTCTTCAATGTCCCCAACCACCCTGTGTTAAAGCCTGCCCCCTGCACATAGATATTCCCGGATTTATACGGCTGTTAAAAGAAAGACGTTTTGAGGAGGCTATAGAAAAGATAAAGGAAACGAACGAGTTTCCAGCCATAACGGGTAGAGTATGTCCACAGGAACTCTTATGCCAGGAAGTTTGTGTTATGAAGAGAATAGGAGATCCCGTTTTCATAGGTAGATTAGAAAGGTTTCTGGGAGACTATGAGATAAAGAAAGGGATAAAGGTTCCAGAAAAAATAGTGGAGAACGGTAAAAGCGTCGCTATAGTTGGTTCAGGGCCAGCAGGTCTATTCGCTGCCGCCAGACTTAGAAAACTGGGATACAAGGTGACAATCTATGAGGCTTTACATAGACCGGGAGGAGTGATGGTCTACGGTATACCTGAGTTTAGGCTTCCAAGACATGTTCTCGATGCATACATAAACTACCTGAGGAAACTTGGTGTAGAAATTAAAGTAGATTACGTGGTCGGTAAGGCCGTCACCGTGGCCGAACTCCTCAAAGAATACGACGCCGTCTTGATATCAACCGGTGCCGGTACACCACGGTTCCTGAGAATTCCCGGTGAAGAGTTAAACGGAATATACTCGGCAAACGAGTTTCTGATAAGAGTCAACTTAATGAAAGCATACCGCTTCCCCGATTACGATACCCCAATTAAAGTAGGCAAACGTGTTGTAGTGGTGGGCGGAGGAAACACAGCTATGGATGTGGCACGCATTTCGCTTAGACTAGGAGCTGAAGTCACAATAATTTACAGGAGAACTGAAAAAGAAATGCCAGCAAGGAGAGAGGAAGTGGAGAACGCCATGGAGGAAGGTGTCAAGTTCCAGTTCCTGACCCAACCAATAGAATTCATAGGAGATGAAAAAGGCTGGGTAAAGAAAATACGTTGTATAAAAATGAGGTTAGGGGAACCTGATGAAAGCGGTAGGAGAAGACCCATACCCATACCTGGAAGCGAGTTCGAGATAGAGGCAGATACAGTAGTAATAGCCATAGGAGCCTCCGTAAACCCGATAATCCAAGCAACAACACCTGGACTAAAAGCAGATAGAAAAGGCAGAATAATAGTCGATGAGAATGGACGTACCTCACTTGATAGAGTATACGCGGCAGGAGACGTAACCTCCGGCGAGGGGACAGTAATAGAGGCCCTCGCAGAAGCCTTAAAGGCGGTGAACAGCATCCATAGAGATCTTGAAAGCTAAACCTTTTCTCTACAACACAACAATAATTAATGTCCACTAACCGATTCTATTTAACCAGCTGTTTCATATTCTTCTCTATAAATCCAAGAAAAGATAAGGTCTGGTATTGGATAATCCAGAGATCCTCTAGGGCTTTAATGTAAAATCATTTTATTTTTGTTCTCCAGCTCAACGCGACCGCTTAAGCGCCGTTAACTGAATCTTACACGTAAATGTTAGCAGTTGAGAGGTAAGGTTTTTATCTGACTATGTCAGATATTTTCTGGTGATACCTGGTTGAGTCAGGTTATGAGTGTAAGGGTTGGAAAGAAATACGCGGTCTACTTGCCTAGACGGGTTGTAGAGACACTGGATATCAGAGAGGGAGATAAACTTATCCTCATAGTTAAGGGTGAAAGCTTAGTGCTAAGGAAAGTGGAGGACTTCTTCGAGGCCTCGCTCCGCTCGCCTAAAAAGCTGAAGATGTCGTTCGAGGAGGCTGAGAAAGCTAGCTTGGAAACTCAGCGGGAGCTTCTAGGTGCCTGAGATGAGGCTGGCCATTCTGCTTGACACGTCGTTTCTGCTGCCATCATTTGGGGTGAATGTCGGCGAGAGGGTGGAGCGTTGTTTGAAGCTCTTAGCTGAACATAGGGGGGAGGTTTGGGTCTACTACTCGAGGTATAGCGTCCTAGAGGCAGTTCTCATCCTCCTGAGGGAGGTGAAGCGTGGCCAGCTGAGGCTGAAAGAAGCATACGAAATGGTTGAAGCTGGCGTTGCCGCCGTCGTTTACGGTCTCAAAGCTGTAGACGAGTCTCCATCGGCCTTCAGAGAGGCGCTGAGGCTTTACGGGCTAGGACATAGGGATATCTTCGATGACATTCTGTACGCTACGGCTACCACTAGCGAAATGTACTTTCTGACGCTTGACAGGGAGCTAATAGATTTTATCAGGAAAAAGGGGTTAGCTAGTATAACATTAACTCCAGAAAACCTACAGGAGAAATTACAATTACAAAGGAACCGAAAGTGAAGACATTCTTGTAGTTTCTTCTTTTAGCTGGTGAAAGAGCATTTATTTTAATCAATTTAGGTGGATGTATATCTCGAGTAGTGAAGAGCTGTAAGGCTTCCTGTTAATGCTTCTATGAAGCATTTGAATGCTTTGTATGGGCTCTTATAGGGGTTAAAGTATCCGTGGACCATGCCGGCGGGACCTGTTTTAGTGGACATGTAATAGAAATGATCTGAAGTAAGAAACATACGCCACAGCTTGCTACACTTCTTTTTCTCAAATATTTTCCTCGATTTTAGTAGGGAGTTAAAAGCTAGCTTTTGCATTTCGTTTCCAAGCCATGCCGACTCATCCTTTTCCTTGTCGGCCCATGAAACCACACGTTCGAAGAATATTTCATCTGCTGGCTCAAAGTATTCTAATATCTCACTTGGATGCAGAAGCTTCACACCTCTCTTCTTTAGTTCCCTTGGAAGCCACCTTAGGAACTCAAGTATACCGGTTTCTTGTTTAAAATGTTCACCGAAAGTTTCGATGTCGAAACCTATAACCACGAATTCGCCTGGCAGATTCCTTATCCAACTTGCATATTTATCTGCCGTCAACGGAAATTGGCTCCACGATCTGTCTCCAAACCGGAATCCAATATCATCCGACAATTGACAATGCCGTAGCAGTATCTTTAAATTACTATTGTGTGCTGTGTAAAGAAAAGTGGGGCTCCTCCAGCCTAGAATCCCTTCAACACCCTCAGTTATAGTAGCTGTGAAACCCATTTCCTCCAATAGATCAGCTAATGAATCTGCATAAAGCCCTTCGGTGTTGAAGGCTATTTTCGGCTTTTTACCGAAAAATTCCCTAATTATTTTAAGAGAGTCCTTCATCTCTTGGCGGAAGACATCCTCACCTGCAAATATCGCCAATGAATGGTGGTAGGGCTCGCATAGAAATTCAATTAACTGGATTGAAGATGCTTGTTGAAGAACCTCTAGAACATCAGATCTTGTCTCCCTAAGAAACTCAAGAAGGATGCCTGAAACAGATAGGGATATCTTTAACTCTTCTTCCATTATGGTATTTAGTACAGGTAGGTAGCATTTGTCACTTATCCTGTTTAAAATTCTTTTATCTAGATCTTTATCAAATAATAGATCCATCAACATCGATTCATCAGCATCTCTAATCTCCGTGGAGTATAGTAGCCTTTCAAAAACCCCCTCTCTTATACGCCTTGGCTGATGCATCTCCATGAATATTGTTAGATATTGGACCATTGGTTTCAATAACAAGCAAAATAATTAAATTTATTTTTCTTTCTCGGGAATCCTCTTCCATAAGTGTTTCCAGTCTTTTTCCTTCGCCTCCTTAGATATGGATCTATACACCTCCAATGTGAAACGAGCTATCCTATCCCATGTATATAGTTTCTTCACCCTCTTTCTCGCATTTACGCTCATTAAATCCCTTAACTGCGTGTCGTCGAGAAGCTGACGTATTCTCTCTGCGATTTCACGTGGATCAAGGGAAATCTTAAACCCCTCTACTCCATGCCTTATGATTTCACTGGGACCGCCGTGGCGTGGCACGATAACAGGTAGTCCGCAACTCATGGCCTCTAGGATGGCTATTCCGAATGGTTCATATCTACTCGGAAAAACACCTACATAGGATACCTTCATCAATGAGAAAAGCTCTTTATCACTTATTCTACCGGTAAAGTAAACCTTATCCCTTAAACCGTATTTATGGACCATTGACACCAAATGTTCTCTCATAGGTCCGTCACCTACTATAACTAGTTTTACATCGCCACGTTTAAAGTCGTTGATAAGGATGTTGAATGCTTCGACAAGCAGGTCGGGCCCTTTCTCGTAGACATGTCTTCCCACGAAGACAATTATTTTCTCGTGAGGGGAAGCATATTTCTCCTTTAAACCTGGCTCGGGCTCAAATCTTTCAATATCACTTAATTCTATGGCGTTAGGTATTTTAACTATTTTTTCTGGAGGTAGCATAAACACTCTGCCCACTTCACCAATCATATAGTCACTACAGACCACAACCTTCCACGACTCGTACGTTACCCTCCACTCCCAGTCATGGATTATCCTTTGGTCTTCGCTCCATATTCCGCCTCTACGACCTATTTCAGTGGCATGTATCGTTGTTACAAGAGGCACTTTCAAAACATGTTTCAAAATTATCCCACTATAGGCTGTCAGCCAATCATGTACATGTATTACATCCGGTTCTCCCACCTCATCCACGAGTTCAAGAACCTTAACTATCATAAGATAGTTAAAATTTAAAATCCATGTAATGAAGTCAATAGACTTTAAGGTGAAGGGATCAACCCTATGTACCTTTACTCCCTCAATGTTCTCGAAGCCCCTTCCCTCGACATCCGTAGTTATCACATGAACGTCGGCTCCAAGTTTTGCCAGATACTTGGTTAAATAAAAAACATGTCTCCCAAGCCCGCCGACGATATTGGGAGGATACTCCCATGTAATATGAAAAATCTTCATGATCTACCACCGGCCACCCTAAGGTAAGCATTGTAAACGTCCCTTATACTGCTATATTTTATCACCTTCTTGCCGAATCTTTCCCTCAAGTCGTCGAAAAGCTTTTCATGGTGACAGAGAATGAGATCAGCTTTCCTAAAGAGGTATGTTTCAACGCTTTCAATACTTAGGCTTAACATGTTATCCATATTTGATCTCATCTGTTCGGTGGAGTATATACTTAAAATAAACGGTTTTTTAAAGGCCCTAGATAACGCTAGGGCTATCATCCCAGCTATCCAGTCATGTCCATGAATAAGTGGAAAGTCTCTGTAGGAAAGAAAGTATGGAAGCTTAGTCAACGCCCCATAGACCAGTTCATGCGAATAAACTATAAAATTGCCCCTCAGGTACCCTGTATCACGGAACATGATTACCTCGATATCATCGTCTTTATATTGTTTATTTTCAGGACCTGGATGGACAACTACAGGTCTACAGAATACCCTTAGGTTTCTAACTATTTCCTGAACTTTCCAAGCCAATTCGCCTATTATCCTGAAAGGAGGATATTCCCATGAGACATGAAGAATTATCATGACAAAAGCCCTAACAAAAGATGCTATTCAGCTTGAATATAGCCTGTTTAGTTAAATACGCTTTTTCGTTTTCGGAAACTACATAACCTAGAGAAGAAAGTTCATTCAACAGGCTTTTCAATTCACTTGTTGATAGACCAGTAAATTTAGATAGAAGAGAAAGGGAAGTAGCCTTTTCTCGGCTTACCGCCGAAAGAGAAAATAAAGTGCTAAGGATCTTCATTAAACGTGACTCGAAATTCTCCACTTATTAACACCAAGTATTTCTCTATCTCCCCCCTAAAATAGCTTTTTACAGTTACTAAATGCTTTCATCAAAATCCTTTAGTGCTCTTTGCTGGTTCCAGAACAACAGGCATAAATTGTATGTTCTTTTTCACTTTTAGGTGGGGGACGCCGATTACCTCATGGAGTACGAAAGTGAAACTTTTTATACCTTAGTTAAGGCATATTCCCGGAGGTTTAATGAAAGTTTTCCTGAACTTCAGCGACGTTGCTTATTTCCCCGATGAAGAGATCCTCTTCAGAATTAACGTGCGAGGGGCCAAACAGGGGGAAACCGTACACTTTAAAGTGTTAAAAGACTCTACGAAAGAAGTTTTCTCCCAAGATTACTATATACCTTTACCTGAATTTTTCATAGAGGATTCCCTGGAAAGCCTAGAGGAAGGTTTTTACGATGCATATGTCATATGGAATGACCTCGTTACCTCGCTACCTTTCGTCGTCTTATCTCCTGATAGAGTTAAGGGTAAACTGCTTACAGTCTTCCACAACCATCAGGCATTAAATAAATATCCCAACGGAATCTACCATAGCCCTTGGGCTTTTACACACACCTGGGAGGATGAGTTTAAACCCTATTATCGTGGAGGAGTATATTTTCTCCATACATTTCTACTAGAGAAAAAACCTGTTAAAATCTGCTTTAACTTGTCGCCTAGTCTTCTACTTCAATGGAAGGAGGCCGTCGAGAAAGGAGTTTTACTGGAATGGGACAGTAATATAGAATATGTTTCACCGAAAGATGAACGTGTACAGATAATTAAAGATACTTTAAGTGGATATAGACGTTTAAACAGAGAAAATGTCATCGAAATATTCTCAAGTTTTTTCGCGCATCCAATAGCTGGTTACCTAATCGACCATTATGGATGGTTGGATATAGTTGAAGAAGAAGTGAAGCTGGGAGCCGAAGTAACAAAAAGTATTTTGGATACTGAGGCTCAAGGCTTCTGGGTTTCCGAACTCTTCTTCTCAATGAAGCTGGTTCCAGTACTCTCTAAATATAATTACAGGTATATTGTGCTTGACTCCCTCCACCATTTCATTGAATCTTTAGGAGATAAGAGGACTCCTTACGAGCCGTACAAGGTTGAATATGGCGGAGGAGAGCTTATAGTCTTTTTCAGAGACACTAGCCTCTCGGACTACATTAGCTTCCAGCTAAACAAGGCAAAGAGCCTACAGGAGGCAGATGCAAACGCCAGAAGATACACTCTAAATATTTTAAAGTTGATGATGGGCGACGAAGAAAAGATAGTTACTGTCGCATTGGATGGTGAAAACTGGATGATTTTACCGCATCCATCACCAAAAGCAGCTGTAGCTTACGAAAAACTACTTACATATATTTTGTCCTGCGAGAGAAAAGGATACTTTAAATGCGTCCTAGCAAGAGAGGTAGCCGATTTAGCAGAAAGAAAGCTTAAAAAAATACCGGCCACAACGTGGCTAGGAAGTATAGCTAAATGGACAACAGAGAGACCAGCCGTGCAAGGTAGGCTTTGGAAGCTCGCTGAACAGGCATACAATCTACTAAAGATCTATGAAGAGATCTTCAGCAAAGAAGAAAAATACGGGCACCTGCTCCACTGTATAATGCAGATTCTGGACAGCGACATGTACTGGACCGAGTTCATAAATGAAGACCATGTCGTTTCATGGTACAATGAATTAACGGAAAATATTCTTCCAAAATTGAATCTATTAAGGGTGAAAAGGATCGAAAAAGAAAATGGAGATGTATTCGTGGAAATTGAAAGCCCTTTAAGAGGAGAGATAATACTAAGGATACAGGTAGATGGTACAAAAATGTTGCAAAAGATCGTGAAACTAAACGCCGGTATAAATATCTTTAAAGAAAGCATCCAGGGAAACGTTGTTGAAGCCAGAATTTTAACCCCTATTTCCCTTTGTCCAATAGGAAAACCGGTATACGCACGGTGTAGATAGCTATGGGTAATACAGGGATTATAGTTAGCGTCACCCCTGAAATAGCTTTAGAAGAGGGATATACTTATGCAGGAGGTTTAGGTGTACTTGAAGGAGACAAATTCTATACTGCAGGCGACTTAGGTATAAGATATTTAGTCTTAACCCTCTTCTATGAAAACGGTTATGTTGATTATGATTTTAAAGAAGATGGCTCTCCCATCCCTAGACCTCAACCCCAGCCAGACAACTTTTTAAGCCATCTTCAAAGCAAGGGTAAAATTTCTGTTAAGGTGAGAGGAGAAAATGTTCTGCTTGAAGCATTCTCCTACAAGTACAAGACCGCAGAAACCATCTTCTTCCATCCTATCCAGCTAGGCTGGGTCCACAATCTAGTAGATAAATTATACATTGAAGAGCATTACGAAGATCGGTTCTACAAGTATGTATTGCTCGCCAGGGCTTCTGCAGAATACATTAGAACTCATGTGACACTAAATAGGGTAAGTAAAATAATTTTAAATGAAGCCTACACCGCACTTCTACCACTTGTGTTACGTGCCCCAGAAAAGTACATTTTTATAATACACACTCCGGGACCCTGGGGGCATCCAATATTTCCGGTAGAGCTTTTTGAAAGGGAATTCGGATTTAAATTTATTTCAGAAAAAGTATCCCTGACGGAAATAGGTTTAGCGGCATCCACTAAAACATACACTGTATCTAGAAAACACTTTAAGGTAATGCAGAAAATAATACCGCACTTTGCCCACCAGCTATCCTACGTGACAAACGGTGTTAGTCTGTCTCGTTGGATGACAGACCATATTAAGAAATTGATCTCCAAGGGTTGTTTAAACACGAAATCCCTGGCAACGGCTAAGCAAGAGGCTAGAGAAAAGCTACTAAAATTCATAAGAGCAAGGAAAAAGTTGAATTCAACAAACAAGCCGATAATCGTTTGGAGTCGAAGAATAACAAGATACAAGAGACCATATTTCATCACTAGGATTATAGAAGAGGACCCTGACGCGATATTTATAGTTGCAGGTAAAGCCCATCCATATGATGTAGAGGGTTTACGTTACATGAAAAAGTTCCGTCAATACCACATGGAAAAGCCATCTGTGATCTACATACATGATTACGATGTCGACAAAGCTAGGCTTCTACTGAGCGGAGGAGACCTCCTGTTGTTCACGCCCTTTCCGTCATGGGAAGCTTGCGGAACAAGTTTTATGAAAGCTGGGATAAATGGTGTGCCAAGCCTCGCATCCCGAGACGGCGGAGTCTTGGAGTTAATAGAGGACGGTGTAAATGGCTGGTTATTTGGTAGAAACGAAGAGAGACTAGTAGACCCTCAAACACCTGAAGGCACCAAACTAGACGAAAAAGAATACAAGGAATTTAAAAGCAAACTCCTAAAAATTATTGATTTAATTAACAACAACGAAGACGATTATCTTAAAGTAGCTTTAAGAAGCATCAAAACATTTATACCGAAAGTAGACATGAAAGAGAAAATAAGATACTTCATAAAGTGATCACACCTATCGCTACAACCTACACCCTGTCTCCTGCGCTATGAACATGAATTAACATGTATTTGTACAAAAGAGTGATTTTTTGATTTCCCGGTTCAAAGATGTAAGTGCGAATTTGGTAAAATTAGGAAACGCTTTTAACACTTCTGTCAATAGGTTTAGTTTCATACAGTAGAACACTACAGTACTACTTTTTATCTCCGATGACAGAAACTTTCTTTGGAGAGAACACCGAAGAAAACGTTAGCTCAATGACAATATTATTGTCTATATTATTTTGGTTAAATTTATTTGTTCGATCTCAGAATCCTCTACATCCCACTATACCAATATTTACAAACAAAACATCACAACTGAAAAGACCCCTAGAAATTGTCCTCACCATGGAAAACCATGAACCGTTTGCCCCATCCAGCAACATCACAGCCTCCATTGAACCAACTTTTCCAGAGTTTCCGGAAAAGTTGGGATAAAGTTATGATTTTATTTCAACCAAAACCAATAAAATAATCTACTATGTTTTCCTTACAGGTGGATGTAGTAGGGTGAAGGTTCAACCTTTAGTCAAAGAAGTAATAATAGAGAACTTTATGTCATATCGTTACGCTCGAATAGGCTTTCAGCCGGGTCTCAATATAATTACAGGACCTAACGGTGCAGGAAAATCGTCCATATTGCTTGCAATCGCTGTAGCTCTTGGACAAACTTATACTGAGAGAGGAAGAAGATTGAGCGACTTAATACGAAGGGGAGAGGAGATAGCCAGAGTGACTGTTGTCCTGGATAACTCTCCCAGAAACCGTATAAGACCATTGCCTAGGTGGAGGTACAATGAAATCTATTTAACAAGGTATCTTCGTAGCGATGGAAAATACTGGCATGAACTTAACAATACTCTTGCAACAAAATATGAGATCAATCGTCTACTTAACCGTATAGGACTCAATCCAGACAATATGTTCATAATAATGCATCAAAACATGATAGAGGAGTTTGTTTACCTTTCTCCACAAGAGAAACTACGTTTAATAGAAGATGCAGTCGGGTTGAAAGGATATAGAGACGCTATAGTCAAATCCATGCAAAGGCTGGAACATACACTCAGCGAAGAAGAAAAAATCAAAGAACTTCTTAAAAAAGCCGAAGAAAAGTTCGAAAACATTAAACAGGAACACGAAAAATACCTTCGTAAACTGGAGCTAGAAGAGATTCGTGGGAGACTGAGGCTTGAAGCCGCATGGATTAAAGTTAGGGATCTAGAACATCAGACTAACCTGCTAAAAGAAGAGATAAATGCGTTACTTCAAGAGAAGAAAAAGACCGAAAGGAAGATAGTCGGCTTAAGAGATTCTATCGACTATCTAAAAGCGGCTTTAAAAGACATTGAAAAAGATTTAATAGATGGTTTCATCAATAAGGTTTCCCTTGAAGACTTTTTGTCTCTATTGAACAAATATAAGGATACTTGGAATAGTTATTTAAATGACTATTCTGAATTAAAGTTATCAAAATACGTTTTAAAAATACTTAACGAAAAAATAGCTAGCATAGAGACGGAACTCAGGGAACTAAGTTTTCGGTTAGAGGTTGCGCTTAAACAGGCGTTAACCCTTGGAGAGAGAGTCGAATCTCAACGAAAGATAGAGGAGGTGGAAGAAGAGTTAAAGAAAATAGAGTTGGAGCTCGCTGGCTACAGGGGAATAAGCAGGGAGGTAGAGGAGTTATATAAAAGATATCTAGGTGATTTAAACAGGCTTAGAGAGAAAGCCTTAATAGTTGCAAGGAACAGGGAGAAGGTTCTTAAAGAGCTAGAGTATAGGAAAAACATCTGGAAGAGCAAACTGATAAAATTGATATCAGACGTAAGGAGACTATTTTCAAGCCATTTATCCCATGTTGAAGCCGTGGGGGATGTTCGTCTCATAAACCTTGATGACATAGAACAGGCTGGAATAGAGATAACAGTTGGATTCCGGGGATCCGCCCCCACCGTCCTCGACCCTTATACTCAAAGCGGAGGGGAAAGGACAACAGCTATAATGTGCTTTCTCCTGGCTCTACAACAATACATAAGATCGCCTTTCAGAGCTGTAGACGAATTCGACGTACACATGGATCCTAAAAATAGAGAAGCCGTATTCAACCTAATTTTCCGAATCTCGGAACAACACCCCGATGTTCAATACTTGGTAATAACACCTGGAACATTGATTAATCTGGTGAAGACAGCCAATGTAGTTGTGGTCCAAAATGTTAAGGGTGTATCTAAGGTGGGAACGCTTCGATGACAAGTGTGCCGAGAAACATAGAGGAACAGCTTAAAGCACGCATCAGGACGATAAAGCAGATTATAGAAGAACGGAAGGATCCCTTCACTGTAGACATATCATCTTTATTGGATGATCTCAGGTTCTTCCTAGAAAAATACGGTGAAAAAATACTACATCTTGACGCAGAAGCCATCGAAAACATAGTAATGCTCCTTGTAGAGCAGGAAGAATGGCTGAAAATGGAGTCGCAGTTACTTGGATTGAGTTCGCTTGCCGCCCTCATGACATTACGGAAAGCCCCCCTAAAAAAGATTGCATCAATATTCTTAGCTGCATGGACCCCTCAAGTCTATAGAGACCACCTTACATTAAGGGAAATAAAAAGAGGTTTAAAGTATATTGAAGCATTTAGAAGGCTTCCAAAGAAACCTAAAGTCGGTGAAGAAGACACTTTGGGTTTAGTTAACGAAAAATTCCTTAAATATCTAGGAATAATAGGAGAAAAAGACTTTGAGAAAAAACTTTCCGAATATGCTTTAAAAATAGCTTCCCAACTCGAGAAAAATAGTCGAATAGAGTACTGGGATGCCATAATTGATGAAAACGATTATCGAAAAACGGTGGAAAACGCGCTTCTACTATCTCATCTTATAAGCAGGGGGAACCTAGCAATCGAGATAGATCCACTGAAAGAAAAAATATTCATTGTCAAAGAGGAAAAAACCGGGAGTAAACGTTCAAACAGGTTTTCTCTAGCAGTCTCAATAAATTATCTGGAATGGGTGAAAAGAGTTGGTAAAGAAGGTTGATCAAAGGGTTAAACGGGCATTGAGAATACTCCTTGTGAGGGGTAGAAGCCGGCCAGGTATCAGAGGATCGGAGCTACGTAAGCTTCTCGGAATAGATTATCCCGAGGTGTTAAAAAAGCTTAATAGTGAACTGGAAAAACTTGGGCTTCGTGTAAAGGCTGTTCTTGAGGACGGTAGCGAAGTCAACCTAGATGAAAGAGAAAAACTATCTCAGGCATGGATAGGAATAGTGTTAACAGAGGAGCTTAAAATCGAGGATCTACGTAGCGTTGGATGGCGCATAGACGATCTAGCTGTTTTGGCATCGACGCTGGTTCTTGTGTTTGCTCATGGAGGAAAGGTTCAAAGACAAACAGTAGTAAATTTTCTCAAGGACAAGGTGCCGGAGTGGAGGATACAAAGTACTTTAGATCGCTTCATAAAAGCAGGCTATCTGATCGAAGATGAAGAGTTTCTAATTTCACTAGGATGGCGTACATATATGGAGGTCGACCTGGAAAAACTTGTTAAAATGCTTGGAGCCGACGCTGAGTGAAGCGTCTAAGTAAGCCACGTCTATACGTTTTTCTAAGTTCTTTCATAAATTCATCAAGTGTTTCAAATTCAGCTTTCAGTAGCCTTCTAAGTTCAGTTAAAGGTAAACCTAGAACTACACCTGCCAGTGTTTTCAGGCCATATTTTTCATAGAGAGCAGCTATAGTTTTCAACCTTATGGTTCGTTTAGACTTTTCTCCTCTCATGTAATATTCTAGTTCATTTTCAAGGGCTTCAACCGGTTTTGTAGAAAAAACTAGTTCATTGGAGCCACATTTTGGACAATGATAATTGTCACCCACTTCATAAAGAATTTTTTCTTCCACGTAACCGCATGATAAACAGCCAACCGTTATCCTTTCGGAGAGAACTCGGGCTTTAAAAATCAGGTTTTCGAGAACCTCGCGTTTATCCGGCTTGAACACCTCGCCGCTACGTCCAACGTAATATAATATTTGTTCGGCTAGGGAGGAGAACCCGCCACGAACGTGTATCACTATTTCTCCTTTCTCTATTTTTTTAACCACTTCAATGGCTCTGGCTAAATCCAGGTCCCGATTCAATACCTCTTTTAAGGCCTCCTCGTAGGCAGGGGTCCCCTTAAGCATAGAAACTAGCTTGTCCATTATATCTGATGAAAGACGGGTATCCGGATCGACTATTCCCATTCTTCTAGCTACCTGGGCAAGCCGCCATTTAAATAACCTGCTTTCCGAGATTCCGCCTATAACGTTTCTCTTGAAGTCATGTGAAGAAACCTTTTTTAAACATTCTTCAACATCCTTTACATCCAGAAAATTGGATCTTAATGCAATCGCATAAGGTTTATCTACCGTTACTATAGCTGAACCTAAAATTCTTGAAAGAGAGTAGGCAAGATACCTTGCAAACGTTCTGTTCACACGTGTCCCGAAATGCATATGTACAATCACCAATCCCTTTTCACCCTCTATTATAATGTCTTTATTTGATGGGACTTTCAGCCCTGAGCGGGCTATCTTATATACGTCTTTCACTGCTTCTTTAACGTCATCCCCCTTCCATTCATTGACGTCAACAAGATGTCTTACAATATCTTTTAGAGACCATCCCTTTGCGGCCAGGTCTTCGACGCAACCACGTACTTTACCAACCTCCTGCGCAACTTCAAAGGGTACAGGAATCTCCTCACCTACCCAGCTAGGGATAGCCCCTTTATAGTCATCTTCAGACTCAACTTTTATTGTTTCTTCGAGAACCTCGACGATGCGCCATGGTCTTCCGCCCATAATGAATTTTACTCCAAGTTCACAATAGTAGGAGACGAAGGTATCATCGAGTATCCCTACAGGGATTCCTTCCTTCGAATCTATGACAATGTACTGTTTCAGTTCAGGTATCATTGAAAGGGTACCGTAAAAGTACTTATAGGCATATCTTCTATCTTTTAGGACGATCTTGTCCCCCACCCTTCTCAAAATTTTAACTTGATCTAGGAAATCGATTAATTTGTTAAATTCTTCAATTTTCAAATCTCGGAAGGGGTATGCCTTCCTAAAGAAAAGATATAGCTCATGTATATCAAGCCATCTTCTTCTCTCGGAAATGAAAAGTCCGACTATTTCGTGTGCTAGCACATCGAATGGTTTAGAAGGTATTTCAATAGGCTCTATCCTTTCTTCTCTCAGAAACTTCTTTAACACTAAGGCTTCTAAAACATCGTTGGAATCCAGTGCTAACACAACACCCCTACTGACTTCTCCAAGTCTATGACCACTTCTCCCGATCCTTTGGACAAGCTTGGAAACTTGCCGCGGTGAATTATACTGTATAACGAGATCTACATGTCCCACATCGATACCCAACTCCATCGAAGAGGTTGAAACCAAGCCTCTTATGCCACCGCTCTTTAACCCTATTTCGGCACGTTGCCGCCTATCCGCAGAAAGACTTCCATGGTGAACATCGATAGGCGCCCTTAAATCAAGTATTTTAAATCGACTGGCAAGCATTTCGGCGGTGGGTCGAGTATTAGTAAAAATTATTACCGCTCTATTGTTCTCTAAAAGTTCTCTTATGACTCTAATTCGCGCTAAGATCTCAGGGGAATCTCCTAATTTGCTGGCTAAAGCATAGTCCCGGGGAATTGGACGCGGGCATTTAACGTTAATCGATATCCTCTTGGCGACAGGTACATATACTACTTTGCAGGGTTTGCTGGAGCCTGCCAGGAATCTCGCTACTTCCTCTGGATTACCTACAGTTGCAGATAAACCTATTATCTGTATTTCTCGTCCCTGAACATGTCTCTTAAGTTTTTCTAGTAGTATGGACAATTGGCTACCGCGTTTACTTGAAGCTATTTCATGAACCTCGTCAATGATGACCCAACGAACATTTCTAATTATTTCCCTAAGTCTTCTACCTAAAAAGAGCAGTTGAAGGCTTTCAGGTGTAGTTACTAAAACGTCGGGAAGGGATATAACGTGCAGTCTACGTTCGGACACGGGTGTATCTCCATGTCTAACAGCGACCTTGAAGTCGAGTTTAAGAAACCACCATTTTATTCTCTCCAATATATCTCGATTAAGTGCACGGAGAGGGGTCACGTATATGAGTTTCACTCCTTTAACAGATTTTTCCTTTAACATTAAATCCAGTAGAGGTATGATAGCTGCCTCCGTTTTTCCAGTACCAGTGGGCGCTACAATTAAAACATTATAACCGGAAAGTATCAGGGGGATAGCCTTTTCTTGGGGAGGAGTCAGGCTAGAGAATCCTCTTTCCTCTATGAGTTTCTTTACAACCGGTGAAAGAAGCTCAATAGCCTTCACCAATATCACTAAAATGAATACCTTGCAGGTAGTGTATAAAGATATCCTTAAACGATAATCACTGTAAATGTTTCACCGACAATTGCTAAAATATTCATCAAAAAACGGGTTTTGCAAGTACCTTTTTGATTTTTAAATCAAAGAACATCTCGGAGGGGGCTGCTGTTATAACTAGGGCTGTGTCAGCACCCCGGCCTGTACCTCCTATGGATATGACTTCTTCACCAGGGTTAACATACCCAGCATCTGTGGCCATTAACGTTATTTCTACGGCTACCTTCACTCCCTCACAGAACAGGCGTAGAACATCGGCTATCAATACAGTTAAAGGTATGCCTCCAAAACGTCTTCCCACAGCTCTACATACTCCCCCCAAGGCATGTGCGGCAGTAACTACTTTAACTCCTTTCTTGTTCAAGGAAGAGAGTACCTTGCTGTCGAATTCCTGCTTTATGTTTGGCCTAAACCAGCAGGAATGGGTTACAACTATAAGGTTAAAGGTGGTAGGGTCAAAAAAGTCCAGAAGCTTGCTGGCAACCCTTCCTCTCGTAGAGGCTACAATAATGCTTTTAATATCGTTCTTCAACGCATATTCTCTTGATATTTCTAAGACCTTCAATGTATTTTCCTCTTCATTCTTATCAGTAAAATAATATGTTTCTTCCTTAGTATACAAGTTAACCACCCATAAGCAATGATTTTAACTAATCTTATTAGCCGTGGTTAACGCTATATAACTTTTCGGGAAGGGGACGATAGTGGTTTGAGGAAGTTTTCGTTACCCAGTGGCTACTCTATCCTATATATGGAATTTGAGTAAACATCAGATCAGGATCATCATTTTACTCTTTAATAAGGAAAATGTTATTCGACAACGTATAGCAGGAAAAAACCTATTGTGCCCTGGAGGATTCTCGAAAACATCTCACGTAACTTCCTTTCATCGTCTCTAGAAAGCACAAGAAGATAAACGAATTCCAGTGAATCCAGATCTCGTCTCACATCGAAATGTTTTATTCTCTTACTGTAGAAGGAGAGACAACCCTTGGTTTTTACTGTTTCAAGCGCCTTTTCAACGCGTTTAAGGTCCCTAGCTGGGACAACCACCCGTAAAATGTACTTCCTGGTTTCTGGCAATTCACATCAACAACAATTATTTATCAACAGGTTTATAAACATCACATGCATTCAACTTAACCGATAATGATGAAAACAAATGATTTAATTGGAGCGGTCACGAAGGAGTTTTCCGGATACCAAGCTAAAGAATATTCGAAAATGATATCATCATTCCATAGGATCCAGGTTTCTCCCGGACTGTCTAAGGCGCAGGATTATGTGGCATCAATTTTAAAGGAGATGGGATTTGAGGTAAATGTATATTCTTATCCAGGAGACGGAAAAACTAGGTATTTGGACGGCTATGTGGCTCCAATAGGATGGGAGGTTCGAGATGGTTTTCTCGAGGTGCGAAAACCAAGAAACATGGTTTTGGGTAGATTTAAGGACCATCCTACACTAGTGGTTGCGCATAGTGGTTCTCTACCAGAGGGAGTAGAAGGGGAATTAGTATACGTTGGTGAAGGAGTTTGGGAGGAAGATTACAAAAACATAGATGTAGAGGGAAAATTCGTCATTGCAAAGGGCCCAGCCTCGATCGTATTTAAGAGAGCTGTTATTGAAAGAGGCGCTATCGGAATAATTGTTTTCAAGGAAAACACGTCAAACCCGGACGGTTATCCATATGCAGCAATATGGCCGACCGCTGAAACCCTGTATGAGAAAGGTTTGGCTTTCTCAGTTTCATATAATGTTGCATTAAGGCTTCTAAGGATGCTTGAACGAGAACAAGTAATGGTCTACGGTAGAGTTGACGCACGTTTCTATGAAGGAGAGATTAAATTAGTTGAAGGTAGAATACAAGGTAAATACAATAAAGATGTACTGCTCGTAGCTCATATATGCCACCCAAGCCCCGGGGCAAACGATAATTCTTCTGGAAGCGGGACTTTAATCGAAGTTGCTAGAGCTGCCATGAAGCTTGTTGAAAACGGTTTTCGCTTGGATAGAGGGTTGCGTTTCTGGTGGGTTCCTGAATTTACTGGAATTATAGCACACTTAGACAGAAAACCGGAGGTAGTTAATGAGCTGGTTTCAGTGATAAATTTAGATATGGTAGGTGGGCATCAGGATAAGGTAGGAGGAGTATTAACAGTGGTCGGGTCCCCCGAGTTTAATCCATCATTTCTGCCGTTTCTGGCATACGGTATGCTTGAGAAAACGGTCATCGGGTTCAGGCACTTTGGAGGATGGGAGAATCTACCGAAGATTCGATACAAACTAACTGGGTATAGTGGTGGAAGTGACCACCATATCTTCGTAGACCCATGGGTGAATGTAGCTGCCACGGCCTTTATCGAATGGCCAGACAAATTCTACCATAGTGATAGAGATACATTAGATAACCTCGACCCTGATCTCATGAGGATCGTCGGCTCGACAGCTCTTTCAACGGCTTTTCTTCTAACGTCAACTTCTAAAAAGACATTACGAGATGTAATTATTATATCATATTCAAACATGAAAAAACATTTATATGATAAATTGCAATACTTAGTTAACGAACCCTACTGGTACGTTAAAGGAAGAATTAAACAGCTCGCTAACATGTATTTAAAAGCATTATCATCGATTGAAAGGACATGGGAAAGCGAAGGCATTAATGAAGTAATTAAAAATATAAGCTCCAACATAACTCAGGACGTGGAAAATCTCTTCGATATACTGTTAGAAAGTGGAGAGGAAGAAACTCCTCCCCGAATAGACGATAAACGGGTATTCAAAAGGTTACGTCGAAGCCCATTACATATAAGGTTTATTCAACTTGAATCAGTAGACAAGGAACTTGCTAGAAAGTTTTTGCGGAAAAGAGGAAGAGGACTAAACACCGTCATGAATTATATATACTTTATGTGTGACGGTAAGAAAACCCTAGAAGAAATATTTGATGAACTAAAATACGTCTTTAAAGGCTTATCTAAAGAAGATTTCCAGCTAGCTGTCGAAGTAATGGAAAAGACTGCTTGGATAAAGGAACAGCAGCTATCCAGTAATTATCCTATTGAACAGTAATGTTCGTGGAAGATAACGTATGTTTAATGTGGAAAGCAGGCTATTAATGGATCTTTCCAGGTCCTTAAACGTCTTTTTAGCTGGGAAATATCCCCTTACAACAAACAAGTATCCCTCGTTTTTCGTGGCACTTGTGAATCTCTCCGCGATCTTTTGTAAGTATTCATGCACGTACAGGCTTTCCTCCAAACAAGATTTAACGACAGAGGGATGCAGAAAATAATAGTCGGTTTTCAACAACCCTGTCGAGATGTCTTTTAGGTCACCATGCTTTTCTATATATAGATCTTCCTTCTCATAGGAATCTACTGGAATAAACATTTCAAACAAAACTTCGTGAATAATATCTTCGTTACTTTTTAATATCCTTAGGAAAACGTCTTCAGGTATATACTCTGAAGCAGGATAACCCGTTTTAATTAATTTCATGAGGTTCTCGAAAACTCTTTTACTAACATGTTTTTTAGCTTCTTCTAAGAATTTTTCCTCTTCAAAGAAAAATTGAAGGAAACACAATCCTCCGGAAGTTGTTGGAAAAGGTGATATTTTTTCACTTGTCTCCAAGCGAATTTTATCTAAACCATAATCCACCAGGTAGAAGCCCCAATCCACGTCATATGATTGAAATGCTTCAATCACATCAAGAGAATTATTAATGTTATATTGCTTGAGCTTCTCGGGTAGCAGTACCTCAAATTCCATAATTTCCTTTTCTCCATCATAGGAACATTCAGGTCCAATAAAAATCTATTCCCTCTTCACAGCAAGTAAATATCTTTTTGCTAGAATACGATAACTTTATTTTTAAACGGTATCCTCTCTCATGCAGATGTGAAATGTCGTTGGCCCAAGAGTTCATTAACACGGTTATGTTTCTTCTCCCATGTTATATAGCCAACGCTACACCCGTACTTTCCTCGAAAATTTTCCCTAGGAGACATCCGATAGATATGGGTAAAAATTTTGTCGACGGAAAAAGGATTCTTGGAGACCATAAAACAATAGAGGGATTTACAATAGGTTTTCTAACAGGATCTACCGTAGGTTTCCTGCTTTCTATAATAGGGTATCATACTCCGTTTTCAGGTGCTGTCCTTAGCTTAGGAACAATGTTAGGTGATCTAACTGGATCGTTTTTAAAACGTAGACTCAACGTGGCTCCGGGAAAGGCGCTTCCAGTGGCAGACCAATTGTTATTTCTAGTGTTTTCGCTGTTACTCTACTCCATACTAGTTGAACCAGTTGAGTTTCTAACATTTATAATAAGTATTTTAATTACACCACCACTACATCTTTTAACAAATTTTGTTGCATTTAAACTTGGTTTGAAGAGTGTTCCATGGTAAGGTCGGGTTTAAGCGTTAATTTTCATCGAAATCTTTTTCAGTTCGAGAAAAATTTGGTCGAAAGCCATTCTCGGGACCCTTACCGACGCTGCCTTAGGATGTCCTCCTCCGGCACCTCTATATTTTTCCACAAGTTTTCTAACTATTTCAAGGACATTGAACTCTATTTTTGAAGGTACTCTCATGGTTAACACGATTTCTCGTAATGAGGGTTGAAAAAACACGAACGTTATTTTGTTGGAAGACTCGGCTCTTTCTGATGCAATCTTGCCTACGTATCCACGTACATTTATTTCTCTTAAATCTATTATTTCGACTAAGTCTGTTGAAAACACCACCTGTCCCTCAAAAATTTTGTGAAGTTTTCTAAGTTTATCTCTAGCTTTTCTGGCTCTTGCTGTGATTTCTTCTGACAGTATTTTTTGCTCGTTAACCCAGAATTCTATTAATCGCTTCTTAAATTCTATGTCGCTTGGCAGGTATAATAAAGAATCCTCAAGTATTTTCGTTTCCCTTGAAAGAGGTTTATCTGTCACGAGATAGAGGTTTTTATCGCTTAGGGACCCTATTTCAGCAAGGGTCTTATAAAAGGATGGATTGCTTGTCTGGTTTCCAAAATTTTCCTCAACCAATTCCGCTGTGCATTTTTCAAGTGAAAAAATCAATGTTATTTTATCGCTTTTGTATTTTGATAAAGCAACTAACGTTGATCTATGATGGTCGATCCATACGATTTCCCTCCCGTCTTCTTCGATTATAAAAGGAGATATCTTAAACCAGGTATTTTCATCTAAAGCCAGATCGAGAATCCATAAATTACATCTATTATAATAAAATCTCTTGAAGAACCTTTGGAGAATATAGGGTTGTGCTATTTCGATATGCGGCTTCCCTACATCTTTTTGGATGATATAGTCAAGAAGAATAGCGGCGGCAGTTAGTCCGTCCAAATCTCCATGTGTAATTATTATGTTTGATGAAGCAGGATTCATATTTTCACCGAATTTCCTGAATATAGTCTGTCATTTTTTTAATTATTGAAGGTAAATCCCTGTTCCTACACTCCATTGTCAGAACTATGGTTAAAGGGTGCTGTGATCTGATAGAAATTCTTGCATTCGGGAATTTTCCTTCAAGGAGCTTGATTATCGTATCATCTTTTTCTTTCCACGTGTAAACTCTTTCTTCAATTCTGATAAGGGAGCGTGAATTTATAGATCTAACTTCAATCTCGTGAACGTAGCCTCCCTTACCGGTCGAAGTGGTTATTCGTGCGGTAAGGGTATTTTCGTCCTTATGAACCAGCCAGCCTTCCTTTGCTAAAATTTCTTCTATAAAGGATAGGTTAACTGGTTCAAGAGCCTTAGCTAAGATTAGCCCCCTGGAAACTAGTCGGGAAACGTATTTTTCTACTTCTTTTAGATTGTCAAATACATTCCCATAAGGGTCTTTTACCCAAAAATTCAACCTTCCACCTTTTTCTTGAAACGAGTAGTCCCATTCTACATCGCCAACTTGTTCTATGAAGCTTCTAATCAATGTTGGAGTTACAGGATATATTGAGAAACTTTGTAACGCTACACCTTTTATAGCGTCTTCTCTAAACACTCTTACTGGTACATAAAAACCTTCGATATGCAGTTCTTTCTCTAAGTAAACCCTTTTACCCCTCCTCTCCTTTATCTTCCATCTTCTCGACGTCCTTTGCAGACCCATTTCCCTCCTACTAAAAACTACTGTTTATTCATGTAGCATTTAAACATTTAAACGTATTTCATTTATTTTCCTAGTAAGAAAGATTATTATAGTAGACTAAGTGCCTTTAAGTCTTCTTACGCAGTTTTGCTATGAAGAAACCGGGTGTATCCATGTTATCTGGATGGAATCTCTGTAAGAATGGACACCATTCGCTATCCCCTAATCCCCTTTCAGCTACATGGAAATCCTGTTCCTCGACTTCGAAACCATATTTTTCAACAAGAACTCTCACTATATGCTCATTTTCTTCAAGTGTAAGGGTGCATGTTGAATATACTAATATTCCATTCTTTTTCAGTAGGCTTGAGGCTGCAGGAAGAAACTGTTGTTGATACATGAAGCAGGATATAATGTCTCGAAAAGTTTTCCTCTCGATGAGTTTGGGCCTAACCCCCAGCGATGAGCAAGAAGGATCTAAAATCACTTTATCTGCTTTAAGAGAAGGATATTTCACATGTAAACGTCTACTATCCTCTAAAAGAATTCTAATTGATTTCAGTCCAAGTCTTCTCGAATTCTCAGCCAGTTTTTCGACCTTCTTTCTGCTTCTATCTACCGCTACAACCAGCCCCCTATCACCCATAATTTGTGCAACATGGGTCGCTTTTCCTCCAGGGGCTGCACAAAGGTCTACTATTGTTTCTCCAGGCTTCGGGTCAAGGATTCTGGCAACTAGCATTGCGGGATAACTTTGGTCATACAATAACCCCTTTTTATATTCGTCTAATTCGCGGATCTTAGGAGCCCTATATCTAGATACAATTATTCTTACCGCTAATCCTCTTCGCTTCTGCATGGCATCTCCTATATCCATCTCAGCTATCCCGTACCCTACAGCTATACCATTAGGGGAGTATACTGTGACCTCGTCGCCTTTTTTAACAGGATCGCCCCTTAAAATCCCGGGAGCATAGAGGTTTGCCCCCTGAAACACGCTCTCAGCCGTACGTTTATCTACTATAATACCTTTTCTTGCTATAGGTACTTTGAAAGGTCCCTCAACCTCAAAGTATATTGCTTCAGATAAAATACCATCTGCATATGCCGTTAACCCCTCTTCTTTTAGTCTTTCCAGGATTTTTTCACGGGTGATCTTAAGAGTGTTGACTCTTACAAAATACCGTTTAACAGGCTTGCATGTTTCTTTTATTATCGAGTAGACCCGTGTCCATCCGATGTATTCAGCCAGGCCTTCAAATATTCTTTTTTCGTATTCTAGGCCCTGAACCTTGATGAACTCCATTTCCTTTATTCGCCTATAACTTCTACAATTATTCTTCTTATCGGTCGGGGACCATCCAGTTCCAGCAAGAAAATGTTCTGCCAGGTGCCTCTTACAAGTCTTCCATTAACTACGGGAAATGTTCTTTCCGCACCTAAAAAAGCAGATGCTAGATGTGCAGAAGCGTTATCGTCTATTCTATTATGCTTCCATTTACCGTTATGCGGAAATTCCTCTGAAACTTTCTTCAATATATCTTCTATCAACCCGTATTCATGTTCGTTGGCTATAATAGCAGCAGTTGCATGGGGTGCGAAGACTAGGCATAACCCGTTTTTTACACCACTTTCAGCAACTATTTCTTCCACTCTATGTGTTATATCGACTAGCTCCAGCCTGTTTCGCGTTTTTAACACGATCTCCCTGACATGCACCTTCATTTTTAACCCTCATTAAAGCCAATTGAGTAAAACATTTTAAATCTATCTCCTTTTTACAGCGAAAGTAAGTGAGGCTTACTCTATGCATGAAAAAAGACCACGTAGGATACGTTTAGGCAAACATTTATCCATAAAAGCCGACTATCTACCCGCCATCTTTAGAGGGGAAAAAATAACCACTATAAGGAGGGGTATCGTGGTACCCATATATGATAGAGTTTATCTCCATAGTAAAGGTAAGGTTATAGGCGAAGTTGAGATTGAATCAACAAAATATGTTAAAGTGAGGGATCTAACAGACAAAGATGCTCTCCTTGATGGATTTAAAAATAAAAGAGAATTAATGGAAAATCTGCGGAAATTCTATCCAGATATAAATGAGGAGGATTGGGTGACCATCCTGAGGTTCAAGCTCGTGAGAAAGATCAAGGAAGAAGATAAAGATCATTATATATATTATGGGTATACACCTAGAGAGATAGCTAAACTTGCATTAGCATATGATGTAGCTTCTAATTCAGAGGAGAAAAGAATTTTGGCCCTAGTTTTAACAAAAAATAGTATTAGAGAGGCTGCCATCCAGCTCGGCGGGCTTCATAATAGGAATAAAATAAGGAGTATACTCAGATCCTGTACAGAAAAGCTTCTGAAAATGGGGGTAATCAAACCAAAAAAGTAGAGACATGCTTTCTCCTACTGTCAAAGCAAGAAACTAGGACACAGAGGTTGTTTTATAAGTGTTGTCTATTTCATCCATCCCTGGCTTCTGAGAAAACTAATTATCCTACTTATACTTAATGCCCCCTCCCTTAAAATTATTAGACTCCCGTCATTCAACACCTTAATGATGGTCGATGGTTTTTTAAGCTCTGTTTCACCCGCATCTATCACAAGGTCTACCATTTCATCCAACTGATCTATGGCTTCTTTAGCAGTAATGGGGCTTTTTCTTCCGGAAATGTTAGCGCTTGTTCCAGTTAATAACCCCCCGCAATCTTTAATCAGTGTGAGAGCTACCTTGTTCTTAGGTATACGGAAACCGTTTTCCATGGTTCCAGAATGAATGAGAGGGGAAATCGGAGTTCTATCTCGTAGGGGGAGGACAAGGGTTAAGGGGCCCGGCCAAAATTTTCTTGCTAGGGTTAATGAATACTTGTTAAAGACAGCTATCTCCATAACTTTTTCGATGCTGGAAGCTAGAAGAGGTATGTGTTTTCCTGGGGGTCTCTTCTTTACTTTAAGTATTCTTTCTACAGCTTTATCTGAAAAAGGGGTGGCCCCTAAACCGTAAACGGTATCCGTTGGAAAAACAACTAACCCTCCTTTCTTTACAGTTTCAACCGCGATTTTAAGTTTTTCTTGTAGATCTTCTTCCGTTGTTATCCTTATTACTTGAGGTATAGTAATCACCCATCCTTTCTAAAGCATATAATAGTTTTTCTTGAAGCTCGTTCTCCTTTTCCCGCAGTCTATCAAAATAGTCTAAGAATTCGCTTTTAACTGTTTCCACAACTTCTTGGGGGTTAACGCCTTTCTCGGGGATCTGTGCCAAGAAGCTTTCTATTTTTCCGCGCACCTCAGGATTAACTATCTCTGGCACAACCTCCTTTAACGATAATATGAGGGCTTTCCCCAGCTCCGTGGGGATACATTTTTTGCCTTTAACCAGCATGTATTTTCTCTTTATATTCGTGTATATGTGCTCCTGCATTGTAGCATCTGTACCTATACCATAGATTTTCATTAACCTTAGTAGTTCAGCTTCACTTAAGTGGGGAGGAGGTGTAGTGGTTTTCTGAAGCATGTTAACATTCAGGATTTCATAAACTTCACCTTTCTGGAACAACCCTAGATCCTTCTCCTTAGGTCTTTCAAAAGGAAATATCCTATAGTACCCCTCATTTAGTACCCTTAATCCCTCCATTCTAAAGGGAAACCCGCCAGCCTTTAACGTGATAATCTGGCTTTCTACAACTGCCGGGTCACTTAAAGTAGCAAGGAAGTGGCGTACAATATAATCATAAATTTTCGCTGCCTTAACACCGAACCGTGATCTAACGTCCTCTAATCTAACGCTTTTAACAGGGTATATGGGGGGATGAGCTTTATCGTCCTCCCTTCCCCTAGTGGGAACTAGCTTATATTTGGCGAGAACGTATCTCTCTACATAATCTCCGTAATGTGGGTTTCGTATAAACATTTTAGCGAGATTTCTCAAGTTGAGGGTTGGGGGATAAATGGTGGTCTCTGTTCTCGGGTAGGAGATTAAACCATGCCTATAAAGTTCCTCTGCTATAGTTAATGTCTCTTTGGAGCGTATATTAAGAAATCTACTGCAGTTCCTCTCTAACTCGATGGTGTTTAAGGGTACAGGAGACCTTTTTATACGTTTCTTGTAAACTGCTTCAACAACCTCGACAAAGGATGATTTTCTAAGTTTTTCAAACATCTGAAGCGCTATTTTTCTGTCAAATATTTTTTCTCCTGCATAAAGTGCCCGGTATGTTTCTCCTCTCTTCCTAAAAAATAATTCAAATGTATAGTACTTTTTCTTCTTAAAGTTCTCCCTTTCCAATTCCCTTTTTACAACGAAGTAGAGTACAGGTGATTGACAGGGACCGTAGCTCAAGAACATTCCCTTTGGGAAAACTTTTTTCTTTTCAACAGTCAAGGTTAAAAATCTTGTGAATGCTGCACCTATAGTCAGGTCAATTATCATGCGTGCAAATACTTTGTTAGCTAAAAGCGGGTTAGGGTCTCTTAGGTTTTGAAAAGCCTCCAGAATATCTTTTCTTGTTAGAGCAGAAAACCACGCTCTCTTGAAAACCGCCTTTGGATTGACTTTCCGTATTACGCTCATAGCCTCAAAGGCTATGGCTTCACCTTCCACGTCAGCGTCTAATGCCAAAACAACGAATCTCGATATTCGACCTAATAGTTCTAGCGCCCGAACGTATTCTCTGTTTTCAGGTATGACCACCCTAATAGGCGTCGTGAAGAATAATACTCTAGGATCCACGTTTCTCCAAGAATTGTATTTTCTATGGAAGTCATAGTTCATTAGGTGTCCTTTAAGCCCTATACATACCCATGTCTTGTTTCTCCTGGAAAAAATGTATAGCGGAATCCTGCCTATGTTTCTCACGAAAATTCTGCCTTCGGCGAGAAAACTCGAAATTGCTTTGGCTACACTGTTTTTTTCTGCGACAACAAGGACATCGATTTTTCTCAGAACTTTGTATTTGTCATTATTCTTCATCAGCTTCTTTTCCTCTTTCTTGCTCCTTTCTCCCTAACCGCACGGATACCTACATGAAAGAGTTTTCTAAATATGGCGTCAATGAATTTAACGTATGAACCGCCTTGACCTAGAAATGCTCCTATTCCTTCACCCGTTAAACCTACTTGAAATTCAGGTCCCACGAAGTCCACGGTCTTAATGTGTTTTCCTATCCAGCTTACAGGATGCACTGCAGTTATAAGTCTACTAAAGTCCAGTGTCAACTCTACTGCTCTTAAACGGAATCCCGTCTCCTTTTCGATTAAATGTATTCTTTCACCTTTTCTACCTACAAGCCTACCTAAGCTACCTTCTTTAACTATTATCAAAGCATCTGGAACCACTTCACTGGTAATGTCAAAATCCTTCTTCTCTTTAGTCATTTCAATTACAGTTAATATTTCTGCGTCCGGGGCCCTGATTTTAGCTATATCAAGGATGCTTTTTTCGATGTTATTTAGCTTCCTCTTTAATATCCTTAGTTCGAGGGCGAGCTTGATTCCCCTCTTCGCGCCGGGTCTCACTATGTCGGAGAGACCTAGGTCGATTACTATAGCTTTTTCTTCGCCCATTAAAACTTCACGTATAAGAGTTGCTCCATCTACTTCCACGGTTGGATCTCGCTGAAAAACAGGGTCTCCAGCCACCACGAGTTTAGAGTTCCTTCCAATACGCATAATTATTTCCGCAACTATCTCAGGGTATGTGGATTGGACGTCGTCGAGAAATATAATCGACTCGTCAAACGTTCTTCCCCGAAGGAAATGCGAATCAGCTATCACTATTTTTCCTTCGTCGATGAGTTTTTGTAGATCTTTTTGGGAAAATATGCCAGCTAAGACGTCCTCTAGATACGAGTAAACAAGTTTATAGTAAAGGTCACCCACCTCCAGCGCGGTAACTTCTTTGCCGGTACGTACGTCGACAACTGGTCGTGCAAGTATAAATCTCCTATATTCTCCTTTAAGCACTGCGTCAATAGCGTAGACGCAGGAAAGAAGGCTTTTCCCGGTCCCGGTCGGACCAAATACGCCTACAATCTCGTATTCTTTACTTTTTAAGGCATTGAGCAGGACTTCTTGTCCAGCACTCATGGGCTTTACTTTCTCTATTATTCCTGCCATCGACCGCCACCTAAAAGGAGTATCTAAATGCTCCATTAAACTAGCTATATGCTTCAAAGTATCAGATACATGGAGCAGTACAAATATAAATTAGTTTTCTAGATGCGGCGTCCACAGAAGGGGCATATGGCATGTACATCGCCTAAAGGTAATTCCATTCCACAGTGTGGGCAAACCTTTTGTTTAAAGAGTAGCTCTTCATTTTCCTTGAGCGTCGATCGGCTTCGACTTTCTTCTTTTATACTACTGCCACTTAATCCCTTTATACTCGTCTCCATCTCCGATAATAAGCGGCTTTGCATAACTAGGAGTCTATTTAGTTTTCTAAAACTAAAAACGAAGTATACTAGCACCAGGAATATTACCAGGTTTAACACCGCCAGTAGAAGCACCGTTAAATAAAGTTGGGAATCCATCACCTGTAGCATCTCTAGCTCCTCCTATACCCTTTTTACATTGTTTTATTTATATTAAGCTTACCTTGCTTATAATCACCCTTAAAATAACGTATTGCTCTAGCGGAATAGACATTGCCTTAATATCTGAAAATATTCTACTATATCCGGGAAGTGAGGAACATTGGAGGAAACAAAATACAGGGGTAGGGTGAAGATAAGGATAATTAAAGGTGATATAACAGACCTCGAGGTTGATGCAATAGTTAATCCTGCGAATTCGCTGATGCTTATGGGTGGAGGTGTTTCAGGCGCCATAAAACGTAGAGGCGGTGTAGAGATAGAGATGGAGGCTAGAAAGATGGCTCCTGTACCAGTGGGTAAAGCCGTAGCGACCCACGGAGGTAAACTTAAAGTAAAATATGTTATACATGCCCCCACGATGGAACGGCCAGCCATGCGGACTACTTTCAAGAAGGTTAAAGAGGCATCTAAAGCAGCTATTCAAGTTGCTCTAGATCTTGGTGTTAAGTCACTTGCTTTCCCGGCTATGGGGGCAGGAGTCGGTGGGCTTTCTGCTCGCATGTCAGCTCAAGCTATTCTTGAAGCTATCGAGGAATCGCTTAAAGATGTCCATGAACCGCCTCTTAAGGAGGTAATATTGGTTGCCTATACACAGGAAGACTATGAGAATTTTATTCAAAAATTTTCAGAGTGGGTTGGTAGATGAAGAATCCCTTAAGGGAGCTACTTAACAAGATTATCTGGGATCCCAGGGTAAATCCTGAGATCTTTGAAATATGTTTTATATCCAGAGGCTTTCCGGGAGATGTGGAACGGGTTAGATGCAATAATTTAGTCAAAGTTACTCGCGACTATTTTTATATTGAGGAAAACAATAGAGTGAAGAAGATACCTTTGCACAGGGTTATCTACGTGAAAGACTTAAGGAAAAACGTTGTTGTTTACTCTAAAAGCGGTAGAAGAGGCTGAGGATAGGGTCTATGAGCGTTAAGGTAGCCGTAACCGGCGGTGGACCGGCCGGTCTGACGGTGGCTTCTAGGCTTTCAAGTAAGGGTGTTGAGGTGACTGTGTTTGAAGAACATGCTCAAGTGGGATGGCCGGTTCATTGCGCAGGACTCGTGTCCTCAAAAGGCCTAGAGCTGATCGGTATAAAAGATGAATCCTTTGTCTTAAATAACGTAAGGGGGGCGATCTTTTATTCGCCAAGTGGACGTAACGTGTTGATTGTTTCAAGACCTGAGGTACAAGCAAAGGTTATTGACCGTCTATCGTTCGATTACCTGCTTTATAGAAAAGCGCTTAAAAATGACGTTAACTTCGAGTTTAAAGCCCCGATAATCAGGGTCAAGAAAACCGGCGGCAATGCCTGGATACTAAGGACAAATAGGAGAACATTTAAGGGCTTTGACCTTTTAATCGATGCCGAAGGGTATTCCTCTAAGATAATAAGGTCCATCGGAATAAGGGATTCACGTCAAATGATACCTGCGATTCAATACGAGATCCAAGGAATCAGTGACATGGATAGCGACTTTGTAGAGATATTTACTGGGAAATGTTGGGCACCAGGCTTTTTTGCGTGGCTTATACCGTTATCCAGCGATGAAGCTCGGATCGGTTTAGCATCCACCTTTAAACCTAGATTCATGTTAAACAGGCTTATTCTAAAACATCCAGCTTTAAGGGAGAGAACAAAACATATACGGATTAAAAAAGTATATGGAGGCTTGGTGGTGGTTTCTGGTCCTAATCCTAAACCCTACGGCGACGGGTTTATGCTTGTAGGCGACGCCGCCGGACACGTTAAACCTACGACAGGGGGAGGAGTAGTTTTCGGGATTTTAGGCGCACTACTTGCAGCCAAAGTTGTTATAAAAATAATTGAGGAAGATGAAATGTTTAATGAATCCTCTCTTTCCTATTATAGAAAACTTTGGTTAAAACTATATGCTGCAGAGTTTAAACTAATGAAAATCGCCAGAAAGTTGCTGGATATTCTTCCAGATAACTTCATCGAAAACTTATTTGCAAAAGGTAAGGAAAGCGGGTTAGAGGATGTTGCAACAACATTTGGCGATATAGATTTTCAATCAACGGTTATCACAAAAACCCTCACGTCACGAACTTTTCTAAATGTAGCTATTAAAAGTTTAACAGGGTTTCTGGCCCCCATACAGGGGCTCTCCTCGAAGATGAAAACTCAAAAACTAATTTAAAGTATGATTGATCTTGTTGATTTCTAAGAGTATGGAAGATAGATAGATGCATTTACAGGTGTTTAAGATAAAAGAAGAACAATTCCGACGATAATGAAGAGTATTCCTGAAATAAAACGAAGCATCCTCCTAGGTATCCTTCTTAATATAGCGTCACCTATTTCCAACGTTAAAAAACATATGAAAATCAATGCTAGATATCCGCCTAGTATCGTGGCAAAGGGATTTCTAGATACGGCTGAAAGCGAGAAAACGGTTATTTGGGTTTTATCTCCCAGTTCCGCTAGAGATATACCCATAAACGATGCTTTAAATGGAGAGAGACTCCTCCCCCCTTCCTCTTCTTTCAATTCATTTTTCCTTTGTATTAAGGTAAATAAACCGATTATTATAAAGAGAAGAGCCGACATTTGCGATACTAGATGAGAGGGAATTATAATAGATGCTTCGTGGCCTAAAACACCGCCCATTATAGTTAAAGCTGCGAAAGCTAACGATGCTCCGAAAAACACTTCTTTTCCACTTCTATATCTTGCTAACAAGCTTAATAATATTAGCTGGGTTTTATCTCCCAATTCCATCAAGGAGACTATTGAAAAGGTGGTGAAAAAGCTTTCAAGGAAGCTGATCATTTCCTCACCCTGTTTTCAGGTCATCGTCCTGAAAACCTAAATTTTCACTATTTTTGCGCATGGCTTTTCTAGATTTACTATGGCTAAGGTCGACTCCCCGGAGAGATAGCCTAGTATTTCTCCTGGATTTACAACTAGTGTCCCATGGATTTGTTTCACTTCTCTTTCATGTGTATGGCCGTAAAATATTAGGTCATAGTTTTTACTCTCAGCGAGTTCGTATACTATTTTTCGTGTAAAGTCCTTTGGGCCGAAACCGTGAAGTACAAGGATTCTTTTACCATAAAGTTCCATGACATGTGGTGGTGTAAATATTTCGATATTGTTCTTTTCTGCTATTTTTAATAGGAGATATTTGTCGCCATCATTGTTTCCAAAGACGCCAATGAATTTACCTGGGAAAGAGGATATTTCCTTTAAAATGAACGGTGACACAAAATCCCCACAATGGATCACGGTATTGATATCATGGTTCATAAGAATTTTCAATGCTTTTCTTAATGCTGGAATATTATCATGTGTATCAGACATTAAGCCGATAATCATCTCCAAATCCATTAGATTCGATCAACAGACACTAAAATATTTAACGCAAGTGTAGTGAATTAACTCTACTGGGTGCTGATAGGTCAAACCCAAGTAAAATACAATGTACTTCTATACTAGCGTAGTAACATGCTTCGTGGCTTGAAAATTATGGTAAAATGAACTATATTATTTATTTAAACCCATTATCCCTTTGCAAGTTAAAGGAATTTTTCTTCGAGGATCCATCCATTGTTGAATGTCTTTTCGGGTGGTGGAAACCCCCTCCATATACTCTTCTCCTCATCAACTACACACATTAGATCTATGGTTTGTAATATGTCCTCTGAGATCATCTCTTCAAAGAATCTGTATGCTTCTATTAGATTCCTGTTGTCTGGTAAAAGCAATCGAGTGACCACACTTATATCCTTCTTTGAAATGAATATTTCATCCATTAAAGGTATTTTTTTAAATACATTAATGAAGGCGGCTGCTGCGTCAAGAGTATAGAATTTCATTTTAATGTACATGGGTAAAAGGTTTCCAGTTGCTGTACTCTTGAATTTTATTCGATACCCCTCGACCATGTTCACAACATGTTTATGAAAGTGGTAGAGTAACGCCCTTGGATTCACATTTATATAGCGTGCTATCTTAGCTATGCTTTTCAATCCATCTCGTTCTAGTTCCCTTATAATATGAAGGTCTTTTATATCAACCTTCCATTTTCTTATAGGATTGAAGTTTAACGATCCTGTTCCTTCTCTTATCTGATCACCTATTTTCCTCCAGTCTAGGCGCCATGTATTGTTTTTTAGGTCATAACATGAAAAATCGGGTTCAGGATGCATCCTCCTACCTATAAAAAGCTCGCTTTCAGGTATATGGCTTAAAACCATGTTTTGTAGTTTTTCCAGGTGTTTGCTTGGGAAAAAGTAGAGTAGAAGCCAGTAAACTTCACCTCCCTGGTACATTTTTTCTTTTGCACACAAGTATATCGAGTCAAGAAGTTTTAAATCGCTTCTAGAGGGTTGTTTTAGTATTAGAATTGCAGGTGTTAACCCTAATGCCTCATAGTTGGGAGAAATACATATTTGCAGGAACTTTGTGAGCCTTCTAATCCTCCTTCTTATAGTCTCCTTAGATACTTTAACGCTTCTAGCAATTTCCGCCATATTTAATAGCTTTAATTTGGAAACTAATTCGAGGATTCTTTTATCGCGGTCGTCAATGAATAAATCTTCCGACATGTTTAATTAAAATGAAAACAATTTATATTTAATTCTTCTCTTAAGTTTAAATCGCCAAAAATGGTATCAAGGATGGAGAGCCTTGAAAACCGATTACGTTAATAAATTATTGGGGTTAGGTCTTTGACCATAGAAAGTGCGAAAATACTGGATCGGCTGGGATACAACTATTATAAATATTCTGAGCCAGAGGTTATGCCCGATACTGTGTCCGTAACTTTCCTGGATATGCTACCATTTATAAACAAATATCTGAATGACGATTACTTCGGCAACATTGGTAGAAAAAGGCTATATAAACATCAATGGGAAGCTTACGGGAAGCTGGCTCAAGGATATAACGTTATTCTTAGATCAGGAACTGGGTCCGGCAAGACAGAAGCATGGGTTATGTATTCGATTATACACAGGAAGAAGGTTTTGGCAATTTATCCTACTTTAGCGTTGGCCAATGATCAGCTTTATAGATTGAATAAATACTCGAAGGCCGCCAAAATTAAGGTTGTTGCAATCGACGCAAAGAGGAAGAACGAGCTTTATAAAGATAAAGGGAGTAGATCTAAAGTTATTAAATATATTGCTGGAGCCGACATAGTTGTAACTAACCCTGCTTTCTTAATCCTTGAACTGAAAAAGATAGGTTCAAGGCGAAAGGTCTCTATTCTCGAGGAGTTTCTAAGAAAAGTAGACGTTATAGTTCTTGATGAATTTGATTTCTATGGGCCGCGTGAAATAGCCCTTCTATTTTCGATGATAAAGCTTTTAAGGGAATTTTATGGTGCCAGGTTTCAGATAGTATTACTGACTGCTACCTTGGAGAATGCCCACGAGGTAGCAAGGTATTTTACCGGTATTAATTCCAAGCCGACAAGCATCATAGAAGGTAAGGCCTTCAAGGTAAAAAACATTCTCTACGTTATTCTAGGCAAAAACTTGGAACAAGTATGGAGCATAGTTAAAAGAGAATTTAACAGGAACATTTCAAACCTCAAGGAGCTTGGTGAAGATATATTAAAGGCGTTGAAGGATTTCGAGTATTTTCGGGAAAACGTTTACAAAGTTTTGTCAATAGCAGAGGCAATGGGCCTTAAAATTCCCTGGATTGAATTCGACCCCTGCGAACTTCTCACACACTATTTAAACGATGACGGTGTAACGCTAGTATTCACTAGAAGTATAGCTAAAGCAGAGGAGATATACAGAAAACTTAGGTCGATGCTCTCAGAAGATAAGAGTAGACGGGTTGCAGCACACCATCATCTGGTATCAAAAGATGTTAGAGAAAAAATAGAGGAAGGTGCACGTAGCGGGAAAATAAAGGTTATAATATCGCCGAGAACCCTTTCGCAGGGTATAGACATCGGCACTATAGTGAGAATAGTGCACATAGGGTTACCGGAGAATGTTCGAGAATATTGGCAGCGGGAAGGTAGAAAGGGTAGACGAACGGATATCAAGTTTACGGAAACAATAATAATCCCTTTAACCCGCTGGGATAGATACCTACTTTCACGGGGATTAAAAGCTCTAATAGAATGGACAAACCTACCCCTGGAAAAGACCATAGTTAACCCGCACAATAAGTACTCCTTACTCTTCGAAGCTCTCTTCAAGTTCATTTCGCCTGAGTTACGGGGCAAGCTCACCGAAGAGGAGTACCGTTTTCTAAAGGAATTAGGATTAGTTTCAGGAGCTGAGCTCACCAAGGTCGGTAAGATGACTTGGAGAAACATGAATTTCTACGAGTTTTCCCCGCCTTACGGTATAAAACGAATAAAACGGTTGGACGATGAAAAACAAATATATTTGGAGGATGTTTCCCACTGTGATCTGGTCGAGAGGTTTCAACCTGGTTGTATAGACTATTCATCTGATAGCATAGTTACTTTCCACAATTTAGGTGGACGTAGTGGAAGGGTAGTTACGGCAGTCATAGAAGAACCCTTAAACGATAGAACCCTATGGAAATATGATCCCCTCGCAGAAGCCTATGAAGAGTATGCTAAGATTAAGAGGAAGTGGGGTGAATCTCCCTCCTTCTACTGGGATTATGTTAAGGGACACCTGCATTCCGAGGTAATATGCGTCGTATACGCCCCTAAAAATGGGTTCGGGAAACTCACGAAGTTCCCTAACAGGGTTGTATGGTTTTTAACGGCCCCACGCCCCATAATTAAAACAATTGGAGGTAAGTCGGTGGTCTTTAGAAACATAAAAACCATTGAAGTTCCAGCCGTCACTAATGGGAAATACTCCGACTACACGTATGGCATCAGTGTAGAGCTCGATCCCAAGGAGAACATCGAGCTAATGAGAATCGGTATGGCTTATCTTATGGTAATTTTACGTAAAGAATTTGGTATACCATTTGATACTATAGATTATAGTTTACATAAGTTGGGGGAAAGAAAGCTCCTTCTACTCCATGAACCTGAAAGTGCAGGTCTTTTGGAACTTCTAGACTGGTCCCTTGTAGCAGGGAAAGTCAAAGAATATGAACCTGAGGAAATAGATGAAATACTGCTTTTAGAGGTGGATGAAAACGCATACCTCGACTTCGTGGAATTTGACTTCAATTGGGATCTCGCAAAAAGCTTCGCCTTGAGGTCTATCGAATACCTTTTACTTAGACAAAATATCGAGCTAAAAATCAAGGGAAAAAGCATTCTCATACCGAAGCCGTCACGGGCCTTGCGTACAGCGGTAATAGATGTACTGGAGTTACCCTTTGACGAGCAACTAAGGGTATCTTTCTTCATTATGGGGGTATATGATGGGGACGATATGCTTGTTTCCAGAGGGTTTAAGGAGGTACTAGTAACGTCTGCTGAACTAGAGGACTTTGAAGACGTTGTACGGCAACTTATAAACGAGGGATTTAAACTAGTAGTTTTCTCCAAGAGTACGATTTACGAAAGCTTAGAGAAAATAGGGTTAAGAAGTATCATAGCTACGATTCGCGGTCTTGAGCAGATGGGGCTTGTAGAGGATGTGGAGAGCCTCGCAAAAGATGTTCTAGAATTGCGGTTTATCTCTTTAGAGGAATTGGAAAGTGCTTTGGGACTTTCACGTAATACGTCCCTTGTAGATGTCCTAAACAAGTACTTTAATTCACTCAACAGGATAAAGGAGGTTCCTGTAGGTAAATGGAAGAAGTTCACTAGATTTCTTGGGGATACTTCAGAGAAAGCTATGAAAGAGAATCTTAAAAACATATATCTATTATACTTTATCCTTAAGAAAATGAAAGAGGAAAAAACATAGGAAAAGGCGTCTACGATGGTAATCTACGTGATAGAGCATTTAGAGCCAGTCGTCAGCAAATGGGTTTGGTTCGAATACAAGAACGTTAGCCATATAGTTGGTAAAGAGAACTTAGTTATATCGAATATTAGGGATCCAGCGGAAAGAAAGTTGCTGACAAAGATAGCATTCATGGTTTTAGAGGAGAGCATACTATCCTTAAAATCGTTCAAGCAGGAGGACATGATAGTTCTTGATCCTCAGGCACCCCATGTTCTTGAACCAAAGGATGTAAAAGAAAATACGGTGTTTGTTATAGGCGGGATCATGGGGGATCACCCACCTAAGGGTAGAACGAAAACTTTTCTATCAAAACGGTTGCCCAACGCTAGAAAGAGAAATCTAGGTAAACTTCAGTTATCCGTGGACGGTGCCGCCTATGTAGCTAAAAGAATAGCTGAAGGGACCCCGTTAAGCGAACTATTTTTCGTTAATGAACTTGAAATAAAGGTGTCTGAAAAACATTCAATAATCTTACCGTTTAGCTATCCAATAAAAGATGGTAGACCGTTAATAAGCAGGGAGTTGGTCGAATACCTTAAAAACGGTATAGATAGGGATGAAGCCGAATACCTTAAGTTAGGGAGGGTGAAATCCGTTGTCGAATTCGACGAAAACGGGCTTTAGATCTAGGGTGTTATTTGCCACAAGGAACATGAATAAGTTTAAAGAAGCCTTCCTGATACTGTCGAAATACAATATTCAACTTGATCATCTTCCGGAAGATAAGCTTGAAATACAATCTGACTCCCTAGAGGAGATAGCTACTTACGCCGTTAAAGAGCTTGCTAGCCGTTATCCCAACAGAAATTTACTAGTTGAAGATGATGGGCTTTTCATAGAGGCGTTAAAAGGTTTTCCAGGACCCTTTTCCTCGTATGTATATAGAACCATAGGGTTAAGCGGTATCCTAAAGCTTATGTCAGGTAGAAGTGATAGAAGAGCCTACTTTAAGTCTGTTGTAGCTTTCGTATCTCCTGAATTGGGGTTAAAGGTTTTTACAGGAGTGGTCTCTGGTGTCATTGCAGAACAAGAGAAGGGGTCTCAAGGTTTCGGATATGATCCTATATTTATTCCTGAAGGGTCGTCTAAAACGTTTGCTGAAATGGACATTAAGGAGAAGAATCTATATTCACACCGGGGTAGAGCATTCACGAAGTTTGCAGAATGGTTTAGGAATGTGATGTTAGTTTAAAAATAAATCAGTTTCCACATTCATTATCTTCAAGAAGATTTATTAACCGAAACATGTTTTTCTAGACAGTAGAAGATGAGCATGGATAAATCATCTTTTAGAGAGGCTTGGCGTAAGGTCCGTAAAATAATAAGAAATGCTGATGTTGTACTTGAGGTGCTTGAAGCTAGAAACCCGATGGGTACGAGATCCCTGAAACTGGAGAAACTGGTTTCACGGCTCGGTAAACCTCTTATACTTGTAATAAATAAGGCTGACCTAGTACCTCGAGAAATTATGGATGAATGGAAAAATGTTTTTGAAAAAGAATATCCGACTATTTACATCAGCGCCCGGAAAAGGCTTGGCACAACATTTCTATGGAAAACCATAAGAAAAGTAGTTCCCGGCAATAAGCCTGTAGTAAAGGTTGCTGTTGTAGGATATCCCAACGTAGGAAAATCCAGTATAATCAATATCTTAAAGGGAAGACATTCGGCATCAACCTCTCCCAAGGCCGGGTATACTAAACATGTTCAAGAGTATAGGGCATCTAGATGGCTTAAGGTAATAGATACTCCAGGAGTAATACCTTTAAGAGAAAGTGAGGTCACCCTCGTACTACGTTTTGCATTAAACCCCGAGGATCTGTCAGATCCTGTAGGGACAGCCTGTAAACTAATAAAATTAGGTCTAAAACTGCACCCGGAGGTTTTCAAAGAAACATATAAAGTGCAATCTAAAACACCTGAGGAAATACTCAGAGAAATAGCGTTGAAGCGTGGACTACTTCTGAAAGGCGGTAAACTAAACATCGAGGAAGCTGCTAGAATAGTTTTGAGGGACTGGATAAACGGAAAACTAGTTTTCTATATTCCACCTCCTAGGTCAAAGCAGTCCTTCTCCAACACCCTGTAATAGCTTCCAGTTACATGTGAGGTTCGGATGAAAAAGCAGATACTGTAAAATAATAAGTATAATAGTGTCTAGAATACCTGTAAACAGATCTATAGGGGATAAGTGATGGCTAAAATGGAGGATATTTTAGGAGAATTAAGTGAGGTTGGAAGGTTAGTGGATCCCTTTATGGAGAAGGCTTTAGCAAACATGGTTAGTAGCGATTTCCTTGAAATAGTTCTGCATCAGGTTAAAACCGGGGGGAAACGCGTCAGACCTGCTCTTGTCATATTATCCTGTGAAGCATGCGGCGGAAGCAGAGAGGACGCGCTACCTGTAGCCGCTGCAATAGAACTGATACATGAATACTCCCTGATATTCGACGATATCATTGACAGAGGAGAGATTAGGAGGGGAAAACCCACTGTCAGGAAACTTTATGGAGATATAATGGCTCTCTTAGCTGCCCTTCACTACCGTGAATCCATAAGCGAGCTAGTGAACCAGAGCAAGAAGCCCCTTGAGTTACATGCATTAATAGCAGAAACTATAAAACGCATAATAGAAGGCGAAAGACTTGACATACTCTTTGAACAGGCGGGTAGAAGAGAAGAATATATCGTAAAGCACAGGTACAGGGAAATAGATTTCAGCGATTATCTTAGAATGATCGAATATAAAACTGCGGCACTTATAGAGGCAGCCTGTTTAGCCGGTGCAATAATAGCTGATGCTCCCCCAGTTCAATGTGATGCATTAGCAAAGTATGGACGAAAAATAGGGATTGCCTTCCAACTCATAGATGATCTTTTAGACATTTTCGGCGAAGAAAAAACATTTGGAAAAAAGGTTGGTAAAGATATTCTAGAACACAAGCTCGGTAACGCCATAATTCTTAAAGCACTACAAAATCTCCCTAAAGAAAAAAGAGAAGATTTGCTGGAGATATTAAGAAGCGAGAAAATAAGCGAAGAAGATGTAAGAAAAGCTATCAAAATAATTTCTATGACTAACGCTAGGGAAGAGGTCTATAACATGGCTTTGACGCTCGTGGAAGACGCAAAGAAGTCGTTGCTTGGACTGCCAGTGTCACAGGCTAGATCAAAGCTCGAGAAACTAGCTGATTTTATAGTTAAAAGGAAGTTCTAGGTTACAATATGATAGATATTTAAACTACATTGTATCTTATTCTGAACTTTTTGCAGAAACCTCTTGTCTTTTTTCAAGCTTTCTTTGATGCTCTTTGCTCGGTTGCCCAAATATTTTGAAAAGCTACCTGTATTTCGGCATTGACACTTTCCCCACTTTAGTGGGGAGATTCTTGCTTCTCGTGGGGGATTCATCGAAGCAGTGGCTGTGCCACCAGCCCGATGGACATACCTCCATTACGGCGGGTGCCCATCCCCCTTCTGGAGAAAGGGGCTTTCCGGCGTCATATTTGTAACATGCTTTTTATCAATTTCCTCCAGTAAGTCTAAGTCCCTTAAAATTAGGGTTGACTTCGTTAGACAGGGGACAGGGAATCTAAATTTTGCTATAATTTTTAAACATCTTCTCGTAAGTTTGTATTCTCTTCAATATGTATCCAGGGCTCGGTTACTGAGCTTAAAGCAATAAAACCATACTCTCTTCCCTTTGCTCTTCTTCGCAGCTCTCTTTCAAGCAAAATCGGAGCATTTATTTTAGCCGCTAAAACTTGCTTCACATTCTTTCTATATCTACTCCCCCGAATATAGCAGTAAATACAGTTAAAATCACAAAACCGATAAGGATTTAAAGAATAATCATCCAAAAACCATTCATCACTTTTTGTGTTTATTCAAAATCGTTTTTACAGAGACTAGTGGTTTATTTGGGTATTTAGGGTATTTTGGAGTTATGGGAGCTCGAAGCTTATGTATGGTGTTTTACCTACTCGCCTTAGATGCCGTCAGGCTTAGCCGATGACAGCACTCCCCCGTAAGACCGCCTCTGTGGTGGCGGTCAATGTAGCCCCCGATAAACCACCAACTAGAGGCGAGGCGGCTAAGGGAGAAACCCACACAAGTTCCCATAGTTTCAAAAATAACCTAAACACCATGCACGGGCAACCACTTCCTTCATCATTTTATTTCACCAAAGAGATGTACAGGAGGTATCCTCACCGTTTCCTTCGCCTTCTTTCTTATATTCTAAATATTTCTAAGGGAACGCTCTTCTATACTTTATCTATAACTAATCTTAATGAGACCCGCCAACGGACATATATGATCTGCAAAGTAGAAAATCCATCTTTCCGCTTTTCAACGGAGATCCCTGTTATCATTAAGGCGGGAAAGGGAGATCGAAGACCAAAAACAATATTTTTAAATGGAATGAAGCGATAGGGACAAACGGGGTGTGTAGGGATAAAAAGAAAACTTGTCGCGATAAAACTTGGGGGATCAGCTATAACTATTAAAGATAAGCCTTGTACACCAAATGAGAAAGTACTATCTAGTGTGGCTGAACAGTTGGTGGAGTTATGGGAGGAGGGTTGGAAATTCATTCTCGTACATGGAGGAGGATCGTATGGTCATTGGACGGCAACAAGATATTCCGTCAACGAAGGCTATAAAGGGTTGCAGAGTATTAAAGGATACTTAGCTACAAGAAAAGCTATGTTGCTCCTAGATGAGGTTGTTTCAAAAATACTGGTAGAAACAGGTTTACCTGTAACACCTTTACACCCCTCCTGTCTAATAATAGCACGTAATGGTGTGATAGAGAAATTTTTCCTTGAACCCGTGAAAACGGCCTTAGTGAAGGGTTTCGTTCCCCTTCTACAGGGAGATGTAGTATTAGATCTAGATAAAGGCTTTTCCATAGTATCAGGTGACCAGATAATTTATTTCCTCGCGGAAAAATTCAAGCCGAGCAAAGTTGTATTTGGAACAGATGTAAAAGGAATATATGATAAAAATCCAAAACTCTACCCTGACGCAAAGCTATTTAGAAAAATACCACTTAAACTCCTTAAAGCACTTGATACAAGTAAAATTATGGTGCCTGATGTTACAGGGGGACTTAAGGAAAAAATTAACTATGTTTCTAAAATAGTATGTAAGGGGATACCGGTCTGCGTGGGGAGTTTAATTGAACCGAGAAATTTAATTAGAATGGTTAAAGGCGAGGAAGGGGACTATACGTTGATTCTAGGGTGGTGAATCAATATACTTTAACTGCTTTTTAGTTAAATTTATAAGTTTTAAGAAATAGTTTTCCTGCGACCGGAGGTTAGGGTCTATGAGATCACGTATTTTTGACGAAGAAGAAGAGTGGTGGGAGGAGGAAGAGGAAGAAGAAGAGTGGGAAGAACTAGAGGAGGTCTGGGAGGAGGAATTTTAGTTTGGCAGTAAAATAATTTGTTAATTTATTAGAAGCTTGAAAAGGAACTGATTTTCAAGTGTTTAGATGGATATCACCTGTAGATAGTTGGTGTTCATGTAAGTGGAGGTTAATTAAATTACTTTCATGCTCCTTTTATCGATTCGTTATTTTAAGAGCTTTACTTAATAAAATTATAATAGATAAGAATGTTGGGGATGTGGAATTGATTCCAGAACTCATTGAGTATGCTCTACAGCATAGAGAAGAGATACTCGAGAATGCACAAAGCCTAAGAGTTAATAAAAAAGATGCTATAGAACGGTGGATTAAATATAACCCTTCTTCTTTTGAAAGGGAGTTTAGGGTTTCAGCCACAGACGGTAGCCTCAATTTCATGGAGTTTAGAGGATTTATGTTGTATGCTATAAACGCGGTTTCTATTCTTTATTCGAGAAATGGTTTTGAAAAAGAGGTGAAAACCGGGAAAGTCGGTCTTCTACCTCCATCAGAGAACGTGCTAGAGAGGGTTAGAGCCCAAATGGGTATTTTGGAGGCTAAAACTACTTTGAATCTCATAGAGGAGGGCGAACTGGATCTTTCTTTAATAGATGGATCTTTTATAAGTTTTCTTGTTAAGCTTAGGGGTATTGAAAATGATATAAAAATGTTTATTAATCTGGATCCTGATTTCATGGAAAAATACATTAACGCTATTAATGAGCCTAAGCTTGACATCCTCGCGGAGGAAAAGGCAACGGATATTATCGGCAGGGATCTTGATACAGATGTTCTTCTAAACTCGATGCTTACCCTCGAGAAGGTGGAGTTGCTGAATGTCTTAATTAAACTTTTTAGACGATATGGTGGAAAACTTGTGGCGATCTCCAAAACATCCACAAGTAGACGGTACTTCAGGTATAGCTTAAAGCCCGACCTAGTTATTTTCGATAAGCTTACTCAGAATACAGGTTTCTCCAAGCCTAATGTGGTTAAGTTATCTTTACCGAAAGCATTAAAAAATTATTTGGATTTTAGTGAGGATCTTATGTTCACGGTGTTTTATGCTCGGCTTGAACCGAGAGAACAGGTTTTTAGGATAGAGGTTTTTGGGGAAAGGAGTATGGAGGATATTAAAAAATTACTTGATGACCTTTCAGTTTTCACGGTAAGGGGATACCCATATCCCCTTCGAAGAGCCCATCAGGAGGTTGAAATCCGTGGGGAAGATATGTTAAGAATCTACCGTATTTTAAGTCTCTATCATGAAGAGAGAGGGAGGGAGGTGTTGCTATGAAACTTGGATACGTGGTTGGTGAAGCATCACCAACACATGTAATTTTCATATCGAAAAAGCCTCCGAGACTGGGGCAATACGTTATCTTGGAATATGATGGAAAAAAGGTGCTGGGTATTGTTAGAAGGGTGGTTATGGGCAGTGTAGCTTTAAGCGAGGATATCCATGATCCCACTGTAGTAGAACGGATAAAAGATCTCGAAGGTGAAAGAGACTACTATATAAAGGGTATAATAAAAATACTTGGTGATGTCAAAAACCTCGAGATACCCCGTGTCCCTCCTCCACCTGCAACTGAGGTAAGAGAAGCTGATAGTTCAATTTTAAAGGATGTTTTCTCCTGTAAAGAGAAAGGTGTATGTATAGGTGTTCTTGCGTCAAACCCCGAAGTTCCTGTATATATTGATATAAATAGAATGGTTTCTAGACACCTGGCCATACTGGCAATAACTGGTGCTGGAAAATCTAATACTGTAGCAGTTATAAGCGATGGTATTCTAGGGCTTGGCGGAGCCGTACTCATATTTGACATGCATTCAGAATATGTCGACGCTAGGTTTAGAAACGGTGACGTGAACCCGATTTCCCCAAGAGTAAATCCGTTACACCTGCATTTAAGCGAGCTACTGAAACTTTTAAATATCGATTACAAAGCCCATAGGCAGGAATATTACTTTAGAAAAGCTTTGAAGAAAGTTTATAATCACCTGAAAAGGCATCCGGAGGATACAGAGATGTTCTTTAAACTCCTAGTTAAAGCCCTTGATGATGTAGCTGAGGAGAGTAAATCCAGGGACGCAAAAAATGTAGTGATCTCGGTGCAGAACAAGCTAGAGGCCATGCAAGATAAATATGGTTTTATTATAGATCTCCAGGCTCCCTCAGTATTAAACCAGATAAAGCTTGGATATGTAAACGTAGTCGACTTGGGTGCTCTTGATGAGGATGCCTCTGATGTCATTGTAAGCCACTATCTAAGAACATTACTGTACTCCCGTAAAAGCTATAAAAGTACGGGAGAAGGGCTTGCCTTCCCAGTGTTTGTTGTGCTTGAAGAGGCTCATATACTGGCGCCCAAGGGCAGATCCACTCTCTCAAAATACTGGATAAGCCGTATAGCGCGTGAAGGTAGGAAATTCGGTTTGGGACTATGTCTGGTCAGTCAACGGCCTAAAGCATTGGATCCTGACACCTTATCACAAGCCAATAACATGATAGTTTTGAGGCTCGTTGAACCATCTGACCAAAGGTTCGTACAGCAAGCTAGCGAAACATTAAGTGAAGATCTTTTGGAGCAACTTCCTTCCCTCAATATCGGTGAAGCAGTCGTACTAGGCTTGATGGTTAAAATACCGGCTATAGTTAAAATAAATAAGTTTGAGGGCAAGCTTTCTGGAGGCGATATCGATATAGTTTCTGAATGGAAGAGGATACGCGAGGAAGAGCTGGAGCTAGAGAAAGCTTATAATGACATAACGGAGGAGTGGTAGATGGTGTTTTTTGCCCATATATCTGATACCCATCTGGGTTTTCGACAATATAATCTACGTGAAAGAGAGCAGGATTTTTACGATGCATTTAACGAAGCAATAGACAAAATAATTAAAGAAAAAGTAGATTTCGTGGTACACTCCGGCGATCTTTTCGAATCTTCCAGACCATCCACCGAAGCTCTATTAGCGGTTTTAAAATCAGTTAAGAAGCTGGATGAAAAAGGTATTAAAATTTATGCGATTCCCGGGAGCCATGATCAGCCTAGAAGAAAGGGGCTCCCTCCACATGCATTATTTGAGCAACTTGGTGTAACAGTATTAAGGTCGAGCAAGCCCTTTGATGTTTTCGGCAAAAAAGTTTTCATAGGAGGGGTCGAATACACCCCACGTGCTTTCAAAAAGATTCTTATGTCAAAGATAGAGGCAATAGCCTCGAATTCTAAAAACTACAGTAAAAGGATACTTGTCCTCCATCAAGCGGTTCAACAATACCTCCCATTTGACTACGAACTTGATTTAAGCGACCTACCCACAAATTTTGACTACTATGCTATGGGACATATTCATAAACGTTTAAAAACCAATTATGGTAGAGGAATTCTAGCATATCCTGGATCAACCGAAGTTTGGAGTAAAGACGAGTATAATGAATACAGAAAAAACGGCAAAGGCTTCTATATTGTGGATTTAAGCGGCGACCAACCCTATGTACATGAAATCAACCTAGAGAACATTAGACCCCACCTTGAATTCAAGGTAAAGAGTTCAGAGAACTTTGATAAAGAATTTGCAAAGATAATGGAGAAAATACGTTCCATAAGATTCAATAAGAAACCTGTAATTCATCTTGAAATAAAGACAAGTTCGTCAATTAACAGGGTCTTTCTACAGAAACTTATCTCCAAGTACATCGAGCCTTACGCACTTGGCGTTAGATGGCAACTAGAGGAGAAGCCACTTACACCCGATCTATTAACCTTAGAAATGGATAAAATAAGTATCAAAGACCTTTTGAGGGAGTTTCTAAAGGATGAATCCAAAGCAAGTTTTGCCTACGAGCTTTTCAATCTATTATCCCAAGGCGATATTGAAGGCGCCGTAAACCAGGCACGTAAGTTCTATGAAAAAGGTGCTTGGAAATGATATTGAGAAAAATTATTCTAGAAAACTTTGTATCACACGATAATACGAAGCTACAATTCCCGGAAGGAATAATCGCTATAGTGGGACCTAATGGTGCAGGGAAAACAAGTATACTAGATGCCATAAGCTTTGCATTATATAAGGAACATAGCAGAGGAGGAACACTAGAAAATATTGTTAAAAGAGGAGCTGGAAAGGCTACTGTCGTTCTCGAATTTGAAGCCAAGGGTAGGCTATATAAGGTTGAGAGGAGAGTGATGAAAAGTGGAAGAAGCGTAAAAAGTGATGTAAGAGTCTACGAGAATAATACGTTGAAGGCGTATACTGATTCTGAAGCAAATAAGCTCTTAGAGCGGATTATAGGGATGGATAAGACTCTTTTCCTAAATTCTATCTACATAAGGCAAGGTGAAATAGAGAAACTGGTTACTGCTAGACCTGCTGAAAGGAAGCAAATTATAGCCCGCCTAATGGGTATAGAGGATCTTGAAAAAGCTTTTCAAGAAATGCGGGAAGTGATTAAACCATTTGAAAATAAATCACATGAGCTTTATGGAAGGTTAAAGGCCAAAGACGAGATAATAAAGCTTTTAGTCGAGAAAAACTCCCTGCTGAACGGTAAACGAAAGGAGTTGGAAAAGGCTAGGCGAGAGTTAAACGATGTTCAGAATAAATATCGAGCACTAGAAAAAGCGCTAAGCGAATATGATGCTAAAGCAACAAAGTTCGTGGAATATAAATCACGTCTGGAGAACATTAGGAAGAGGATCACCGATATTAATTCCCGTTTGGATAACTTTAACGAGGAGTATTCAAAGGCCTTAGAAGCCGCTAAAAAACTAGCTATTTTAGAGCCAAAGCTAGCCATAATGGATGTTCTTAAAGAATATTTAGCCCTTAAAGAAAGAGAGAATATTTTCTCGGAGAGAGTTGAAGAATTAAAGAAAAAGAGACAGGAAATTGAGGAACATAGACGTTTCATCGACAACAATAGAGATATTGAAGAAAAATACAATCGCCTAAAGAGTTTAGAGAAGGAATTTAAGGAGATCTTATCTCAACATTCAAACCTCCTTGGCAGACTTAAGGAGATTCAAAGACAAATTATGGAACTCCAAGCATCCATTGAAACCATACAGAAACGGTTCGAAGACACCTTACATATGTTAATAAATACAGTACCTGAAGAATTTGTATCACCGCTCAGAGGATCTGAATACACGATCACCAGCTTTTCAAGCAACTTGGAAAAGATAATGGACCATTTAAGCAAGGATATGGAAAGAATGGAACATGATATAGAGTTTTTAAAAAATAAGAAACTGAAGATCAATTATAGCCTAGAGGAGATCGCCGCCAACATTAAGGAGATTTCTACATCAAGCCAGTGTCCGCTCTGCCATAGTAAACTTACACCCGAGCATAGAGATGAATTACTTAAAGACCTGTTTAATACAAAAAGAGAGCTCGAAAAACTACTTCAAAACTTGGAGGAAGAAGAAAAAGATAAGATAAGGCGTCACGAGTTTCTTAGAAACACTCTTGAAAAGCTAGAGTCCGTCTTTAAAGGGAAACTAATGTTATTGTCAGAAAAATACAAGGAATATAATCTTAGATTCGATAATCTCAAAGGTGAAAGAGAGAAGATTAGGTTGGAATTAGAGGTTCTTGAAGAGGAGAAGAAGAGCATCCAAAAGAAGCTTGAAAGCCTTGAGGAAATAGAGCGAAATTACCGACGATTTCTCCTGGCTAAAGAATACCTTGAAAAGGTGAATGAAGAGGAGATAAACACTAATCTTCGCAACCTCTCCAGGGAGCTTTCGAACGTTAAGGCTAAAATAAGCCTTATTGAACAGGAACATGCGGAGGAAGTAAAAGATGTCGAGAAAAGGATAGATTATTACCGTGAGCTGGAGAAAGAAGTTAGTGAACTACGAAGCATTGTAGCAAAAATACCCTTTTTGAAGGATATAATTGCGAAACTTGAGGACGAGAAAAGGCTGTTACAGGAGACTATGCAGGCTATACAAAAAGACCTCAAAGACCTCGGCTACGACGAAAATACTCACCTCCAGCTCAAGAAAGAAGAAGCCAGGTTAAGGGATCTGGAAAAAAGATTACTTTCAAAGACTTCTTCCCTCGAAGCAGATATCCTAAACCTTAAGAACGAGATCCTCGACCTTGAAAGGAAGCTAAACGAGATTGGGAGAATCGAGGAAGAATATGCTCGTCTAAATGATTTCATAGGATTTCTCCGCAAAATACGTAAACTTTATGGCAAAGAAGGACTTCAAAAAATTGTAAGAAGGCGAGCTCGTCCACTATTAGAGCTTCACACAAAACAAATTTTCCAACATTTGAACTACGTTAACTTCGTTGATATACGTTTGGATGATAACTACGAAATAACTCTCGTTACTCCACGTGGAGACGAGACAGCTGACATGATAAGTGGTGGTGAAAGGGTAGGATTGGCGTTAGCGCTCCGTTTGGCCATTGCAAGGGTGTTGGCAGGGGATAAAGTGGGTTTCCTGCTGCTGGATGAGCCTACAACACATTTAGATGAGGAACGTAGACGCTATCTTGTGGGTTTACTTAAAAAATTCTTTAAAGAGAAGGGGGGAATAATCCCTCAGCTTATAATAGTCACACATGAACGCGAACTAGAGGATGCAGCTGATTTAGTCTACAAAGTGGAGAAGAAAGGGGGGACTTCACACGTTTTTCTTGAAGCTGAACCCATAAGTTAAAACAGTAAACGTTTAGGTGATATTGTATTGAGACATAGGGCGCCTGAGGGAAAGTAAACAAAGCACATATATTATAGGAAGGTAATAGTAAGTACAGTGATTGTAAGAGGTGCATGGTGACACCATTGATGTACAATAATCTACCTAAGATTAGAAGAAGAGAATGGAAGATCATTGAAGCCGCGTCAACATCACGTACAGTGAGGGAAATCAGCAAAAAGACAAAAATATCGCCCTCAACCGTAAAAAATATCCTGGAAAGGCTTAGGGAAAAAGGGTCGTTACGATATGTTCCAAACTATCTTTATTTTGGCTTTATACCTCTTGCAGTTATATGCGACTTCGATGAAGAATTATCGAGGCTTCATATTACAGGCACCTTAGGGAGAAGGATTCTTTACGGCCTGGAAAAATACATTCTCTTCACCGCCCTTATTCCAGTGGTTTTTGTGGACGAATATACAAGGATGCTCGATGCCAAAAAGATAGTTGTAAAGGGAACAGAATACCTCAGATGGAGACCCGATTTAAGTCGAGAATTTTACAATCAGGAAAAGGAAGTTTTAGAACCATGCTTTAAAAAATGTTTTTCATTAATAGACTCTACCCCAAAAAACTATGGTAATCAGTATATTAAACCTGGTCCACCCCCAGATCATATAGATTTAGCGATACTCACCTTTAAGCTGGCGCGTGGACCCTTCATCAAGTTATCTGAGGTTATCCGTTTAGCGGCTTCCATCGATCCCATATTTGATAAAGCATATTCGAGACAGACATTAAGCTATCACTATAGGAAACATGTTATCCCGGGATGGAGGTACAATTCTTTTTCGGCCTATCTACCCTTAAAGAACGTTCCGATGAAAATACTGTACTTTAAAGGTAGAGAGGCTCCTCTTTTAGCAAGAGTACTTATCAGGTTACCCTATTTCTATAGTGCTTTCATAGATGGTGATACTTCTTTAATCGCAGCGCAGATCCCCTGTTCGTTTGAAGAAGAGTTCTATAATTTTCTCTCTGTACTTGATGTAGACATGCCTTTAGGTGTTCTAATACAGTCAAGTAAGGATATAAATAGATTAATGCCCTTCCTATGGAAATTTGTTGGAATAAAAGATAATTATAGGTTCTGGCGGTGGCCGGAAATTCAAGTTAAAGAAGTTACTAGTAGACAGTACGATAAATCCCCTAAGTCCTAAATAGAATGCCTATGTTCATTCAAAAATATAGCTGAAAGATTTCTCGTGTAAAACCATGAAAACCTGATTACATAGTGTTACTGATTGTTTTTATTTATCCAATACATAGAGTTAGGGGGGTTGAATGAAGCCTAAATTAAGGGGTGTAACCGTCGAAAAGATTGCTAAACTATTGCTTGAAGAAGAGGGATTTACGGTAATTGAAGAAAGAAAACGGGTTAAAAGAAATAATATCGATGTGGCTGAAATAGATCTACTAGCTGAGAAAAATGGTGAAGTTTATGCGGTGGAAGTTAAAGCTGGACGTGTTTCAGTCACTGATCTAAGGCAAGTTTATACTAATGCAAAACTAGTGGAGGCAAGACCAATTATAATATGTCGAGGCTATGCCGATAAAGCCGCTGAAGAACTGGCTAAAGCTTTAAATGTAGAGGTATTGTTTTTATCGGATTATCTTATTTTCTTAGAGCCCGAAGAATTGGTTAACATCGTCGAAAGAACTCTAACTAAACTTCTTATCCGAATATTAGAACCGCAATTACATGTATTTAACGAAGAAGAGTTTAAACTGCTCCAATCGATCGCATACTGTAAAGATTTTCCGGATTTAGTAAGGAAAACTGGTATAAGCGCCAGAGAACTCAGGGAACTTATTAATTCACTTAAGTTAAAGGGATTTGAAAACGATCCAAAAAACTACGATATATTAAGGCTCCAAGCGCTAGTAGCCATGCTTTTAGGCTACAATAAGGGTCCTCATCCAGCTTCTGAGCTTGATCCCAAAGGTGATTGATATGAGGGTACTTAAAAGAGAATTCAGTAGGTTTAGTTGCTTTATAATTGATTTAGACGGGGTTGTATGGAAAGGTAACGAAATCATTCCGGGAGCAGTCGATGCCGTTAATGCACTTTTAAAGCTGGATAAAATTGTTATTTTCATGACAAACAACTCTACACTTTCTAGAAAAAGTTACATAAAACGGCTTAAACAAATAGGGGTAAATGTTGACAGCGAGAAGCTGATTGTAGTGAATAGTGCTTATGCTACAGCATTATTTCTAAAGTCTAGGATAGGGATTAGCGAAGCATACGTGGTTGGTGAAGCTGGGCTAATAGAAGAGCTTGCTTTAAACGACATAAAGATCGTTAACAACCGCTTTAAATGGGGCATGAAGGTAGACTGTGTCGTAGTAGGTTTAGATAGGGATTTAACCTACCTTAAGCTGGCGCAAGCCGTGGATGCGATCTATCATGGCGCCCTATTTATTGCAACTAACGACGATAGCACGTTGCCCGCAGAGCATGGGCTTCTACCTGGAGCAGGATCAATAGTTGCAGCTATAAGTAGGGCTACCGGGAGGGATCCAGACTTCATTGTCGGTAAACCTCAAAGATTTATTTTTGAGCTTGCTTTAAGCAAGGCAGAGGTGAATCCAGAGGATACTATTGTTATAGGAGATCGCTTAGACACAGATATTAGAGGTGCAAGAAACATGGGTCTTTGTTCGGCACTAGTTTTAACAGGTGTGATCAACAACCCTAAACAGGTTGAGGATAGCTGTTTTAAACCCGATTTTATAATTAAAAGCCTTGCCGATGTTTTTAAGTAACCATAAAGTAATTGGATTACTGAGGGAGGTGTGTTGGCAGAATACGATGTATACTGTAGCAATTGTGGTAAAACCTATGGTAAGGGCACGCTACTATGGCGGTGTGAATGCGGGAGCCCTCTTGACATCAAAATAAAAACATATGGAAAGTTCAGCATCGAAAAGGAAAACTATAGCATGTGGCGTTACAAATCCCTTCTCCCCTCAATCAAGCCTGAAAACATTACAAGCTTGAAGGAGGGCTTTACACCCATAGTGGAAAGAAACGTCGCGGGAATAAAAATATGGTATAAGCTTGACTTCCTGAATCCCACAGGGTCGTTCAAGGATAGAGGAGCAAGCATGCTTGTATCATATCTTAGAGAACAGGGGATCAGGGAGGTTGTAGAGGATTCTTCTGGAAATGCAGGTGCAGCGTTATCGGCTTACTGCTCCGTGGCCGGAATCAAATGCAAGGTTTTTGTTCCCGCTTCAGCCCCCGAAGGTAAGATAAAACAGATCTCATCTTACGGCGCTGAAGTGATCCCCGTAGAAGGGTCCCGCGAGGATGTTAATAAAGCTGCATTGAAAGCTGCAAGAAAAAGTTACTATGCAGGGCATTTATGGAACCCCTTTTTCATAGAGGGGCTTAAAACCATATCCTTTGAAGTGTACGAGATGACGGGAGGAAGGGTTCCTGATACAATTTTAGTGCCGGTTGGTAGTGGAGGGCTTCTTATAGGCATTTATAAAGGATTTAGGGAGCTAAAGGAGGCCGGATACCTAGACCATCTTCCTAGATTAATCGGAATACAAACTCCAAGATTCGCCAGGGTCTACGAGTTATTATACAATAAAAAGGTTAGATCAAAATCTGAAGCCATACTTGCCGACGGAATAGCAGTTCCGGATCCACCCAGAGCACATCAGGTTGCTAGAATCATAGAGGAAACCGAAGGGAAGATAATTCTCGTGTACAACGAGGAAATTGCTCAAGGGTTTAAAGAGCTGGCTAGAATGGGATTGTACGTAGAACCTACGTCAGCTACCGTACAAGCGGCTTTCAGGAAGCTTCTTTCAGAGAAGTTTATTAGTAGGGGAGAAGCTGTACTTGCACCGTTAACAGGTATTGGACTTAAGGCAACAGACAAGATTATTCGATACATGGGTTGAGGAAATGAGCTTAAATCGAAAAGCGATTTTAGGAGGCTTAGGGACGGGGAAGATCGAGTTAACGGAAGGCGGTAAACTAATTAACTTGACTATAAGAAACAATTGGTTTAAACCGCTTAAAAAACTAGCTGGATTTCATATAGCAGTACATGTTAAAAGTGAAAACTTCTCCCAAGGTTTTCTACTAGAAAAGGAAGCAACGGGTGTTGGCGTAGCAGATTTTAAGACATGTTACCCCTGGGTAGAGGCAAAATATATCTTAGAAAATTCACCTGTAAAAATAGAGTTACAGGCGTTTTCTCCCTTTATTCCCGGAGATGTTCTCAACTCCTCGATTCCAGCAATTCTATTCATTTTCAGAGTAAAAAATACTTTGAAAAGGAATGTACATGTGGCTATCTCCATGGGGCTGGAAAACATTGTGGGATCTAGTAGAATAGGTAGGATAAATAAAGTATTCAAGAAGGTGGGGGCTCATGGAATATACTTTTATTCGTCGAAAAGCACCGTCGAGGATCCGTTTCATGGCAATATGACCCTAGGAACTCTACCCGGAGAGACAACGATTCTAGGACAATATTTTTCATCTACCCACAAGCAAGAGAACACAGAGCCTTGGCAAGAATTCTTAGCGACGGGAGTTATACCCTCAAATGAGGGAGGTGTAGAATTAAACGATCTAGCCCATAATATTGGAGGAATATTGTCTGTACGGAGAAGGCTACGTGGAGGCAGTGAAACGGAGATTCCCTTTATTATTTCATGGTACTTTAATGGAAAGAGCCATGAATATCCGTACGGACACTACTACGAAAACTTTTTTGCCAACTCATTTGATGTAGCAGAATATGTTTTAAGAAACATGAAGACATTAAGACATAAAACTAGAGAATTGTTTAAGGCAATTCAATCTTCCAACATTCCTCCCCACTTTAAAAAATTGTTAGCGAAAAGTTTACATGTTTACGCATCTAACACTTGGCTCACCAAGGATGGACAACTTTTCTTCATCAGTAGACTAGGTTCAAATACAATTGTAGAGCTATTCGACTACAAGCTGTTCCGCTCTTTTCTGACACTTCACCTGTTTCCACAACTTGAAGTAAAGAACCTTACTTATATAGGTAGGCTGCAAAACATCGATGGAAGTATACCGGATAATCTAGGTGAATCTAGAATAGATTCACCCAATATGGGGATTCGGGGTAAACCTGCTTTAGAGCATCCCTCTCTCTACATTCTTTCGATATATAATATCGTTAAATCATTAGGCGACCTAAGTATTTTAAAAAGGTTTTACAGGTCCATGGTAAAAGCTTATGAATGGCTTGTCGCCTCCGACATAAACGGTGACTGGCTTCCTGATCATAGGGGAGACGATTCATGCTTCTATAGAACAGTATATGGAGCGGTATCCTGTTCTTCCCTCCTCTATCTAGCCGCATTACTGGCTTTGAAGAAGACAGTTGAACTGGCCGGAGATAGGGAACAAACATCTTTTCTAGTTAAGAGAATTGACAAAACTGTGGAAAATATCAAAGGAATCTTACTGGCTAATGAGCGCTTCATACACTTCGTTTCAGAAAAAATGGTGTGCAATGGTCCAACGCTTGGACATCTGCTGGGAATATACTTAATGAGATCAATGGGATTGGAATCACCTTTTAATGAAAAAGAGGTCTTAAGCTGCCTTAAAGCCACTTTGAAAGATCTTTGGAAGACAGTTGACCACATTCCCTTCGACAGAGACTACATAGAAAGGGAAGGTAAATTAACTTCATTTAAAGTAGTTAACCCTGCCTTCACCTGTGTATCTCTTGCTCTTAAAATAGGAGTAGAAGCTGATGGCGGTCTTCTAAAGGAAGTCGACGAGGTCCTAATGCTTCTTCTTTCAAAAATAAATGAAGAAATCTCTCAAGGCGTAAGTAGTAAGCCGCATGGCAAAGAAAACGATCCCTCAAGTCTATTAGCCTCATGGCAACTAGTCTATTCTCTTGCCGGATTCAATCTTGACATGTTTAAAAATGAACTCAAACTGGTTCCAGTGGTCGAAAACATTAAACTTCCCTTATTTATTCTAGGTAGATTAATAGAGCTGGTGTTCGAGAAAGAAGATTACGGCGATAAATTCAAGTATACTATCATAAACGATGGTTCAAATCTGTATATTGAAAACTTGATTTTGAGAGCCCCTAAAGGAGAAGTCGATGTATATATAGATGGAAGGAAGGCCCTTTCAACTCACTCTAGGGGAATCATAAAAATTAGAGTAAACGCTATTCCAAGCGGAGTAAAAACAATCGAGCTTAAAAGAAAAGATAAAGTATAGGTATGTAGTGATCTGATAATTACCTATTTTACCTATATGACACTCTACAGAACTTTCGGCTAATGAATCTACCATAATATCGTGTTTAATTTAACCTTTCTTTATCGAAGAGTCCCATGGATTTCCTCTCTGTAATACAGTCGGGTTTTCGGCTAGATGTTCGGGTTCCAGCAGTCTTCTTGCCCCTTTACCTAATACAACGTAAACTCCATTTATTCCAGTGGATACTATGTCAACGTCTTTTGTGAAGAACCAGAGTGTTGATGCTATGGTTGATATGCTTCTAAAATTTATAGGTAGCATGACGGATTTCCAATCTCTCATTCTAATGAAACTCCTCTTATATGAACCTCTAATCAAATCATAGCCTACATGTATCGATATACTAAGTTCCTCTGGCTTCGGGTTTTCGATTATAAAATCCTTGAACCCGGACGTAAAAATTCTATGTACTCTGTCGAATTCCTCTATCACAATTATCCCATCTTCTTTTAGAGATTTGGCCGAAGAAGCAAAGAGTCTGGGCATGTTCCATGAATCAAAGTGGGTTAAAATGGCACCGTACATTAAAACTATATCAAATTTACCTAGCTTATGTGCTTCAATGGCGTTCATCTGAAATGCTTCCGCCTTAACTCCCTCTTCATGGGCGAACCGCAGGCCATCTTGTACAGCACTTTTCCTTAAATCCACCATTGTTAGATCCACTTCCATACCATGTTGTTTGAGGGTTTTCGCTAAAGCTACACCTCCTATACCTTTACCCGCTCCCAAATCCAATAAACTCACTTTTTCTTTACTTAGAATGTTCTTCAACCATGGATGTTCTGTAAGCCTCTTAAACTTCCTTAAAGCAGAATTGTATCTTTCTCGGCCTTCGGGGCTCCATGGATCATCTTTCCACAATGCTATTTTATAGCCTTCTTCCAGAGCATCTGGAGTATTCATACCCTTTCTATATCGTACTAAAAATATAAAATAGTAACATTTCGATGACGAATCACCTATATGTTGTTTTTGACGACTACATATATTTACTGTTCCACCTACTTCTCCAGCTTGACTACAGGGATTAACCCCCTAACTCTCTGAGATCAAGACCTTGGGTTAAGATCCCACCATAAACCACCATTTAACCTTCTCTAATTTCACCACACCTTACATGAGAACTAGACCATAAATTATTCCTTATGGCCATTACTATAATCTCTGACGCTACCTGCTACTAATTATGCGGCCGCCGGGATTCGAACCCGGGATCGCCGGCGTGGAAGGCCGGCGTCCTTCCAGACTAGACTACGGCCGCTATCACGGTTATACATTTCTTTCCAAAATATATTCTTTACCGGGAGGTTGTTGCCCTAAAACATTAATAGCATGTTTCTATGCTTTATTTAAGGTGGGTTTGTGAATAAACCTTTAGAGTTTATGGAAATTCCAAGGAGAGTGGTTTTCGGGCCTCAGGCACTTCGAATTATAGGGGATGTTGTCGAAGACTTCTCACAGAATAGAAATGTTGTTGTTATATCGGGGGGCGTTAACACGTCACGTATAGCGGCGGAAAAAGTTATACCACGAATACCGGGTAAATTCAATATAAAATTTCTTAAAATGAAGGCTTTAAGCGGGGTGGAAGCGATAAAAAATTTCTACGAGTTGTTGAGTAAAGGGGAAAAACCTGGGCTCTTGGTTGGAGTAGGAGGTGGAAGAGTATTAGATGTAACTAAAACTCTGGCTTTTCTCCTAGACTTGGAATATATTAGTGTTCCTACAAGTGCTGCAAATGATGGAATAGCCTCCCCTTCCTTATCGTATCTCCTTAAAATGGATTTAAGAAAGGAATTTGGGGAAAAAATAAGCATGGCTAAGGCACCTATAGCGGTTTTAGCGGATACCGAAATAATATCCCAGGCTCCTTCCGTTACACTTCAATCAGGATGCGGGGACCTGTTATCAAAGTTCGTGGCGATAAGGGACTGGGAGTTGGCACATAAACTTAAAGGAGAGAATTACAGTGAATATGCGGCTTCCATGGCGCTTATGAGCGCTGAAATAATTGTAAAACGGGCGGATGCTATAAGGGCGGGTGGAGAGGAAAGTGCAAGAATAGTGGTTAAAGCACTTATAGGGAGCGGTGTAGCCATGAGTATAGCTGGTAGCAGTAGACCTGCATCAGGGAGCGAGCACCTCTTCAGCCATGCACTAGACCTGCTTTCACGTAGATACGGGTTTAAGCCAGCACCACACGGACTCCAATGTGGTATCGGAGCTATAATGATGATGTGGCTACATGGAGGCGACTGGGAGATGATAAAAGACACGCTAGTGAAAGTCGGTGCTCCGGTTACAGCCAGAGATCTTGGAATAAAAAAGGAATTTATCATCAAAGCACTGGTAATAGCACATAAGATAAGGCCCGAAAGATACACCATTCTAGGTGAAAGCGGTTTAACACGTGAAGCCGCTGAAAGACTAGCAAGAGAAACAGGTGTAATCTAAAGCAACTAACAATTGATGTTTTTAGTCCGAGTTGATGCCATTTTATAGGGCACATGTTATCTTTAATCTATGGCTGGGATCCGAGAACTTCCCTAACCTTTGTTACAGTTTCGCTACTAATGGGGAAACCCCACTCGATAAACTGTTGTGTCAAGTCTTTCCCGGAGAACACGCAGAGATAGTATACAAATAAGTTAAGTTTCCCCTCAGGGGTTTTAGGTATCTCGTCACTACTTAGATTTAACCAGGCTCTATAAGTCTTTTTAAATGGCTCCCATCCGATCATGTTTTTCACTTTAAGAAACTTGTCTGTGGCGGCGTCATTATGTCTCAGCCAATCTTTTAGTACGTTGGTTTCTCCTGTTTTTGCAGCCATCATGGCATAGAAATCATCCAAAGTTTTTCCGTTAGGATCGCTGTAATCATACCATACTCCATACTCCTTTATCTTTGCCTTCAACTTCTCGGCTACATAAACCATCTTAAAATTCGCTGAAAATTCTGCGTTCCACACCCATCTATAGTCTAGATCAAAATCATGTCCTATTTCATGGAGTATGCCGAAAAGCCAGTCGCCTTCATTAACCTGTTTAATAGCATCAGGGATGTAAGGTGAATACCATTTTATAGGATTCCCGGCAACAGCCCAGCCGCCAGGATACTTATCCACCTCCTCTATCACGATCTTCGCCCCGTTGTAAGGTACATCGCCTACGAGCTCTGCATAAGCTTCATATGCCATGTCGAGTTTTCGAATCCAATCTAAAGGATCCTTGAATAAATCGAAGTTCCTTTTCTTTATTACTAGTACAATATGCCTTCCCTCAACCCTCACAATAGTCTTATCGTTTAACTCGATCCCTATGGTCTTCAACTTTCCATCCCACCTTATCTTCAACAACGGGTTTCTAATTGAATAGGGAAGCCTAAAGGAAACTGCTTTAATTCCTATGGTCAGAAATAAATTGGTAGAATTAACCAAGCTATTTCCATCAAATACTTCCAGGGTGATGTTTTTTCCACCCTCCGTTAGGCCATACAGCTTTATCGTCAAGTTAACGAACTTACTATTAAAGGAAACATAGTAATTCTTCTCGATCTTTAGGTAAATGTCTTCACTTGTGAAAAATTCCTGGTAAACAAGATATGCTATTACGGTAGATACTACAAGAAATGTCAATAGAATGAAACTACGCTTTCTCATCATAAGCTCCTTTCCTTTATTCTAGTGACTTATTTTTAAGAATTTTGCTTTTAAAAATTACAATAATCTAATAACATTTCTTCTTTATCGATCGGCCTCAAAATAACGACTTTATCCTACTGTTTTTAAGCCCCGGGCGGGATTTGAACCCGCGACCCCCGGCTATCTAGGCATAAGAGCTTACAAGGCCGGTGCTCCACCAGGCTGAGCTACCGGGGCTTAGCACTATAATCCTACCAAACAGTAAAATTTATTATTTACGTTATAATGTCACCTAAAAATACCCCCGAGATTCCCTATTTGAGATACATAGCCTTAGAAACAATGTAAATCCGATAAACTATCTGTTTATTTAGATATTAATGTTTGTTAGGTGTTCCCAGGGTTTCGTTCGATAATCCGCAACCCTAGTATAGTTGCTCCTCTGGTGACCGTCAATGTAGCCTCAATGAAACGTCGAAATCAAATAAGAGGCCAAGAGAGGCGCACCAACCTACATCACTAAAATATACAGCAACCATAAATATAGATACCCGGCGATATATGGTATACTTATAGTTATTTTATCTTTATAAGTGGAGAATACATCTTTTTGCATTTTTTAAATCTTTTTTCATTTAATAGATGTATATTTACTCTATGATCGTCTGTCAAATATTTAACAATTTTATAGTACCATTCAAAATCCATCTTCTCTGGAATTTCATTAGATATTATCAGTATATCAAGGTCAGAGGATAAAACATAAGTTTTTTTAGCAAAGCTACCTACAATATATACCTTACAGTTCTTAAATATTTTCCCGGCTTTTGTGGCGATTTCTTCAGCTGTTTCAAATGCTCTTTCGAAGAACTTTTTGTTTTCCTCAAGTAATTCAAAGTAGTTTTTCATAGGAATCTCCTCTCAAAGTCTTCAGCTAAAAGCAAAGCTCGTTCTGCTATTTTTTTGCTATATTCTATTTCCATGTATCTTGAAGCTATATACGATAATTCTATCTCCCTAAGTAGATCTAGGTTTTGTCTGTAATAACTAATTAAAATAGTATCCTTTGTTAGCTCAAAAAGAGTTTTTAAGCTATGGGTTTTCGGGAAATCACCATACTTTTTATACAATAAATATTTTAATGATAATTGGAAAAATTGTTCTACAAAAAACATCGTGAAACCATAGTCGTTCTTACTGAACGCCTCCTTCGCTTCTTCAAGAAATTTTAGGGCATTCCTCTTAAGAAATTCCATTTAAACACACCCAAAATTTTAGATAAAATAATATTTATAGGGTTTTTGAAGACGATTATGAGTTGCGCCGTAGGTTCTGGCTAATACAAGTATTCTTTAAAAATATAAAGCCGCTTTTCATGTAGATTATTCGCCTAGACAGATGTTTGGGTATTTTAGAAACTAGAGGAATGTCATCTCTATAAACATTCGATTAACAGATGTATTGAACGCCATCAGCCTTACGGCGATAACCGCATAAACCACCGATAGAGATGAGGTGGCTGAGGAGGAAGCCCACGCATGCATCCCAAAAATTGAAAATAAAAAATAAAATACGGGCAACCACTTCCTTCCGTTAGTCGAATATTCTATTTTTGTTTAAATTTCCTGCTTAACGACAAACTTTTAAAGATTTGTTGTTTAATGCTTGATGGATAAGCTAGCCGAGTAGAACGGGGCCGGTAGCTCAGGTGGGAGAGCGCCCGCCTTGCACGCGGGAGGTCGGGGGTTCGAGTCCCCCCCGGTCCACTTTATATTTTTATTGAAAGGTAATACTCTCCCTTTAGAAAAATGTTTAGTACACTAAAATTATTAAATGGATTTAGATACAAGTTTTAGTGGGGGTTTTAAGGGGGTTTCGAAGAAAGTTTTATCGGGTTTCTTAACGCAACCACATCTATCTACACTTTTACCCTCCATGTTCATTATAATTCCTTTAAGCCCCTTCATTTGTAGGAGAATTCGGGTTAAAAGTGAATGTTGCTCTTCTTTTGCGTATTATTCTTCTTAAAAATTCTCGTGTTCTTGTTTTTTGTGGGTTGTGAAGCATGACTATTGGATCCCCTTCCTCGACTATTTTTCCATCTTCCATGAATATTATTCTATCTGCTATGTCTTCTGCGAAATCAAGTTCATGGGTGACTAAAATTATTGTCATGTTTTTCTTTGTGATGCTTCGAAGCACGTCGAGAACCTCGTCTACGAGCTCTGGGTCTAAAGCTGAAGTTGGTTCATCCAACAATAAAAGCCTCGGTTCTATAACCAGTGCTCTTGCTATGGCCACTCTTTGTTGCTGTCCACCTGAAAGCTGGAGGGGATATGAATCCGCGTACTGCTGTAGGCCAACGGATTTCAAGGCATCCATCGCCCTTCCGTAGGCTTCTCTCTTCGGCACTTTTTTAACTAAGAGTAGAGGCAATGCTACATTTTTTATAACTGTCATATGGGGAAACAGGTTATAGTGCTGGAATACAAAACCTGTCATGGCACGGATCTTTCTTATGTCAGTAGTCTTTGAAGTGACATCAATCCCATCTATAATTATCTTGCCCTGTAATGGTTCGATAAGCCTTATGATACACTTTAATAGCGTTGATTTGCCGGAGCCGCTTGGACCTATAATAGCTACCTTTTCCCCTTCCTCCACATCCAACGAGACTCCCTTAAGGACTATAGTGTTCCCATAGCCAGCTACCAGGTTTTTTATTTCAACAAAAGGCAAGGACATTCACCTCACATAGCCAGGTATAGTTATTTTTCTTTCGAGGATTTTGGCACCACGAGAAAGAGTATAACATGTAATGAAGTATATGAAGGCTACGGCGGCAAAAACCTCAAAGGCTTTAAATGTTACAGCAACCAAATACTCACCTCTCCTGGTGAGTTCAACTACACCTATAACCGATACCAGTGAACTTTCCTTTATAAGGGCTATAACCTCATTCACCAGCGAAGGTAATGCTATCCGCAAAGCCTGGGGAAGAATCACATGTCGGTAAATTTGAATATGGGTTAATCCAAGTGACTCAGCCGCAAGAAACTGTTCTTTAGGTATGGATTTTATAGCCGACCTTAATATTTCCGTCTGGTAAGCAGCACTGTTTAATCCTAACGCAAGTATGCCCGCTGTTAAAGGATCAAATCTTACGCCTAGAGCTGGCAAGCCGAAATAGATGAATAAAAGCTGGACGAGGACAGGCGTCCCCCTGAACACTTCAACGTACGATGAAACAATAGCTCCTCCCCATGTACCGGGAAAAAGTCTCAGTAAAGTGAAAAACGTGGCAGTTACCAGCCCTAGGATGAAAGAAAAAATACTAATATAGATTGTGACCCCCAATCCTTGAATTAGAAAATTTAGGGTGTCCAGCAAAGGAACCCACCTGTATAAATGGGTTTATCATCCTTCGCTCGTCAGCCATTTATAAATTTCGTTGTTGACTATTATTTCGAGAGTACCATCTTTCTTAATATTTTCTATCACAGAATTAACAACGTACTTTAGGTCTTCCGCTCCCTGAGGTAAAGCTATAGCAGCATACTCTTCCGTCCCTTCGATAACCAATGATATTTCTAGGTCACTATCTTTGCTTGAAAGGACCTGAGCCACCGTTTTAGCTATAATTATGGCATCCACGTCGCCCCTTTTAAGTGCGAAAACCATATCCGGATAAACTTTGGTATAATAGTTGATGCCACATTTACCGCCTAAATTTTCCTCAACCCATGATGCCTGCGTGCTCCCTTGCTGAACACCTACAGTTTTTCCATAAAGATCTTCTAGGGATGAAAAGCTCTGGGTTTTTAAGGATACAACAACAAAGACGTCGTTGAAATATGGAATCGAGAGATCTACCTCCCTTTCCCTCTCGGCTGTAGGAGTCATATCGGCTATAACTAGATCTATTTCCCCTGTCTTTAATGCAGCTATAAGGGCGTCGAATTTGATGTCCTTTATTTTGAGCTCGACGCCAAGCGCTTCCGCTATCTTTTTAGCTATCTCGATGTCTATACCCGAGTATCCGCCTTTCTTGTTAATATACTCGAAGGGTGGCCAGTCGGCGCTAGTACCGACAACCAAATAACCTCTAGCCTTTATTTTTTCGACTAGACTTTTCTCCTCACTTACCTGAAAAACAGGTAAATATTTTGCTACAGCGTATCCAACAACTAGGCCTATCAGCAACCCGATCAACAATGTTTTTGTCTCCAAGTTCGGTCTCCCAGCGTGCTACTGAAGATCGGTTTATATTACTTATGTAACAAATATAGCATTATTGTAACATAAATGTTCTATATGTAACAACTTTTATATTCTCTTTCCCGTATATCTAAATGGGAGACCTGGCTAATGAATAAGAAAGTAAGTATAGGCCATATAGTGAGAGAATACGTTGCTGTCAGACCTTGTCTACAGGAGGCTTTAAAACAAGGTATTTTAAACTACAGTGCCGTAGCTCGAAAAATTTCTAATGAATTAAGAGAAGAGAAAAACATTATAGTGAACATTCCTGCCGCTAAAATGGCTTTACTACGGCTAGCCGACAAACTTCAGCTAACCACAAGAGGCCTAGAGGAGAAAATACTTCACATTTTAGCGGAAAGTTCGCTTCAAATAATTAACGATGTAACAGTTGTAACAGCAGGAGACGAGATAGACATTCCTAAAGTATATGAGCTGGCTAGGGAAAACCGCGCCAGATTTATTCAATCCACACGTAGCCTCCATACAGTCACGTTGATGATAGACCAGGGTTTACTTAAGAAAATAAGGGAAAGTTTTACGTTCACCCCAATTAAAATAATGAAGGATCAGACCGCTATTATTATAACTAGCCCACTTGAAATAGTAGAGACACCTGGGGTAGTCGCCTACATTATGTCATCTCTAGCATATAATGGCATCAATGTTACACAGTTTATCTCCTGCCACACCGATACAATACTTATAATCGATAGAAAGGATGCTCTAAGAGCCTATAGTATACTAGAAAAATTAATTCTCAAAGCACGTAAAAAATCCATTAAAGATTCCTCTTAGAGCAACACACAATATTTGGTATCGTATAGGATGAATAACAGTATAAAAACAGTTTTTTAGGGTAGCACCTTTCCGGGATTCAATATATTGTTCGGATCTAATAGCCTCTTTATTTCTCGCATTATTTCGATCTCCTTTTCGCTAAGGCATAGTCCAAGATACTTTCTTCTTAACGCGCCTATGCCATGCTCCCCCGTTATGACCCCTCCTAACTCGATAGCCGCCTTATAGATCTCTTTTATTACCTGCTCATATTTATCCATGGTCCATCCTTCTATTTTCATGACATGGGGGTGTATGTTGCCATCCCCAGCATGTCCATATGCGGGAATGTAGATCCCATACTTTTTACCTATTTCCTCTATCTTGTTCAATAGTTTACCGATGTTAGCAGGTGGGACAGTCACGTCTAAAATATCGATGGTATCGGGTTTAAGTACCGTATATATTTCGCTTCGTATTTTCAGTATATTTTCCTGTTCGTCTCTTCTTTCGGCTACTAATGGTTCAAGTGATCCGTTTTCAATACATATGTCATATATCTTCTCACTTTGAGCATATGCTGTTTCTTCATTAGCCTCAGCAATTGTTATTATAAGGAAAGCTGTTCCCTCGCTACAGGGCCACGTCAATCCAAGATATTCAGCCGACCTCTCTACTAGGTCTCTTTCTACGTACTCTAAGGCCAATGGAATTACGCCGCTCTGCAGTATTTTGGGTACGGTGTTTATCGCATCAAGTCTATTATTAAAGGGGGCAACCAGCGTTAAGGTAGCCCCATATCTCGGGTATAAGCGTATTATAGCCTTGGTTATTATCCCCAGGGTTCCCTCACTACCTATAAATAGTTGAAGCAAATTATAGCCAGTATTGTTTTTAATCAGTTTTCCCCCGAGATTTAGAATTTCCCCAGTTGGAAGAACAACTTCAATTCCCTTAACATAGTTTCTCATTACACCTGTCTTTACGGCTCTTGCTCCACCAGCGTTACACGCTATCAATCCGCCTATTTGCGCTCCTTCATCTCCTGGATGAGCCGGGAAAAACAATCCATTTTTCTCAGCCTCTTGAATTAGTCTTCCTAAGGTGACTCCTGCTTCTGCTACAGCCATGAGATTTTCCTTATCTATCTCAATTTTATCCAGCCTTTCAAGAGAGATAATTATTCCTTTTTCGGTGGGAATACACCCTCCAACCAGCCCTGTTCCTCCTCCCCTTGGGAAAACAGGGATCTTTTCTCGGTTTGCCAGTTTCATAATCTCGGATATTTCATTCGCGTTTTTAGGTTTCACTAAGACCACGTTTTTAGAGGGTTTGGGTCTAACAGCTTCAGCTGTTTCGTCGACAAGATAACTGGAAATCCTTTCCTTATCGGTTATAACCCATTCTTCCCCAACTATTCTTCTCAGCTCTTCAACAACTTCCCTTTTCATGTTCTAACGCCTCTCTTTTTTAATTCTTTGATTAACTTTGGAACCACTTCATATAAATCCCCTACTATACCGTAATCCGCGTGCCTGAATATGGGTGCTGTCGGATCTATGTTTATTGCCACTATTATATTTGAATCTCTCATACCTGCTAAATGTTGTGGAGAGCCCGAGATACCGCAGGCAATATAAAGTTTTGGTTTAACAGTGTTTCCGCTGAAACCAATCTGGTGATCCTTCGATATCCATCCTTCATCGACAAGAGGCCTGCTGGCTCCAACTACACCTCCGAGAAGTTTAGCTAATTCCTCTATCATGCTAATGTCTTCAGGTTTCTTTAATCCTCTACCGCACGCTACTATCACATCCGCGTCAGCTATATTTACTTCCTTTCTTTTTTCTTTTCTAAGTATCTTGATGCCCGTGTTATCTATGACCTCGACCTTTTTCTTGATTATCTTGCCTTTTCTTCTCTCGTCTCTAACACCCATCTTCATAACCTTGTATCTTACAGTAGTCATAACGGGGCGAGTTTTAGTCTTTATATGTGCTATAATGTTTCCCGTGAAGGCTGGACGAATTTGAATTAGGTCACCGTTCTCATCCACTTGCAGGTCTATACAATCGGCGGTCAAACCAGTATTTAATGCGGCGGCAATTCTAGGGGCCAAAGACCTTCCTATGGGTGTTGCACCAATGAGTATTATTTCAGGTTTTTCCTCTTTAACAAGGTTTACTATGTTCTGTTTATACAAAACAACATCAAAGTGCTTTAAGGATGGATGATCGTAGAGGTATACTCGATCCGCACCATAGTAGATTAATTCCCTAGCTTTTTCCTCGACATTATGTCCTAGTAAAACACTTGATAGTTCTGTTTTCAGCCTGTCCGCTATCTCCCTTCCTTTTCCTAAAAGCTCGAAGGTAACTGGATGGATCTCCCCCTCATGTTGTTCAGCAAATACCAGCACGCCTCTATAGTTGCCTTCAACTAACATTTGAACACCCCCTCTTTTAGTAGAGATTCAATTAGCTTCTCTACAGCATCTTCCCCAGTGAATATCTTACCTCTTCTTCCCCTCTCCTCCGGAAACGTTATTTTGTGAACAGTTGTCGGAGAACCCTTGTATCCGAATCTATCTGGATCACCAATATCCGCTAAATCGTCTACCGTCCATACTTCGATTTTGGCTTTACGGGCTCTAAGCTTGTCGCGTAGTGTCGGAAGTCGAGGGGTATTTATGTCCTTTGTGACAGTTATTAACGCAGGGAGCTTTACCTCCACTAGATAGTAGGCATCACCCATATCAGATATCACCTTTAATTTATCTCGGGAAACCTCCCTTATCTCGGATACATAAGCTACATGCGGTATATTCAGATGCTCAGCTATTTCAGGTCCAACTTGCCCCGTATCTCCATCAACCGTTTTTTCTCCGCAAACAATCAAGTTGAATTCTCCGAGCTTACGTATAGCACATGCAATAGCATAAGAGGTGGCTAGCGTATCGGCGCCTGCAAAACGTTTATCGGTGAGCAGTATGGCCCTGTCCACACCCCTCGACAGCGCGTCTCTCAGGGTTAATTCGGCTTGAGGAGGCCCCATACTAATTGCAGTGATTACTCCTCCCAGCTTTTCTTTGATTCTTACTGCGGCCTCAATAGCATTAAGATCAAAGGGGTTCGTTTCGCCTGGTGCTGAACTTCTATCTATTCTTCCTTTTTCCACGTCGAACCTGACTCTTTCCATGTCGGGAACCTGTTTGACGGGAACGATTATATGAAAAGGCATGCTACATCCTTCCTCGCTTCCCCTTTAAAATCATGTTAAAGAAAAATGAGGAAACAGTTTTATGTTTTACTTGCATCCTGCAAACCTAGACAAAGACCTATAAATACTATATAAAAGTTATAGTTTATAGTTAGGAGATTTCACAATCAACGACCTTAAATATTTAAAGTTATACGCCCGACGAAACTATGATAGTATTTATCTTAAGCTCAAAAGTATTATTTTGAATAAAGGATTTTAAAGGGTAAATGTTAATTCAATAGTAGGTAATGTCTCGATGAGCGAAGAAGCCTTGTTCTTGAAGCGTTTCTACGACAATTTCACGAAGATGCATAGAGATTTTAATGATGCCGTCATCGAAGGAAACCACGACGAAGCCATAAAAATGGGAGAAGAAATGATCAGGATGCTTTTAAACATACTTAAGGAGAAAATAGTCTCAAAACTTACAAACCCTATTACACTCCAGATAGTTGATGATATAATAAAGTATTACGAACGTGAACTATCCTATGTTAAGGGGATAAAAGAGGCCTCAAGTAGCATACCCTTACTCTACTCTTATCAAGCAAAGGAGAGAGCATTAGAAACCCTGGCAAGGGACGTGGAGGAACTATTTAGCCTAGTTCTTGGTGCGTTATTAATTTTAAGTGAAGCAGCATACATATTACAGAAGAAGGAAGAAGAGAACTTAAGAGGCTATATATGAAAAATCCCTTAAACCACATCGACATCAAAATACTTTCTGAGGAAAGTCTAGGAGTACGCTCCATGGCAACCTATATTGAAACCCCAGATCTTTCAATAATCCTGGATCCGGGGGTTTCCCTTGCACCAAGAAGATTCGGCCTGCCTCCCCACCCCTTGGAATTTCAGTCTGTGAAGAAAGCTCGAGAAAAAATAATGAAATTTGTTCCTAAAGCTGACATAGTGTTTATAAGCCATTACCATCTAGACCACTATACACCTCCCTTCAAGTCATGGTTCGAATGGTGCAATGAAGAAATCTTCGAGCAGGTTTATTCAGATAAACAGATCCTCATTAAAAATCCCGACGAAAAAATCAATTTTAGACAGAGAAGAAGAGCATTAACACTTGTAAATCATTTAGAAGAAATACAAAACATAGATATCAAGGTTGCTGATGGAAGAAAATATAAATTTCTCAGTACTGACATAGAAATCTCCATGCCAATGCCCCATGGTGCTAAGGAAAGTAAGTTGGGTTGGGTTCTTTTACTAACTATAAAGTACCGCGACGAGACCGTTGTTTACGCCCCAGATGTCCAGGGCCCCATTTCAGAAGAAACCCTTCAATACATTATTTCCATGAAACCTGATGTAGCAATTGTTGGTGGACCTCCATTATATCTTGCAGGCAATAAGGTTAAGACGGAAGATGTGGTACAAGGTATTAATAACCTTGAGCTCCTTGTAGAAAACGTCCCCCTAACTGTAGTTTCGCATCATCTGCTTCGACAACTTGAATGGCGAGAACACATAAAAACTGTTTTCTTAAGGGCCTCAAGAAAAGGCAATCAAGTACTTTCGGCTGCTGAATTCATGGGAACTAAGGAAGAGATGCTGGAAGCCATGAGAAAACAATTGTATGAAGAAAAACCTCCTTCGAAAAAGTTCATGGAATGGATAAAAAACAAGGAACAATATAGATCCTCTCCTCCACCACTTTGATGTCAAACAATCTAAAAGCCTTACGCCAGTAATTTGTGTTCATCATTAACCTATTATCGCCTTTTCCTCTATTAGCCTACCCTCCTCTATACGTTGATATGAAAGTCGTCTTAATTGGGGTATCTTTGGACCGTCCTCTAGGATCCATTCTGCAAGAATCTTACCAGTAATAGGCCCTATCATGAAGCCGTGTCCGCTAAAGCCAGCCGCTACGTAGAGACCCTTATAGCGATTTATTGGTCCAATTATGGGATGATGATCGGGGCTTACAACATAGTAGCCTACCCAGTATCTTAGAAAGTTTATTGATTTAAGCCACGGGAAAAACTTAAGCCATATTTTTGCCACGGTCTTCATAAACTCTATTCTAGGTATTAAGGGTCCATCTTCAATGTCTTCTATTTCTGCACCCATAATGAAACCACCATCAAACGTCTGTACAATATATGCACCTGTCGATACATCTACAACGAGCGGGTTAAATGCCGGTTTAAATGGCTCTGTTATTACTGCATGGTGAGGTATGTTTTTCAGAGGCATTGATACTCCAAGTTGCTCAAGAAGCTTTCTGGAGCCATATCCAGCTGCAACAACCACATTATCTGATTCTATGGTTCCTTTGGTGGTCTGAACCCCTACAATCCTTTCCCCTTTCGTCAATATCTTGGTAACATTAACGCCTGTCAGTATTTCTCCTCCAAGTTTTCTTATTGTTTCATTGAATGCGTACATCACCTTGAATGGATTAGCTTTACCTGCCAAGGGGTCGTAGAGTCCCCCTAAAATATTTCTGATATCGATGACTGGAACCAACCTCTGTACTTCTCTTGAATCTACGATCCTAGTTGGTACACCTAAGGAATTATGAAGCCTAGAATATTCTTCGTAAATTTTCATTTGATCCTCCTGGGTAAACAGCCAGACATAACCACCTCTCATGTATGGGAAATCAAGTTGCTCGGATAGATCCTTCCATAGTTTAATGCTTTCTCGCATGGCTATGATATGTTCTTCACTTGTAAAGGATGCCCTTATTCCTGTGGCGCAACGGAAGGTAGAACCCGAACCCAAGTAACTCTTCTCCAGTACAATAACTCTTTTCACGCCTTTCACAAGAAGCCAATATGCCGTCGATAGCCCGCTTATACCTCCACCAACCACGATAACATCAGCCTTCATCATCTTCATCCCCTGCAATTAAACCTATATTAACCGGAGATAAAGGAGGCCGAGAAGTAGGTGGAAGCAACTCTTCTACGCTTTTGCCAAGCTTACGTGCCAGTATTCTCAATAACATAGGAATGCATGTTCTACCTTGACAAGCCCCCATACCTATTCTAAGATAACGTTTAAGGGTTTCAAGGTCCCTGTATCCCCGTTCAATAGCCTCCTCAACTTCGTCCAACGTGACATCCTCACATCGACACACTATTATGGGTTCCGAGTCACCCACTTGTCTTCACCACCCTAATTCCCTTAACTTCAAAAGCAATCTCTTTAGGAACCTCAATTTTAACTGCTAAAGTTTTATTTTGTTCAAAAACAGCCTTTACTACCCCTTGTCCTAGACTCCTTCCATCTCTGCCCAATATTATAACCTTTTCGCCTGGCTTCGGTCTGGGAAGAAACTCGTAGGGTACTGTGACGAATGCCGTGTCTTCCCTTGAGACATCTACAACAAATATGGCTAGGCCAGGGCAACTTGTAACACAAACCCCGCATCCTACACATTTATCCCAATCGACCTTGGGAATACTAGTTATCCTCTCCATGTTTATTGCGTTAAAGGGACAGGCATCTACACATATGTTACAGGGTATCTCCTCCGGGCATTCTATTAACACTACTGGTCCCCTTTTAAGCCTGTTTTGAGGAGGCATTAAACCTATTTTCCTTAACTCCTCTATTGTTATTATACACGTCTTTCTAAAAGATAATCCCATAGCTACCACCCCTCAACTGTGACTTTCTTTAATCCCTCCCTAACCCTTCTGCTCACCGGGGCCCTCCTGTATTCTTCTAGTAGTCCAATTAATCTCTCCCTTTCCTCTAAAAGTTCCTTGTCTTTGCCCTTTATCTTAATGGCAGCTGTTAGCCCAGCAATCCATCCCTCCAGCATCGCCGTAGTGGCCTCCTCTATTCCACTCATGTCCCCTGCCACCAAGACATTAGGCACCGATGTCTCGAGATATCTTGTTCGAAGGGGAACCATCCCACCTAACTCTGGAACCCATCTCATTTGAACTCCAAATTGCGAGAGAAGCCTAGTGTCAGGTGTAAGACCTACCGCCAGTAGTACGAGATCGCAAT